>WRBK01000004.1 GCA_009784575.1 Defluviitaleaceae bacterium | reverse complement strand
ATTCAGTGTACAGTAAATTCGGGAGGCGTTATAATGATAAAACACAATTTGACAAAATTTATGCTACTTCTATTAATTGTTTTCGCGCTGTCCGCATGTGGCGGAAATGGCAATTATAACTCATATGCGGTAATTACAGAGATGCAAGAAGAAATCGATATGTTACGTCTAGTAGCAGAATCTCAAAGTGCCGAAATAGAGATGCTTTTGCGAGTAATTGAAGAAATTGAGTTTGATTTTGAGTATTTACAAGCCAGCCAGATTTTTTCGGAAGCCTATGTGCAAGCTGATGTAACGCCGATTCAAGAAGAAGCTCAAGTTCAGACGACTGTATTAGAAGGTGCATGGGAGCATCAGCCCAGCGGTGGTCAAGAATCTATGGTAGATATTTCTGGCTACGGTGTTGTTTCGCGCATTTCAGTCACTTTCATAGGAGAGCGGTTTTATGCTATAGAATATATGGGCCACTGGTGGGATAGGTTTATGTGGGGCAACCTCCCCAATAGCGGTACATTTTGGTCAAACCTTAATACGCTAATGGTCACTGGTGGTGTACCTAGAGAAGATGCCGTTGGTGTCGAAATTGTGGTCAACATTCCAGAGCAAAGCCGCTGGATTCGTATAAGTACATCTGGGACATTCTCTATTACCGATGACAGGGTTGAACTTGTTTTCGACGATGGCAGGATACAAGTTACAAACTTCACATCCACTCAAAATACCTTGGATATCCTTGGTGGTCGCTATCATCGACGATAGGTTTAAAGCGACCAAGTAAGGTCGCTTTTATTTACACATTCTATAAATCTCCTCACCAATAGCCGCATTGTCACCAAATTCATCAATATCCACCCATGTCACATTAAGCCCTGCCATTTGATGGCGAAACCACGTGAGCTGCCGCTTAGCAAAATGCCTTGTGCCGCGCTTTACGGTGGTTATGGCTTCTTCTAGGGTACATTCGTTTTGCAGATATTTCACGATTTCTTTGTAGCCAATGCCTTGCATGGATGTTAAGGCGGGTGAATACCCTGCCTCAAGCAACGCTGTCACCTCTTCTACTAAGCCATTAGCCACCATGGCATCCACACGGCGGTTTATGCGGTCATACATTTCGGCACGCTCGCCACACAGCACAAATACTTGAGCATCGCTATATACGGGTTCTTTGCGCTTTTCTTTTTGCTGTTTATTATGCAAAGAGATGGGCGCGTTATGCTTATGAAAATACTCTATGGCGCGTATTACACGTTTCATATTGCCTACATCCGTCAGCTTTGCCGCTTGTGGGTCAATTTTCGCAAGCATATCATGGAGATGTTGTACACCCTTTTCTTTTGCCATATCTTCCAGATATTGACGATATTCTCTATCATTATCTGGCTCGACCTCAAACTCTATGTCATACAAAAGCGCATTGAGATAAAAGCCCGTTCCACCGCATATAATGGGCATTTTACCACGAGAGTTTATCTCATTAACAAGTTGTGCCGCCTTATTTTTAAAAATGGCAACGCTGTATTCCTCATCTGGCGCAAGTTCATCAACTAAGTGATGCACAATACCACGCATCTCTTCTTGTGTTACCTTTGCCGTCCCTATGTCCATCTTCTTGTAAATCTGCATGGAGTCAGCAGAAATAATTTCGCCGCCTAGCTTTTGTGCCAGATGTATAGCCGCAGGGGTTTTGCCGCAAGCTGTAGGGCCGCATATTACAGTCATGGGCGTTTTACTCATGGCGCAACACCTCCAATTTTTTAGCAGCTTGCTTAACTCTACGTATCTTGTCTATAGCCATTTGCAATGTCGCGCTGTTTTCATCAAAGGTACTAAGCTCTTCTAGGAACATACGCTTAACTCCCTGTAGCTTGCTGTTTATCTCATCCAAATCTATTTTGTAGGTATCGTTATCATTATCTTCAAACACACTGCCTGTTTCAAGACTCTTTTGAACCTGCATAGCTCGTGTTATCACAGCGGCAGGCAAGCCAGCTAGTTTTGCAACAAAAATACCATATGATTTATCCGCACCGCCTGGCACCACTTTATGCAGAAACGTGATATTTTCGCCATCTTCCAATACCTCCATACGGTAATTAGCCACACCCGTAATCTTGCCCTCTGCCGCCGTCATCTCATGAAAATGCGTGGCAAACAGCGTCTTCGCGGAGATTTCGGTAGCGATATATTCAACAACGGCAAGCGCAATGGAAAAACCATCCACAGTGCCTGTTCCTCTGCCAATTTCATCAAGCACAATTAAGCTTCTGTGTGTTGCATTACTAAGGATATTTGCCGTTTCATGCATCTCCTTCATGAAGGTAGATTGACCGCGAACAAGGTCATCAGAAGCCCCAACACGAGTAAATACACGGTCACAGATAGGCAAACTAGCAGAATCAGCAGGAACAAAACTGCCCATCTGTGCCATAATACAAATAAGGGCTACCTGCCTAAGGAATGTTGACTTTCCAGCCATATTAGGACCTGTTATTATGGCAATTTTGTTGCCGATATTATCCAGATAGGTATTGTTGGGTACAAATGCATCGCCTGAAAGTCGTTCTATAACAGGATGGCGACCATTTGTTATGTTGATAGCACCTGTATTGCTTATTTGCGGGCGCGTATAGTTATATTTATCCGCAATTTCTCCCATTGATTGCAGGACATCTATGGTTGCCAGCATATGCGCTGTTAGTTGTAATCGTGGCACTTCTTTGGCTATGCCGTCACGAAACTTAGACCATAATTCTTGCTCTATAACGGCAACACTATCCATAGCATTAGAAATTTCATCTTGAAGCTTGAGGAGATTATCCGTCACATATCTTTCGCAACTAGATAGCGTTTGTCTACGCTGATAATGGGAAGGGATAAAGTTTCGCTGACTATTAGGGATTTCTATGTAGTATCCAAAAATCTTATTTTGACCAACTTTTAAAGACCTAATGCCCGTAGATTTCTTTTCAGTTTGCTCAAGATTATCTAGGGCTTCAAAAAGCTGATTCTTCAAAGTTCTTATGGTATCCAGCTCAACGCTGTAGCCATCAGCAAACACTTCATTTTCACTGCTCATAGCATTATCATTAATAGCAGCCTGTATTCTCTCATACACATCAGAAAGCTCATCAATATTTTCAAAAAAATATGCACTTATAGTAGAATCAAACCCTTTTAAAAGCCTTTTAACATCAGCTATAGCAGAAATAGAGTGTTTTAATGCCACAAAATCACGCATGGTTACGCGCCAATAAGTAAGTTTACCACAGAGCCTCTCCATATCAGAGATTCTACCAAGAGCTTCCCGCAAACTTTCACGACATGTAGCATCAGCAGCAAATTCGCCAACAGCCTCTTGTCGTGTTGCAATATCTTTCACGCTCATTAGGGGATTTTCCATCCATTTGCACAAAAGACGCTTGCCCATTGGCGTTTTTGTTTGGTTCATAACCCAAAAAAGAGTGCCTTTATCATCGTTAGCATCATGCAGTTTCTCCGCCAACTCCAAATTCTGGTATGTCCACCTATCTATCGCCATATAGTCAGATGTAATATACGCGGATATTTTGCGGATATGCTGTAGCGTGTTTTGATGCGTTTCGTAAAGATATTGTAAAAGTGCGCCGCAAGCACTAACCAAGTATTTATTTGATAAATCAAGGGATTCTAAGCCATTGGCAGCGAAATGCGCAACCAATTTTTCGTAGGCAAAATCATATAAAAATGCCCAAAAATGATATTTTTCAGGGGCAATATTGCTATTTAATTTCACATCCATAATTTGCGTAAAATCCGGATTTACAATGATTTCGCGAGGTTTAATTTTATGTAGCTCATCAATCAGCTTGTCTACATTAGCAAGGCTAGTGGTATAAAAATCACCTGTAGACACGTCCGCATAAGCTAGACCCACCGTCATATCATTTTCATCAAAAAAAATTGCCGCTATATAATTACTAGCACTTTTTGTTTCATCAAAAATTGTACCAGATGTAAACACGCGAACCACTTCGCGCTCCAAAAGTTCGCCTTTTTTGCTTTCGTTATTTGCCACCTGCTCGCATAGCGCGACCTTGTGTCCCGCCTCAACCAAACGTATGATATAGCCTTCTGCTGCATGATGTGGCAAACCACACATAGGGCATTTGCCCTGCCCTGTTTCACGCGAGGTCAGTTGTAATCCAAGCACTTCGGATGCTACGCGCGCATCATCAAAAAACAGCTCATAAAAATCGCCTAGCCTGAAAAATAGCAGTGCATCTTTATGTTTATCTTTGATTTTCATATATTGTTGCATCATCGGAGAAAAGTCCGATAACTGCCTATCGTTTTCCATGGCTTCCACAACCCCCACAGCCACACGATTTTGATTCCGTATGACCTATTGTTTGGCGCAGCATTTCTATCACAGAATTTGCAAAATTGTCATAGTCTTCTTTAGCCTTAATATATTCTTGAACTATCGGTATATTTTTTACGTCAATTTCCATTTCTACCATGCGTTGCAAAGCCTCTTGATATTTCTTCTGAGTCAAAAAACCGCTTTTGTATGCAATCTGCGTATTTTCACAAAATTCATTATAGTCTGCGTATGCAGTTTGCGCATTCATATCTTCCTCAAAAGCCGCCTTTGCATCCGCAAGCCTCAAAGAGACCTCAGATGCCAACACCATATTGCCTAGCTCCACCGCTTTTTCATAACACCGTGTATTCATTAAACAATCTCTCCATTTAAATAAAATGTGCGTGCTTCTGTTATTTTCACATCAACCAGAGTACCTAATAAATCAACATCTCCAACAAAATGCACAAGCGAATTATCGTCTGCTCTGCCGTTTAGGATTCCATTTTTACCTACTACTTCTGGCATAACTTGTAGTATCTTGCCTTGTTTTGCGATAGATACTTCATGGGCTATCCTATTTACTTCTGTCAGCAGTCGGTTAAATCGCTGCTTCATCACATCTTGCGGTACATGGTCTGGCATTGTATCAGCCACCGTTCCTTGCCTTCTGCTATACATAAATGTAAACGCCCCTGCAAATCGCGCTTTACGTACTACATCTAATGTATCTTCAAAGTCCTCCTCCGTTTCGCTAGGGAAGCCCACCATTATATCTGTAGTTATTGCAATCTGCGGCATAGCGACCTTTATCCGAGCCACCAAATCCAAATATTCTTCTTTAGTATACCCACGATTCATAGCATTAAGCACACGAGTAGAACCCGCCTGAAATGGCAAATGAAGATGCTTACACACCTTATCCAAATTACACATAGCTTGTATAACATCATCCGAAACATCCTTTGGATGATTAGATGTAAAACGTATGCGATGCAAGCCATCAATTTCTGATACCATATGTAATAATTTGGCGAAATTAATTTCAGTCTCAAGACCTTTGCCATAAGAATCAACATTTTGGCCCAATAATGTAATTTCAGATACGCCATCAGCAACCTGAGCGCGAATTTCATTTAATATATCTTCAGGCGCACGGCTACGCTCCCTGCCGCGCACATAAGGCACTATACAAAAAGTACAAAAATTATCACATCCATACATTATATTCACAGATGCTTTGTGCGGAAACTCACGTATGCTTGGCAAGTCCTCCACAATTTCTTCAGCATCTTTCCATATATCTATAATATTGCTCCCAGTTATATAATTGCTATGCAAAAGCTCAGGAAAGCGATATATATTGTGTGTGCCGAAAATCACATCAACATAATTATAACTTTGCATAATTTTGTCAACCACAATATCTTGTTGCATCATACATCCGCACAAAACAATCTTTAGGTTACGATTTTCTCGCTTTTTTATTTTAAATTCCCCGAGATTACCGTATAACTTGTTTTCCGCATTCTCACGCACACAACATGTATTAAAAATCACCAAATCAGGATTTTCTGTATCTTTATCCAATACTTCATAACCCATTTCCACAAGCATCCCACGTAATTTTTCAGAATCCCGCGCATTCATTTGACAGCCATGAGTAACTATTAAAGCTTTTGGTATCGCTGGCGTTTTTGCTACGATAGCCGCCATTTTTTCTATATAATAATTTGTGACATCAACTTCACGCTTTTTGGTATTGTCCATTAGCGTTTAACCTCCTTAAATTTACAAAACAGGATAATTTCCAGAAAAACAAGCAGTGCAAAAGCCTGTATCGCGCGCATCAGGTGCAATTAGCGGCAAATCCTCTAGGTCAAGATATGCTAGGGTATCTGCACCAATCACTTTGCAAACACCATCCACATTATGCCTATGCGATATTAACTGGTCAAAATTCGGCACATCAGTTCCATAATAGCAAGGATACAGAAACGGCGGTGAAGATATGCGCACATGGACTTCAAGCGCACCAGCTTGGCGTAGCATCTTCACAATAATACCTGTAGTTGTTCCGCGTACTATAGAATCGTCCACTACCACTATTTTTTTACCTTCTATATATTTTTTCAGAGGATTAAGTTTTAGCCGCACTGCTTGTTCACGCGAAAGCTGGTCTGGTCTTATAAATGTACGCCCAGCATAGCGATTTTTACCAAACCCTTCTACGAAAGGTATACCAGATTCTTCTGCGTAGCCCATAGCACTAGGCACGCCGCTATCAGGCACAGCTATAACTATATCAGCATCTACTGGATGTTTCTTTGCCAAAACTTTGCCTGTATTACGGCGCGAGTCATTGACTAGCTGACCGTGTATGGTAGAATCTGGTCGTGCAAAATATATAAACTCAAAGATACATAAGCGCGAAGGCTCTATACCACAATGGTCTGTTATCTCGCGCATCATACCGTCTTCAACAACAATCACTTCACCAGGGCGCACCTCACGTATATATTCCGCATCAACCGCATCTAGCGCACAGCTCTCAGATGCAAAAACGTAGCTACCATCTTCTTTTATACCATAGCATAGCGGGCGCAAACCATACGGGTCACGCGCTACCACCATTTTGTTCGGACTCATGATGACAAGCGAATACGACCCACGCAAAATCTTCATGGCACGAAAGACCGCATTTTCTATAGAGCCAGCACCTATGCGTTGCCTTGCAATGGTGTATGCAATAATTTCGGTATCCGTGGTGGTTTGATATATCGCGCCATTTTGCTCATATTCTTTACGCAATATATCTGCATTGACTATATTGCCATTATGGCAAATGGCAAGCTGACCTTTAGCATAATTCAACACCAAGGGTTGTGCGTTTTCCTTGGTTTTCTTATTACCCGCGGTAGAGTAGCGCACATGCCCCACCGCCATATTGCCAGAAAACTTGGAGATGACCTCATCACGAAAAACCTCTTCAACAAGCCCTACATCCTTATGATAAAAAATTTCACGATTGCGCCCTACGGCTATGCCGCAAGCTTCTTGCCCGCGGTGTTGCAATGCCATTAATCCCATATATGTTCGTGCGACCAATTGGTTATCATCTGCGCCGTGTTTATATATGCCAAAAAGACCGCATTCTTCATGTATTCTGTCCAATGTATCCTCGTAGTACGCCATTTTACCACCAGTCCTCTCAAGTACTTTTCTATAATAAAAAGTCTACCAAAATCGACTCGTTTTGTCAAAATTTTTATGTGGGAATTTTACTTCATAGACCCCCTAAATCCCATTCAAATATATTCATGTGGCGAAAACCCTCTGAATACTCATGATGCCATCGGGGAATATTCGCTGTGCGCACAAGCCTCGCTCCTAACTTTTCACATACTCGCTGTGAGGCTATGTTAGCAATGTCATTGGAGATTATCAGCTTCTTCATTTTATGATAACGCGCCACGCGCGCGATTAAGCGGCAGGCTCGCATAGCATAGCCGTTGCCGCGACAAGCCTCGTTGATGCCATAGCCGATTTGACCACTATAGTATAGCTCCTCGGTATAGCCTACGCGTAGTAAAGTGTTGCCAATTGGCATATCACCTATTTGTATGTCAAATAGATAGCCTGGCACTTTGCTTTTTTCTGATATTTCTGTAATTTTTTCTCTACACAAAAGCCAGATAATGCCATCTGTAAGTAATGGCACTTCAGCAAAGCCATTGAATATGCAGGGCAAGGAATTGTAATATTCAATTTCAGCTCGAATTACCTTATCAATTTCCATATTTCATTAAATCCCATTCAAATATATTCATATACCTATGACCCTCCACATACATATCATGCCAGCTAGGAAGCTTTGCTTTGCGTATAAATTTCGCACCCAATTTTTCACAAACACGATAGGATGCAGTATTTCCATCGTCATTAGTAATCAGCAATTTTGTCATACCATGATATCTGGCTATAGGCACAAGAAGACAGCAGGCGTGTAGGGCATAACCGTTGCCACGATACGCCTCATCTATCTCATAGCCCACATGCCCACTGTAGTACATTCCCTCGGTAAAGCCAATGCGCAAGCGAATCTCGCCAATCCCCACCTCATCCTTGCATATGTCAAACAAATATGATGGCACCCAATTCTTAGATGGGTCAGCGGGCTGTTTTTCAACATTGGAGATGCTAACGGGATTGCCTCCGATAGCAATAACATCCATAAATTCTTCGAATACACAAGGCAAGGAATCATAATATGCAATTTCTCGTATAACATCTCGTTTTGCCATAAACTCTCCCTCTTTAAGTATAACAAGCCGCCAAACACATGGTATGGCGGCTTGTTTTTATGGTATATTACCAATAATTATTCGATGATTGTTGTAACAACGCCAGAACCAACAGTTCTGCCGCCCTCACGGATAGCAAAACGTAGCTCTTGTTCAATAGCGATAGGCGTGATAAGTTCAACAATAAGTTCAACGTTATCACCTGGTTTGCACATATCAACACCATCAGGCAATGTGATAACACCTGTCACGTCTGTGGTTCTGAAGTAGAACTGCGGACGATAGTTGTTGAAGAACGGACTATGACGTCCGCCGTCTTCTTTAGTCAATACATAAACTTGACCTTTGAACTTTGTATGAGAAGAGATAGAGCCTGGCTTAGCCAAAACTTGACCTCTCTCAATATCTGTTCTAGCAACACCACGAAGAAGAAGACCAACGTTGTCACCAGATTGTGCAGAATCAAGAAGTTTTCTGAACATCTCAATACCCGTAACAACAACTTGACGCTTCTCATCTGTAAGACCAACGATTTCTACTGTATCTTGTACAGCAAGTGTGCCGCGCTCAACTCTACCAGTGGCAACAGTGCCGCGACCAGAGATTGTAAATACGTCCTCAATAGCCATCATGAAAGGTTTGTCATCTTCGCGTGTAGGTTCTGTGATATATTCGTCAATGATTTCAAAAGCTTCTACAATTTTGTCGCCCCACTCACCCTCTGGATTGTTAAGAGCTTGAAGAGCAGAGCCTTTGATGATAGGTGTGTCGTCGCCAGGGAAGTCTTGCTTGTCAAGAGCTTCACGAATTTCCATTTCAACAAGCTCAATCAAATCTTCATCAGCCACGTCACATTTGTTCATGAATACAACAATTTTAGGAACACCAACCTGACGAGCAAGAAGGATATGCTCGTTTGTTTGAGCCATAACACCGTCAGTAGCAGCAACCACAAGGATTGCGCCGTCCATCTGAGCAGCACCAGTAATCATGTTTTTTACATAGTCAGCGTGACCAGGGCAATCTACGTGAGCATAGTGGCGGTTAGGCGTTTCATATTCAACGTGAGTAGAAGAAATGGTTATGCCTCTTGCTTTTTCTTCTGGGGCTTTGTCGATTTTGTCAAAGTCAACGATTTCGCCTAGGCCGTATCTTTGGTGAAGAGTTTTTGTGATAGCGGCTGTCAGTGTTGTCTTACCATGGTCAACGTGACCAATTGTGCCGATATTAACGTGCGGCTTGTTTCTTTCAAACTTAGCTTTTGCCATTTTGATTTTCCTCCTTGATTTACCTTTTCGTTTTCGATATCTCTATTATACTACTTATCCATAATTTTGCAAGTATTTTTTTGATTACAAAAATTAATTACCGCCCTTTTGCGCTTGCTTTTCCATAACGCTCTTTGGAACTTGCTCATAGTGATGCACTTCCATGGCATAAACACCGCGACCCTGTGTCATAGAGCGCAAACGTGTAGAGTAACCAAACATCTCTGCAAGCGGCACATAAGCATGAACCACCATAGCGCCAGAGCGGGATTCTGTGGAATCTATGCGCCCACGACGAGAGTTTACATCGCCAATTACATCGCCCATATATTCCTCGGCCACAGTTACGTCAACCTTCATGATAGGCTCTAGCAAGATAGCTTCACCTTTGCGCATAGCCTCTTTGAATGCCATAGAACCAGCAATTTTGAAAGCAATTTCGGAAGAATCCACCTCATGGAAGCTGCCATCATATAGCGTAGCCTTAACACCAAGCACAGGATAGCCACCAATAATACCGCTTTGCATAGCTTCTTTTACACCAGCCTCAATAGGGGCGATATATTCACGAGGTATAACGCCGCCCACAATCTTGTTTTCAAAGATAAAGGCATTTTCGGCATCATTAGCATCTGTAGGTTCAAACTTAATTTTACAATGACCATATTGACCTTTGCCGCCAGATTGCTTAACATATTTGCCTTCTACATCCACAGCCTTTTTGAAAGACTCGCGGTACGCAACCTGTGGGTTACCCACATTTGCTTCAACTTTAAACTCACGCAGAAGCCTCTCTACAATAACCTCAAGATGTAGCTCGCCCATACCAGCAATGATGGTTTGACCCGTTTCATGGTCAGTATAGGTTTTAAATGTTGGGTCTTCCTCTGCTAGCTTGCTCAGGGCTATACCCATTTTATCGCGCCCAGCCTTGGTTTTAGGCTCGATAGCAACGTGGATAACAGGCTCTGGGAAATTCATAGATTCTAAGATAACAGGGTCGTCTTCTAAGCAAAGGGTGTCGCCTGTGGTTGTTGATTTTAAGCCAACAGCCGCGGCAATATCGCCTGCATATACTTTAGACACTTCCTCGCGCTTATCAGAATGCATAAGGAATATACGGCTTACACGCTCTTTTTTGCCTTTTGTGGCATTATAAATATAGTTTCCAGATTCAAAAGTGCCAGAATATACGCGGAAAAACGCCAACTTACCAACAAATGCATCATTAACGATTTTGAAAGCCAAAGAAGAAAAAGGCTCATCATCAGATGCTTTGCGCTCTATCTCCACATCTTCATCATCAGGCACAATGCCCTTGATAGCTTCGATATCTATAGGGGCTGGCAAATACGCCACAACGCCGTCCAGCAAGCTTTGTACGCCTTTTTTCTTATACGCGCTACCACAAAAAACAGGTATAATCTCTGTTGTGATACACGCTTTACGAAGTGCTGCTTTTAGCTCATCCACAGACAATTCTTCGCCCGCAAAGAATTTTTCCATTAGGGCATCATCCGTTTCGGCGATGGCTTCTATCATTGTATTTCTAGCTTCTTCAGCCGCATCTAGCATGTCAGCAGGAATATCACCCTCTACAACTGCTTCACCCATGTCGCCCGTATAAGAATATGCCTTCATTTTCATGAGGTCAATAATGCCTGTAAACAAATCCTCAGCGCCGATAGGCAACTGAACAGGTACAGGATTGGCAGCAAGCCTTTCCTTAATCATACCTACAACATTCATGAAATCTGCGCCCATGATGTCCATTTTGTTTACATATGCAAGGCGCGGAACTTTGTATTTATCGGCCTGCCTCCATACGGTTTCGGACTGCGGCTCTACACCACCTTTAGCGCAAAATACGCTAACAGCACCGTCAAGCACGCGTAGCGAACGTTCTACCTCTACGGTAAAATCCACGTGACCAGGTGTATCAATGATATTGATACGGTTATCCTGCCAAAATGTGGTCGTTGCCGCAGAGTTAATAGTAATGCCCCGCTCCTGCTCTTGGTCCATAGAGTCCATAACAGCCGTGCCTTCGTGCGTGTCGCCCATCTTATATGTCTTACCAGTATAATATAGTATTCTTTCAGTAAGAGTGGTCTTACCCGCATCGATATGAGCCATAATACCTATATTCCTGGTTTTGTCCAGCGGGTATTCTCTCTTTGCCAAAACTAATCACATCCTTTCTTGTTGCTAGTGTATTTCTATAATTAATCCAACAATCTATCTTAATTACCACTTGTAATGCGAGAAAGCACGGTTAGCATCAGCCATCTTGTGCATTTCTTCTTTACGGCGCACAGCACCACCAGCACTATTTGTAGCATCCATAATTTCGCCTGCTAGGCGTTCTTCCATGGTTTTTTCACCACGACGGCGGCTGTATTGTACAAGCCAGCGCAAACCAAGGGCTTGCCTTCTGTCTGGGCGAATTTCCATAGGCACTTGGTATGTTGCACCACCTACGCGGCGTGCTTTTACCTCTAGCTGAGGCATGATATTCGCCAAAGCTTCTTCAAAAGCTTGCAATGCAGGTGTTCCTTTGCGTTCTTCTACTTTCGCAAAGGCTCTGTATACAATGCCTTGCGCCACACCTCTTTTGCCATCTAGCATAATGGTGTTTATCAGCTTTGTGACCGTTTTGCTGCTATACAGCGGGTCGGCCAAAACCTCTCTTTTCGGAACATGTCCTTTTCTTGGCACGTCTCTTCCCTCCTTATAAATCAGGTACTCAAACGTCTCGCTATTACGAAAACGTCTGCGGTGCCTTGTATATAGCAATTATCAATTACTAATTACCAGTTTGGCAACCGATAACTAATAATTGATAATTGATAATTCCAAGGCAATCAATTTCAATTATTTTCTTACTTTTTAGGTCTTTTCGCGCCATATTTACTACGCGCTTGTTTGCGGTTAGCAACACCAGCAGTATCTAGCGTGCCGCGCAAAATGTGATAGCGCACACCAGGTAAGTCACGCACACGACCACCACGGATTAGTACCACGCTATGCTCTTGCAGATTGTGGCCTTCACCTGGGATGTATGCTGTTACTTCCATGCCATTAGATAGACGTACCCTAGCCATTTTACGCAGAGCAGAATTAGGCTTTTTAGGCTTATCAGTCTTAACATTTGTGCATACGCCGCGCTTGAACGGGCTAGATGCATCAAAACGACGCTTTTTTAACGTGTTAAGACTTTTTTGCAAAGCAGGGGCTGTAGATTTGCGAATCTTGTGACCTCTACCTTTCTTTACTAATTGGTTAAATGTAGGCATTTGCAGTTCCTCCTTTCCATATTTTTGTTTACAAAACATACCTTGGCATTATACAATAAATTTTATACATTGTCAAGAAAAATTTGAAAAATCGCCATTGTCGCAAAAAGCAATGGCGATTGTGTTAATTTTCCTACAATGCTATTTCAGCATAGATTCTTTCCAAGCTCCGTTAGGCGCAATACCCAACAAATCTGCCACAGTAGCCGCTACATTAGCAAGCCCAAAATTACCTTCCTTGAAGCTAACCTCATGCTCCATATCAAAAATAATAAATGGTGCAGGGTTTAGTGTATGTGCTGTTTTTACTGATTTCACGCCTTTTATCTCTTCAAACATCTCATCGGCATTGCCATGGTCTGCGCATACTGCAAGTGTTACATTGTACTCTTTCGCCACTTCTATCAAGCGGCCAAGGCATAAATCCACGGCCGCAACTGAAATTTCTGCTGCTTGGAAACTACCCGTATGCCCTACCATATCACCATTGGGCATATTGGCGCGTATAAAGCCGTATTTTTTAGATTTTATAGCATCTATCACACAATCTGTTATTTCGGCAGCTTTCATCCATGGGCGTTGCTCAAAGGGCACTATATCCGATGGTATTTCTTGCCATGTCTCCAACTCCTCAGAAAATTTTTCGCTCTTATTGCCATTCCAAAAATATGTTACATGCCCATATTTTTGGGTTTCGGATACGGCATATTGCGCTATTTTGTTAGCTACAAGCAGCTCCGAAAGTGTATTTGTAATATTTGGCGGTGCTACCAAGAAATTCCTTGGCAATTGCAAATCACCATCATATTGCAACATTCCCGCATAAAACACTTTAGGACAATTTTCGCGGTCAAATTTATCAAAATCAGACAAATCAAAAGCTTGAGAAAGCTCAATCGCCCTATCTCCGCGGAAATTAAACAGCACCACACTGTCATTATCGCATATCTTACCTACAGGTTCGCCATTTTCACCTATCACAAATGGCGGCAGGTCTTGGTCTATTATCTGTGGCGCGGCATTACGTGCAAATGTAATGGCCTCTGTTGCTGTTTTAAACTGCTCGCCTATGCCATGTACATGCGTATCCCAACCCGCCTTAACCATAGGCCAGTTTGCGCCATATCTATCCATCGTAATACGCTGACGACCGCCGCCGCTGGCTATGCGAGCATCAAATGTAGCATCATTCAGGCTTTCCATAGCTAATTCTAGCTTGCTAACATAGTCCAGTGCAGACTGAGCAGGTACATCGCGTCCATCCAAAAGCCCATGAATTCGTACCTTTGCCAAACCTTCCTTTTTAGCCTGCGTTACTAGTGCTATTAAATGATCAATATTTGAATGCACATTGCCATCCGATAAAAGACCTATGAAATGCAGGACGCTAGCATTATCTTTGGCATTTTTTACAAGTGCGCTCCATGTTTGTGAATAAAATAACTCACCTGTTTTTATAGATTGGTTCACAAGCTTTGCACCTTGGGCGTAAATTTGACCACAGCCAAGGGCATTATGACCCACCTCGCTATTACCCATATCACTATCATCTGGCAAGCCAACTGCCGTACCATGTGCTTTTATCTTTGTCCATGGATGGTTTTCAAAAAGATAATCCAAATTCGGCGTATATGCCTTTGCTACAGCGTTTCCTAGTGTTTCTGGCCCTAGAGCTACACCATCCATTATTATTAAAACTACAGGTTTCATTTACATGTCCTCCTCAAGATTACTAGAATTTATATGAATATATCATGTCATCGTGATTATTTCCATTGATTACACATTTGTCCTTTATCACATCTTCAAGTGCAAAGCCACATCTTTCCAGCAATCTTTCGCTTGCGGCATTGCCACTGTATACTGTTGCCATAATTCTTTGCCAGTCTTGGTTTTTCAGAATTTCTATAAGGGCAACTGTTATCTCGCTTGCATATCCCTTGCTCCAGTGGCTACTTAGCAAGAAATATCCAATTTCTATGGACTTTGTGGCTTCATCCACATTATTTATGGTTATGAACCCAATAACAGCATCTTCCAGCTTTTCTTTGAACGGAAAGACAAAAATGCCATGTTGCTCAAGAAGTGGCAGAAATACAGCAAGCGGTCGTTCAGGATTTAATCTAAAATCTGGATAAAGTTCCATTGTTTTTTCATCAGCACAGATTTTCTCTAGTCCTACTATATTTTGGTCTCTATCACATATTTTTAACCTTTCAGTCTCCAGTTTCATCACATTTTGTTTTGTCTTTTCTAACATGCATATTCCCCCTAAGAAAAATCCAAATACCACTAACACAGCATATCAGAAAAAGAAAATCTTGTCAAACTACCTCCATAGCATGTCGTGAATTTTTTTGTTGATTTTTTCACAAAAATATGATACGATTGTTTTTGGACTTTGTTAAGGAAATAACTACTTGTAATGTAGGCATTTAGTATGGTCGAAAAGTAACTGTGATGCTGTTTCGGTCATCAGAATATATAATCTATCATGAAAGGGATGATTTTATGGCAACGAAGGCTCCTGTTTTCACAGCAGAGCAATTTGAACGCCTAGACGGCATTATCGAAAAGTACAAAGAGGTTAAAGGGTCGTTGATTGGCGTGCTACAAGGGGCGCAGGAGGTTTTTGGCTATTTGCCGCCCGAGGTTCAGGTAAAGATAGCTGAAAAGCTTGATTTGCCTATAGAACAAGTATACAGCACATCTACATTCTATTCTCAGTTTTTCTTGACACCTAAGGGTAAGTATAAAATCAACATCTGCATGGGTACAGCCTGCTATGTTAAAGGTGCTGGTGCTGTATTAGACCAGTTTGCTCGTCAATTAGGCATAAAACCAGGCGAATGTACAGAAGACATGATGTTTTCGCTTGACGGTTGCCGCTGCATTGGCGTATGCGGTCTTGCTCCTGTTTTAACTATTAATGAAGATGTACATGGCAAGATATATAGCGACGATGTTGCTGGCGTTTTAGTGCAATATCCGAAATCAGAATAAAAGGGAGGCTAGAAGACAATGGCAATGATTAAATCGCTAGAGCAATTAAATGAAATCCGTGATAATTCTTTGGTAGATATAAATTTGAGATTTTTGGCACACGATTTGCATAAACTGCCAGAAATGAAAGAGCAAATAGAAAAAGAAATAGCAGAACATCCTCATGAGCATCACATCGTGGTATGTGCTTCTACGGGCTGCCTTGCGGGCGATGCTGGCAAGCTAATAGAAATGTTTGAAAGACGTACAAAAGAAGAAGGTAAGCAGGATGTTGTAAAGGTTGTTAAAACTGGTTGTTTTGGTCTTTGTGCTGTTGGTCCTGTTGTTATTTTGTATCCTGATAGCATTTTCTATGAGCAGGTAGACATGGCAAAAGCCGAAAAAATCTTTGAAGAACATATAATGAAAAACGAAATCGTTCGTGAATACGTATACAGCGAATCTTTTGAGGGTGACGAAATCGTTCCTTTTGAAGGAACGGGCTTTTTTAAAAAACAACTGCGCGTTGCTCTTCGCAATTGTGGCATTCTTGACCCAGAAATTATAGAAGAATATATAGCACATGACGGCTACCAAGCTCTCTATAAAGTACTTAAAGAGATGCAACCTAACGAGGTTATAGACCTTGTTAAGGCATCTGGTCTGCGCGGTCGTGGTGGTGCTGGTTTCTCTACTGGCATGAAATGGAGCTTTGCTGCCGCTCAACCTGCGGGCAAGAAATATATTGTTTGTAATGGTGACGAGGGCGACCCAGGCGCGTTTATGGATCGCTCTATCCTAGAGGGTGACCCACATGCCGTGCTTGAAGCTATGGCTATAGCCGCCTATGCTATCGGTGCTGATGAGGGCTATCTATATGTGCGTGCAGAGTACCCAATTGCCATCAAACGTCTTGAAATAGCTATTGGGCAGGCTCGCGAAAAAGGTCTTCTCGGCAAAAATATTTTTGATAGCGGATTTAATTTTGATGTAAGAATAAAGCCTGGTGCTGGTGCGTTTGTATGCGGCGAAGAAACAGCTCTGCTTATGTCTATAGAGGGTGGTCGCGGCGAGCCTGTACCACGTCCTCCATTCCCTGCTGTTAAGGGTCTTTGGGGCAAACCCACTATCATTAATAACGTAGAAACTCTCGCTAATATCCCGCAAATTCTTTTGCGCGGTGCAGAATGGTTTGCATCTTTAGGTACAGAAAAGTCCAAGGGTTCTAAAGTTTTTGCTATTGCTGGTAAAGTTAAAAACGTTGGTCTTATAGAAGTTCCTATGGGCATTACTCTTCGTGAGGTTGTGGAAGAAGTTGGCGGCGGCATACCTAATGGCAAGAAGTTTAAGGCAGCGCAAACAGGAGGACCTTCTGGCGGTTGTATTCCAGAATCTCAGTTCGATGCTGTTATCGACTTTGATAATCTTATTGCTCTTGGCTCTATGATGGGTTCTGGCGGTCTTATTGTTATGGATGAAGATAATTGCATGGTAGATATCGCTAAATTCTTCCTTGAGTTTACAGTAGATGAAAGCTGTGGTAAATGCACACCATGCCGCGTTGGCACAAAACGCCTATACCAAATCCTAGAAAGAATCTCGCAAGGCAAAGGTAAAATGGAAGATTTGGACGAGATGAAAGAGCTTTCGTATTTCATAAAAGAAAATTCGCTTTGCGGCTTGGGTCAAACAGCTCCAAACCCTGTTTTATCTACCCTTGAGCATTTCCTTGATGAATATGCGGAACATATTGTAAACAATCGTTGCCCTGCTAAGGTATGTACAGACCTTGTGCGCTATCACATTAACGACAAGTGTATCGGCTGCGGTATGTGCGTACGCGTTTGCCCTGTAAATTGCATACATGGCGAGAAAAAGCAAAAGCACGTGATAGACCAAGATGTGTGCATCAAGTGCGGTCTTTGCTTTGAGAAATGCCCACCGAAAATTAGCGCAATAGAAAAAATATAATTTGGAGGTGTAATGACTATGGCGACTGCCGAAATGACAAAAACAGTTACCTTAAAAATAAATGGCATAGAAGTAAAAGTTAATGAAGGCGCAACCATAATGGAAGCAGCACGACAAATAGGCGTGCGCATACCTACCCTATGCTTCATGAAAGAAGACAATGAAATTGGTGCTTGCCGCGTGTGCGTTGTAGAAGTTAAGGGCGCGAAAAACCTTGCGGCTGCGTGTATGTTCCCTGTTTCTGAAGGCATGGAGGTTTTAGTAAATACGGATAGAGTGCGCAAGGCCAGAAAAACCAATGTGGAGCTTCTGTTGTCGCACCACAGAATGGACTGTCTTTCTTGCCCGCGCTCAACAAATTGCGAGCTGCAAACCCTTGCAGTAGAATATAGCGCAGACCAATTCCGTTTTAACACAACGGAATTTGGAAGGCAGGGTTCTGAAGTAGATGCTACAACAAAGCATCTCGTAAGAGATAACACAAAATGTATTCTATGTAATCGCTGTGTTGCTATATGTAGCAAACAACAGGATGTATCTGTAATCGGGCGCAACAAGCGTGGTTTCTTCACACATATTGGCAGTGCTTTTGGGCTTCCTTTGGAAACCACTTCTTGCATACATTGTGGTCAATGTGTGGCTGTATGCCCTACGGCCGCATTGAGAGAAAGAGACGACACACAAAAGGTCTGGGATGCCCTTGCAGACCCAGATAAATATGTGATAGTTGCTCCTGCTCCTGCTATTCGCGCACAGGTTGGCGAAATGTTTGGTATGCCTATAGGCACAAATGTGCAAGGCAAAGTGGTTGCGGCTTGCCGTATGCTTGGCTTTGACAAGGTGTTTGATATAGATACCGCTGCCGACATCACAATTATGGAAGAAGGCACAGAGTTTATAGACCGCCTTAAAAAAGGCGGACCTTTCCCGATGTTTACCTCTTGCTGTCCTGCTTGGGTTAAATATTTGGAATATTATTATCCAGATATGCTTAAAAATCATTCAAGTTGCAAGTCGCCGCAAGGCATTTATGGCACTTTGATGAAAACCTATTATGCAGAAAAAATCGGCGTAGACCCTAAAAATATCTTTGTTGTTACCCTCATGCCTTGTACTGCTAAAAAGTTCGAGATAACCAGAGGCGAAATGGTAGAGAATCATGATGCAACTGATTACCCTGATATCGATGTAACCATCACTGGCGTTGAGTTTGCAAGAATGATAAAGACCAGCGGTATAGACTTTGCCAGCCTAGAAGATGCCGACTTTGACCCTGTTTTTGGCATAGCATCTGGTGCTGGTCATATTTTCGGTGCTTCAGGGGGCGTTATGGAGGCGGCTTTGCGTACAGTATCCGAGGTAATGGATGGCAAAGAACTAACAAAGATTGACTTTGAAGAAGTAAGAGGCAATGAAGGCATCAAGGAGGCAACCTACGAAATCGCGGGACAAAAAATTAAGGTTGCAGCTGTTGCTACCCCTGCAAAGGTTAAAGAGGTCATCGATGCCGTTAGGCGCGGCGAAAAGGACTATCATTTCATTGAGGTTATGGGCTGTGCTGGTGGTTGCGTTGGTGGTGGTGGTCAGCCGCAAATACCAGGCTATCTACGCAATGAACTTGACATACCTAAAAAACGCGCATCAGTTCTATACAATATCGACTCTGGCAACCCTAAGCTAAGAAAATCTCATGAAAACCCTGTGGTTAAAGAGATTTACGAGACCTTCTTAGGCGAGCCTGGTGGTCATAAGTCGCACGAGTTGCTGCATACCAAGTACGTGGGACGCAGTGTGTATCCTACCAAGGAATTGCAGGATTATTTGGATAAAGAGTAACATATATAACAACCCCCCTATGGAGTTTTGATTCATAGGGGGGTTGATTTTTATAGGTGTTCAAAGTCAAGATATTTTAGTAAAAACCGAACAAAGTCTCCTGAAGGTAAAGTTCGATGATTTTATTTTAGATAGCAGAGCGTGTCCACAAACTTCCGCATACCAAAAGTCATTCTAGCCCTTTGATGCTCCTTACAGTCTCATGGTCATCTGGCAGCCATTTCAAGTTGGCGTTTAAGTGGCGTATCAACCCATCTCTCCATTTGTTCATATCTTCATCTATCTTAAACGCAAAGTTTTCATTGTTTTCATCAATAAATTTATTGTTGATGCTTTCTCGTATACCCTTCTCTTCTTCCTCTCGTGTAAACTCTGTTACCTCACTATTCCAAAATAAATTCGCTTTCGTTCTAAACTGGTGTTCCATCAATAAATTTAGCATGGTTGACCTATCATAAGTTTGACTTACTTCCCGAAGGTAATGTATAAATATTCTACCATCCACATCTTTGCATATATATTACCTCAGAATATTATCGGCATCTGAATTGCATGGCATAGCATTCAGGAAGCTCTCATCAATTATTACCCTCGGAAACTTAGCTTGCTTATTTTCTAATTGATAGGCTTTCACTAAGCCTTTGCCCAAATAAAATCAGGATTTTTAATTACGCTTCCGTAACAGAGGGATCCTCGCAAAAATATTCCAAAAGTAGCCAGATGTTTCTGCCATCCAGCCGCAACCATCAGAAGGAACTTATAGTTTGTGTCTGAACACAATATGATGTTGTCAGAAAACATCTTGAAATAAACTTCTTCGGCTTCATAGAGCAATCGAACTCTCTTTAGTTCTTTCAAAGTCCAATCAAGAACAGTCGATAAAATGCCAATTTGAGGAGACATTATAATCTTTTCCCCTGCCAATATATCCATGTACAAAATATAATTGTTTTCAGGTTGCCCCCAGAATGACTTTATTATGTCAAACACCTCCCACTAAAAGCAAAAATCCCCAAAGCAAAATTTCCAACAGAAAATTTCTTGCTTGGGGATTTTCTACTAGCGGGAAAGGGACTTGAACCCCCGACACCACGGGTATGAACCGTGTGCTCTAGCCAACTGAGCTATCCCGCCAAATATATCGGCACAAAGGTTATTATAATATGCTTTGGGTGCGTTGTCAAGACTTTTTGAAAATTTTTGCAAAGATGTGATAGAAAGCTAGGCCCAAAGCCGCGCCGAGAGTGTTGTGAATTATATCTTCTATGGCAAAAACGCCGCGTTTGGTTATCAATTGTGCGGTTTCTATGGCTAGTGATGCTAAAACCGATAGCATAATAACATCCAACAATTTAAGCCGCGAACTAAATAGCGGCAAAAATATCCCAAAGGGCACAAACATGATTACGTTTAAGATTACATTACGAATTTCTATGGTAGCAAGATATGCCGAGGAAGTGTTTGCGGCGCGACGATAGGATGCTATTGGGTCCAGCTCTATGCTCGCCATGGCGACTTCGCGCGAAAACAGAGTAATATAACACACAGCGAAAGCATATGCGATAAAAACAATTATAACCAGTGTTCTGTGGTTCGGCGATTTATTCATATATCCATAATACCATATTTTGTAAATTAAATCAAGCATTGAAATGGTATTAAAATTGAGTTATAATAAAAGAAAACTCTTATGAGGTGACGTGATGAGCCAACTTTACATTAAAAATCGTGAAAAAATCGCGGCGAAGCTTGACAATGGCAGTATGCTGATTATTTTTGGCGGTATTGCTCCCGTTAAACGCGGCGACGAATTTTATCCTTTTGCGCCACAGCGCAACTTTTACTATGCAACAGGCATAGAAACGCCAAATTTGGTGTTTATGCAGAAAAAAGATGGCGAAGGCAAGGTCGCAGATACACTTTACATCGAGCGTTTTGATGAATTAGTCGCAAAATGGGATGGGGCGGCTATGGACGAAGAGGCTGCCAAAGCAATCTCTGGCATAGAGGGTTATGCGTACATAGACCAGCTATGCGACCAAGTAGCAGCGGCTTTAATCGGGCGAATGGAAAAGATACACACTGTTTATCTTGACCTAGAAAACCGTAGCCTTACGCGCCCAAATACACCAGAGCTTGATTTCGCCAAGCTTTTGCGCGAAAAATTTCCTGATGTTACCATCAAGAACGCGCATCCTATTTTTGCATCTGTGCGTTTGATAAAATCTGAAGAGGAAGTGACCAATATCCAGAAAGCCGCAGAAATTACAGGCGAATGCTTTTTGGCACTTTTACGCAATGTGTGTCCAGATATGATGGAATATGAGCTAGAGGCGCATCTGGACTACATATATAAGAAAAATGGTTGCCGTGACAGAGCTTTTAGAACTATTATGGCTAGTGGAAAAAATGCTTGTGTGTTGCATTATGGCGATAACAATTGCAAAATCAGCGACGGCGACCTAGTGCTAACGGATTATGGCGCGCAGTGGAAATGGTATAGTGCTGACGTTTCACGCACCTTCCCTGCAAATGGCAAGTTTTCTCCGCGTCAAAAAGAGTTATATAATATCGTGCTTGGTGGCATGAAGCTTGTGCTTAATATGATAAAGCCAGGTGTTGTGTTCAAGACCTTGCAAGAATCATTGCAGGCTTATTATGTGGAAGAACTTACAAAAATTGGCTTAATAAAGGATAAGTCTGAGCTTATCAATTATTATTATCACGGTGTTTCGCATATGTTAGGTTTGGAAACGCACGATGTGGGTAATGATAGGGAGCTTGTGCTTGAAGAAGGTATGGTATTCACTGTAGAACCTGGGCTGTATATAGCCGAAGAAGGTATCGGCATACGCATAGAAGATGATGTTTTAGTGACAAAAGATGGTCACAAGAATTTAACTGCCCATATCATCAAAGAAGTTGACGACATTGAGGCGTATATGGCACAAAATGGGTGATTTTAAGGAAGAAGAGCTGTACTCGCCTATAAAAAAGTTTTTTGAAAGCAAGGGCTATGTTGTGCGCGGCGAGGTAAAAGGCTGCGACATAGCCCTTGTCAAGGGCGAAGAATTGACCATTGTAGAGCTAAAAAAATCATTTAACATATCATTGTTATACCAAGCTTTGGATAGGCAAAAAATAACAAATACAATATATATTGCTATACCCCGCAAGATTTTCATGCTCAAACGAGGGCATATTTTGCATGTTCTTGAGAAATTAGGCATTGGTCTTATCACAGTTGCGATGGATAGCAATACGCAGCTCGTTGAGGCGCAATTGCTACCAGCTATGGCAAAAAGTCGTTACAATAAGCGCACGAAAGCACTTTTAGCGGAATTTAATGGCAGAACTTTTGACGGAAATTTGGGTGGCGTAACAGGGCGAAAGCTTCTAACAGCACATAGGGAGCGAAATTTACATATTGCTTGTGCTTTGGAGAAGGCAGGAGAAGCCAAATCATCCGAATTGATAAAAAAATATAATTGTATTGACCATTCTTGGCGATTGTTGAATGCAAATTACTATAATTGGTTTATGAAAATCGAAAAAGGCATTTACTCTCTGTCAGAAGATGGCAAAAATGCTCTTACTGACCCAAATTACGCCGAGGTCGTAGCTTATTATAGAAAGGCTGTGGAAGAGTGTATAACCGCAGAAAAACAAGAGTTGTAAAAGTTGGTGGCGTGGCTATTGGCGGCAGTCATCCAATTAGCATACAATCCATGACCAATACCAATACCGCCGACATTGAGGCGACAATAGCACAAATTGAAGCACTTGCCGAGGCGGGATGCGAAATCGTTCGCTTAGCGGTAAACCATCGCGAGGCAGCGTCAGGGTTTGCAGAAATCAGGCGGCGCGTGACCAATATTCCTCTTGTAGCCGATATCCACTTTGACCATCGTTTAGCCATTGCATCTATTGAGGCTGGCGCGGATAAGATACGCATAAACCCTGGGAATATAGGGAATCACACGAAGGTAGCTGAGGTGGTTTCTGTGGCAAAATCACGCAATATACCAATACGGGTTGGCGTAAATTCTGGCTCTTTAGAGCTTGATTTGATTGACAAATACGGCGGCGTAACGGCGCAGGGGCTTGCAGAATCAGCTTTGCGAAATGTACGTATGCTAGAAGGCTTGGATTTTGATAATATCGTGATATCGATAAAAGCTAGTAATATCCCCATGACGCTTGAGGCACACGAAATTCTTTCGCCACAAGTTAATTACCCCCTACATATGGGCATTACCGAGGCTGGCACGCTATACAGCGGCACAATTAAATCTACGGCAGGGTTAGCCGCCATGCTTACACGCGGTATAGGTGACACTATACGTATCTCTTTAACTGCTGACCCTGTAGAAGAAGTATCCGCCGCAAAAGAATTGCTTAAATCTTTACGTCTACGGCAATTTGGGCCAGAAATAATATCTTGTCCCACATGTGGGCGTACAGAGGTAGACCTAATATCCCTTGCAAACGAGATTTCATCACGCATTAGCCATGTCACCACGCCTATGTCTATAGCCATTATGGGATGCGCTGTAAATGGACCAGGGGAAGCCAAAGAATCTGATATAGGGCTAGCGTGCGGCAAAGGATTCGGAATACTCTTTGCCAAAGGTGAGGTTATACGTAAGGTGTCAGAAAGTGAAATGGTGGTGGCGTTGCTATCAGAAATTAATAGATTAGAAAAGGAATATCTTGGATGAATACTCAAAGAAAAACTATCAGTGATGTTTTTAAAGATTTAAAAATAGATAGTGAGATTTCAGAGGCTTTACGAAATGCCGCTGTAGCTAGCGTAAAGCTCTTTAGTCATGAAAAGCGGTTAGAGGTACGTATCTCTCCAAAGAGCTTTGTTGATGCTGTAAGTATCGCGAGTTTAGAGCAGGGTATATTGCTTAGCTTGCCTCTTGGTACAGTGGAAGAAATTAATATTATTGATATATACGCACCAAAAGACCCCCAAGGCTTTCTTGCTGGCTTTTGGGCAAATATGCTTTATAGATTACGGAAAACTAATGTTTTTGCGGGCGAGATGATTGTACAGGCTCCTTGGAAACTTGAATCAGAGAATGATTCCAATATTTTATGCATAGATACAGCCAGCGACGTAAGTGCTATTTTTAGGAAAATGGGTATTGCAAATATAGTTGAAAGTATACTTTTGGAATCAATAGGTTTGACCGTTAAAGTAAAATTTGGCTGTGTTGAGAACAAAAACAAGGCTAAAAATACACCTGTCAAAATAGCCGCCATTCCTGCACCCATGCCAGTGCGTGCCGCATCATCTGCCATTCCAAAGAAATCTACGCCAAGAAATCAAGGGAAGTTGCAAAAAATATCAGGCGAAACACGTCCGTTAGATGCTAACTTTTTTGAAGAAGAAAGCGTCGTAGTAGCTGGGCGAATTTTTCGTATAGAAAGCCGCGAAACCAAGAGCAAGAAACTCCTATATAGCTTTGACATTTCAGATGGCAACTCCTCCATATCCATTAAGTTTTTTTTGACAAAAGAAAAGTTGCCTGATTTTGCAGATTTGTTGAAAGTGGGTGCAGGTGTCAAGATATCTGGCAATGTGCAGTTTGACCAGTATAGTAAAGAGATAAACATAATGGCCAATCGCATTGGGCCTGCCGAGATTGCAGCAGAGCAGCGCATAGATAATGCCAAGGAAAAGCGCGTGGAGCTGCACTTGCACACAAATATGTCACAGCTTGACGGTATAACTCCTGCGGGAGACTTTATCGCACGTGCGGCGGCCTGGGGGCATGATGCCGTAGCCATCACTGACCACGGTGTTTTACAAGCTTTCCCGGATGCTATGGCGGCGGCAAAAAAGCACGGAATAAAGGTCATTTATGGTGTTGAAGCCTATTTGGTAGATGACCTAGCCATATCTATTGTCACGCGTGCAGGCGAAACGAAGCTCGCGGATGATTTTGTGGTTTTTGATATTGAGACCACAGGTTTTAATCGCGAAAGTTGCGCTATTATTGAGATTGGCGCAGTCAAAGTGCAAGGCGGCAAGATTACAGAGGTTTTTAACCACTTTATTGACCCAAAAGAAAAATTGCCCGCAAAAATAATTGAACTAACGCATATTACAGATGATATGCTGACAGGTCAACCCACAATAGATGTTATATTGCCTAAATTTCTTGAATTTATTGGTGATGCAACACTGGTTGCTCACAATGCCGATTTTGACATGGGCTTTTTGGAGCATAATGGCAGTGTGCTTGGCTATGAAGTAAAGAACCCTTATTTATGTACCTTGCAGCTATCTCGCGCGCTTTATCCAGACCTTTCGCGCCATGGTCTTGCTGCCATGGTAAAGCACCATGGCATAGTGCTAGAAAATCACCACCGTGCCAGTGATGATGCATCGGCACTTGCCCAAATATTTTTACAGCAAATGGAAATTTTGCATTCGCAAAAAATCGTAACTCTAAATCATATAAACTTGCGATACTCAAAGAAGATTGATATAAAGCGGCTAAGACCGCATCATACGGTTATTTTGGTAAAAAATTCTGTTGGACTGCGCAATCTCTATGAACTTGTCTCCAAATCACATATTGACTATTTTTTTAAGCAACCACGAATCCCTAAAAGCGAGCTTTTGAAGCATCGCGAAGGCTTGATTGTGGGCACTGCTTGCGAGGCAGGCGAATTTTATACCGCTGTACGAGAAAGCAAGGCGGCAGAGCATATAGAGGCTCTCGCTGAATTTTATGATTATTTTGAGATACATCCTATGACAAATAATATGCATCTCGTACGTAAAGGTGATGTAGGCGGCGTGGAAGCCTTGCAAGAAATCAACAGAAAGATTGTGGAGCTAGGCGAGCGTTTTGGCAAGCCCGTTGTTGCCGCTGGTGATGCGCACTATATAGACCCAGGTCAAGAAATTTACCGTAGCATAATTATGGCTGGTAATGGGTTTAAGGATGTGGACAACCAGCCCGCCCTGCATTTTATGACAACGGATGAGATGCTAGAGGAATTTGCTTATCTTGGCGAAGCTAAGGCACGTGAAGTTGTTGTGACAAATAGCCGCGCTATTGCGGATATGGTAGAAAATATATTGCCAATCCCACAAGGCAGCTTCCCGCCTGTTGTTGAGGGCAGCGAGGAACAGTTGAAAGAGCTAGTAACTACTCGTGCTATGGAAAGATACGGAAACCCTCTACCTGAGATAGTCGAAAAGCGTATGAAGCGTGAGCTTTCTGCCATTATTGGCAATGGTTTTGCTACTTTCTATATAATAGCGCGTCAGCTTGTTGTTAATTCTATGGAAAATGGCTATCTCGTTGGGTCACGCGGTTCTATCGGCTCTAGTTTTGTAGCAACAATGGCAGAGATTACGGAGGTTAATCCCCTTTCGCCGCATTATTATTGCCCCACTTGCCAATTTACTGATTTTGATTCCGAAATTGTGCAGTCCTTTGCTGGTGCATCTGGTTGTGATATGCCTGATAGAAAATGCCCAAAATGTGCTACCGCACTAAAAAAAGATGGGCATTCCATCCCATTTGAAACTTTTCTTGGTTTTAACGGTGACAAAGAGCCAGATATAGACCTTAACTTTTCTGGCGAATATCAAGGCGAGGCGCATAAATACGCAGAGGAACTTTTTGGCGAAGGCTATATCTTTAAGGCAGGTACAATAGGCACAATAGCCGAGCGCACCGCCTTTGGCTATGTAAAAAAATATCTGGAGGAGCGGGGCATTGTCGAACGGGGCGCAGAGGTAAACCGCCTTGTTAGCGGTTGCACAGGCATCAAGCGTACTACAGGTCAGCATCCTGGAGGCCTTGTTGTTGTGCCTAAGGGCAAAAGTATATACGAATTTACGCCCGTGCAGCATCCCGCAAACGACACCTCCAGCGGCGTTATCACCACACATTTCGATTATCACTCCATAGAAGGCAGATTGTTTAAGCTAGATATACTGGGACACGATGTGCCGACAATCATTCGTATGTTGCATGACTTGACAGGGCTAGACCCGCGGGAAGTCGATATTGCAGATGAAGGTACTGTTTCGCTATTTTCTAGCCCGACTAGGCTTGGTGTAACAGATAAGGAGATAGGTTGCAAAACAGGTTCTCTTGGCTTACCAGAATTTGGTACACATTTTGTGCGCCAAATGCTTATGGAAACACGACCCGCCTCTTTTGCGGAGCTTGTGCGCATTTCTGGGCTTTCACATGGTACAGATGTGTGGGCTGGCAATGCTCTTGACCTAGTGCGCCAAAAAATCGCTACGCTAAGTGAAATCATCCCTAGCCGTGATGATATTATGGTTTACTTAATTTTGAAGGGTGTAGCGGAATCTGATGCATTTAAGATAATGGAGAATGTGCGCAAGGGCAAAGGTATTACGGATGAAGAGGAGCGCATTATGCTTGCGGCGCGCGTTCCAAAATGGTATATAGAATCCTGCCGCAAAATTAAGTATCTCTTTCCAAAGGGTCATGCCGTAGCATATGTTATGATGACCATGCGCATAGGATACTACAAAATCCATTATCCCGAGGCATTTTATGCCGCTACCTTCTCTGTGAAAAGTGACGATTTTGATTATGTGCGTATGTGTCTAGGGTCAGATGTGGCGAAACAAGAGATGCGGCGCATAAATAGCTTGGGTAATGAGGCATCACAAAAAGATGATAAATCCATGGTTCTTTTGGAGCTTGTAACCGAAATGTATGCCCGCGGACTAAAATTTGCTAAGCTAGACATCTACAAAGCACATGCAACAAAATTTTTGCTTACAGACGATGGCTTGATGCCGCCGCTATGTGCTGTGGCAGGCTTGGGCGAGACAGTAGCAGATACCATTGTAGCAGCGCGTCAAGATGGCGAGTTTTTCTCGGTAGATGATTTGAAAAATCGCACTAGAGTTAATAAGAATGTGGTACAACTACTAAAGGATAACGGCATATTAGAAGGTATGCCAGAGACGGAACAGCTAACATTATTTTAGCTGATTTTACACTAGGGAGGACTAGGTTATGAAACTAATCTACACAGGTAAAACCAAAAACGTTTACGCATTGGAAGATGGAAACTACCTATTGAAATTTAAAGACGATGCTACGGGCAAAGATGGTGTTTTTGACCCAGGCGAAAATTCGGTTGCATTGACCATTGATGGCTTAGGGAAGGAGTGCCTTGCCCTATCACAGCATTTCTTCACATTGCTTGGCAATGCGGGCATAGCAACACACTTTATTTCTGCCAATTTAGAAGATTCTACTATGATTGTTAAGCCCGTAAAGATGTTTGGCAAAGGTATAGAGGTGGTTTGCCGCTTTAGGGCTGTGGGTAGCTTTCTTCGCCGCTATAGCGACTATATCGAAGAAGCTGCGGCTTTGGATAGTCTTGTGGAGTTCACTCTAAAAAATGACGATAAGGGCGACCCACCAATCACAAAGGAGTCCATGGCTGTATTGGGGATAATGACAGAAAATCAATATGATGATATTGTGGTTCTTACAAAAAAAATTGGTCGTATTATTGCTGATGACTTGCAGAAAAAAGGTCTTGAACTTTATGACATTAAATTTGAATTTGGCGTAGCCCATGGTCAAATACTGTTGGCAGACGAAATTTCTGGCGGATGTATGCGTGCATATAAAGATGGTGTATGGATTCAACCTATGGATTTAAATCAGTTGCTACTATCATGACGAAAATAGAAAAGATGCAATATGTGATTGAGTTGGCACGAAAAGCAATGGATAGCGGGGAACTTCCTATCGCTGCCGCTATCTTTCATGAAGATAAGCTAATTTCGTCAGCGTATACGTCAGAGCGTGCAGATGGGCGATGGCTGGTACATGCCGAGCAAAAAGCCTTGATGGATGCGGACGAGCAGGGACCACCTTTTAAAATTAGGGCTGAATTGGAGCTTTATACAAATCTTGAGCCATGTCTCATGTGTTTAGGGATGGTCATGTCTAGTTTCATTGGCAGCATACACTATGCCTTAGAAGCACCAGAAGACGGGGCAATAGAGCTTGTCCGTACCGAGCTTGAAAAGCGCAAAGTAACTGGACTTTCGCAGTACCGTTTCCCAAAAATAGAAAGCGGGCTATTGCGCGATGATAGCAAGCAGTTGTTTTTGGAGTTTGCAGCAAAAAACAAAGGGAAATCCGGAGCTGCTTTCGCAATGTCATTAGCAAGTTTGTAGGCTTTAGAGAAGGAGATTTTAATGAAAAAATTTTGCATTATACTAGGTAGCCCACGGGATGATGGCAATACCGCCGAGATTTTAAAGCCTTTTATGCAGACCTTGAGAGACAATAGCTGTCATATAGACTACATCACTCTATCAGACAAGGAAATCGAACCTTGTGATGGCTGTTATGCTTGCCAAAATGTGGACGGGGAGTTTGGTTGTGTGCTAGATGATGACGTGGCACAGATAATGGATGCAATCATCACTAGCGACTGTATCGTTTTAGCCACTCCCATATATACATGGTATTGCACAGCACCCATGAAAGCCCTACTAGACCGCCATTTTGGTCTCAACAAGTTTTATGGCAAAGCAAAGGGTTCGTTATGGGCAGACAAACAGGTCGCCATTATCGCTACCCATGGCTACGATACCAAATATGCCACAGAACCTTTTGAGCTAGGCATACGGCGGCTATGTGAGCATTCTAGTTTGCAATATATGGGCATGTACTCTGTTAGGGATGAGGATAATTTGGCATCTTTTCAGATGCGGGTAGCTATTGATGGGTCAAAAGCTTTTGCCCTAAAACTAATAAAATAAAGCTCTCTCATTTTTGTGCATAAAATCGAGAGGCATAGCTCCCTAAAATTTGTTACTCTATTACCATGGAGGACAATCTCGATAGTGAAATTTCTATTGAGAGAGCAGCGCAACTTGCCTGTTGTTCACAATATCATTTCCAAAGGATGTTTTCATATATAATCGGTGTGTCGTTATCGGGATATTTGCGCCGTCGCAGACTCACAAAAGCCGCTTTTGATTTGCAGGATGGCAATAAAGTGATAGATGTGGCTTTGCGTTACGGTTATGATTCGCATACGGCATTTAATAGGGCTTTTCAGGCCGTACGCGGCATATCACCATCTGCGGCGCGAATACCCGATACCATTCTCAAAGCCTTTCCGCGTGTTAGTTTCCAAATAACGGTAAAAGGAGTATCAGAAATGGATTATCGTATTGTTGAAAAAAAGACCTTTAGGATTGTAGGCACGCGAATAAAAATTGGCGCGAATGTGGACGAAAACGCCAAGATAATTATGCCCTTTGGGGGTCAAGCGATGGAGAATGGCTTGATGAGCCACTTATAGGATTGATGAATGGCGAACCAACAGGCTTGTTTGGTCTTTCTATGGCTAACGAATCTGGTGATGGCGGTTATTATTATATTTGCGTTGTAACCGATAAGCCTGCACCACGAGGCATGTTTGAGACAATTATCCCTAAACATAATTGGGCAATTTTTTCTGGAGAGGGCAAACCCTCAACCATAGCGAGTCTATTCAATCGCATCTATTCCGAATGGCAGCCTACATCTGGCTACAAATGGGCAGATATGATTGATGTCGAGGTTTATTTGGATAATAGTCCCGAAGATATGAGATATGAGGTTTGGATGCCTGTAGTAAAGAAGACAATTTAAAGATATGTCCCTTTCCTTCAGGGTCGTCAAGAATAGTGTCTTTGCACGATGCCACAAAACCCGCACTTACGTAATGAGCATAGTGCTGCCGTTCTTTCACGACTTAATCAGTCTCGCATAAGTTGACCATCGTTCATATAAATAAAAAAGTGGCAGAACTCTCAAGCTCTGCCACTTTAAGCAATTGCATACAATTTAGCCCAATATATTCACGATAACATCTATTGCATCTTTCTCTACAACAACCTCACCATGTTCCACCAAAAACATCTTAGAAATCTCAAGATGAGAGAACTTGCTACCATATTCTTTAAAGATGCTTTCTTGACTAGCCGTTATTCTTTGTTCTTCGTTATTTTCAATAACAAGATAATATTTTCCAGAATATTTATACAAGGCATTGTTGCCTATGTAGATACCACTGATACGGGCGCAAGCACTTGTCACATCATCAAGCGATTTAAACTCAAAGATAATTTGCTTCGCATTTGACAGAAAGCCTTTAAGACCCTCATTTACAATATTACCTTGCTCTTGAGTATCTGGCTGTTTTTTCTTTTGCTTGGCACGCATGTTTTTGTAATTACCCAAAATAGGCGGATAGCCAAAGCGGTCTTCTAAGTCTTCATGGCTACCGACCTTTGTCACAATTATCATTATGCTGTCGCGCCCCATGGGTATGGCCTCAATAATCAGCGGGGTTTCCTGCGTGGTATGAAAATCACATTCCACCGCGGCCCGCTCCATAATCTCCTTAAAAAGCTCCTGCGTTTTTTCGCTACCATATGAAAGCTCGTTAAGCCGCATATTGCGTTCGCTAAGGTCAGATTCTGTAAGTATAAATTTAATTTCATTACTGCTTATTCGTTCAATTTTCATAATTTAAGCCCTTTATATATCTCCGACATATCAAATTAATTATATCATATCCCTTATATTATATCGGAAAATCTCGCAATTGTAAATAGCCGAATTTTAGAAGAAGTGACCAAACAAATTTTACGAATAGCCATCGATACGTTTTAACACACGCAGGCATAAAATCATTCCGAAACCATTCGTTATTGTAAACAATATTCCTAGCGATAATGGACCTCCTATGCCGAATATCCCCACAATCGATTCTGCAATCGATAGACCTATTAATATGTAGCTAATGAACAAAAAAGAGCCTAAACCCTCTAGGGGAACAAATTGATTTGTTGTAATGCGGGCGCGAATACCATTTAAAACCTTGAACAAAGCCAGAAAATAATGTCTTATCAGCACATAGCCTATGCCGCCCACTATGGCAATAAGAAGCAGGAAAGCTATTCCTCTTAACATAGCAAACAACAAGGCAAGCCCAATTAGCCCAAAAGAAATGCTAAACAAAACCAAAGATAGCACAGCAGAAATCTTAAACATCGAAAGAGCAACGAGAGTTTTTGAATAGTAAAATTTATTTGTTCCGCGCGCCTCAAAGATAATTAACCACAAAGCTATTATATGAACTGCCGCAAAAGCCAAATCAATCATGCCCAGCCACGAAAAGCCATAAAGCACACCAGCGATGTTTGCCAATGTAATCAGCAAACAACCAAAAATAAATGGTATGCTCAGAGCAAGGGGTATTATCTTTTTAGAATAGTATTCTGCTATCTGTCCAGATTCGCTATCGGCAGATAGCTTTTGAATCCCCGTAGAAACCCGCGTGTAGCAGGCTCTGCACATGCTGTCGCCCGCACCTAATTGCTCACCGCATTTTATGCATTGCATATTTGCACCTCCTAAGGGATTGTTAATCAATTAGTTCCACTTTCTTTTGACAATCCCTAATACTCGAAATAATCCTTAGCATTAAAATATGCAATATCCTTGGCTATCTGTGATAATTTCTCAAAATCATTTGGGAATTCGCCCGCAATAACCCAGTTCGCCAAGAGATTTACCATAATGCGGCGAAAATACTCGTGGCGCGGATATGATAAAAAGCTACGCGAATCTGTCAGCATACCTATAAAGCGTGCTAACATGCCGTTATTTGCAAGCGATATCATTTGCTTTTCCATGCCTGTTTTTGTATCATTTACCCACCACGCGCTGCCATGCTGCATTTTACCTTTTACGCCGCCACCTTGGAAATTTCCTATCATTGTGGTTATTATATCATCTTGCGCAGGGTTGAGAGAATATAAAATTGACTTTGCTAACTTGCCTTCTTTAGCTAGTTCATCTAATAAACGCGCAAGTGGCTTAGCTAGGTCAGTGTCACTAATGGAATCATAACCCTTATCCGCACCCAAATCCTCAAACATTATGCTATTATTGTTACGCAAAGCATTCATGTGATATTGCACAGCCCAACCTTTATCTGCGTACATCATGCCCAAATCAACCATAAGAGATGTGCGATATTTGTCAATCTCTTCTTGGGTGAGAGCCTTGCCGTTAATCGCCTTATTAAATATAACATCAATCTCAAATGTCGAATATTCCTCGTAAACAACAGTGTCCATACCGATATCAGAAGCACGGCAACCCATTTCATGGAAAAAATCCACACGTTTTTGCATGGCAAGCATTAGGTCACTGTAATTATCAATCTCTACGCCCGAAACCTCTGACAATTTATCCAAGTATGGCACAAAATTAGGGCTATCTACATTATAAAGATGTCCAGGGCGCAATGTGGGCAGCACTTTGGTAGCCAAGCCAGAATTTATAATGGTCTCGTGATGCTCAAGGCTATCCGCTGGGTCGTCAGTAGTGCCAATCATTTCCACTTTGAATTTATCCAAAATACCGTGCACACAAAAACTTTCTTCGGAGATTTTTGCATTACAAATCTCCCACACTTCTTTCGCTGTTTTTGCAGAAAGGAGACCATGGTAGTCAAAATATCGCTTTAGTTCTAAATGTGTCCAGTGATATAGCGGGTTGCCTATACAATCATCTATAGTTTCCGCCCATTTCTCAAACTTTTCCCAATCTGTTGCATCGCCTGTGATATAATGCTCATCCACACCATTCGCACGCATCAATCTCCATTTGTAGTGGTCGCCATATAGCCAGATTTCTGTAATATTCTCAAAACGTTTGTTTTCTGCTATTTCTGATGGCTCCAGATGGCAGTGATAGTCCACAATAGGCAAATCTTTTACCTGCTCATATAATGCTATCGCAAGCTCGCTTTGCAAAAGAAAATCGTCTCCTAAAAATTCTTTCATGGTAATTTCCCCCGTCCTTTATCGTATCATTATGTTATTTTGACCGTTGTTATGGTCTGCTTCTAAGTTCAATCCAAAGTATTCTTCTAGCACAGCCCGCATAACATGCCCTGCCATCGAACCGCCATAGTTTGGCTGGTCGCCGAAAGGTATTATTACATATATCGCTATTTGCGGGTCAATAAGCGGCGCAAAGCCACCATATGTCGAATGGCTAATGCCCCAGTTTGTTTCCGCTGTACCAGATTTTGCAGCTACGTCCATCGGGAAGCCTGCAAAAATACCGCGCCCCGTGCCTCTGTGGCTCGTAATAACCTCTTGCATACCACGATGTATAGCATCCATATGCTCAGGATTTATATCCATCACATGCTCTACGACAGGCACGAAGCGTGTTATCTCTCCTGCAGCGTTTTGGCTATGGCTTAACAAATGCATTTGAAGGCGCACACCGCCAGTTGCTAGCACACCCATATACTTCGCCATGGATGCGGGTGTATGGTTTACAAAGCCCTGCCCAATGGATGCATTGCTGGTATCGCCGCCCGTCCACATGCCCTCTGCACGAGCCTCCTTGTAGGTTGGGCTTGCTATGCGCGGTACACTATTCACACCAGATGTTGTCGCGGCGCGTTCAGCTATTTCTACACCTGTAGGTGCGCCAAGCCCAAATTCTTTCATATATTCATTAAAGGTTTCTATGCCTTCAATCAGGCGACCATCAAAATGATTACCCATGTCAAATGCTACGCGAGCAAAGAAATAGTTGCTAGAAACCGCTATAGCATCAACGACATTAATATTGCCAAAGCTAGATGAACTCCAGCTACGCAAATACGGCAAACCATTATCCCTAAATACTACACCATCCCAAATGCGCGTTGTTGGGGTTATTACGCCTTGGTCAAGTGCGGCCAGCGCAGTTATCATCTTAAAAGTAGAGCCTGGCGGTTGTGCTTCTGTAAAAGCCCGGTTGTTTTGCGGCTGGGTAGGGTCTGAATTAATCATCTGAAAATACTCAAAATCAAAGGAATGTGCAAGCAGATTGTTAGCATCAAATGTAGGATAATTCACTGCCGCCAAAACAGCACCTGTAGCAACATCTGTCACAAACACAGAGCCTGTGTTTGGATGCAAATGAATATGCACCATCTGCGGTGTAATCTCCCGCGCCTCTATACGAGTTATCAAAAACGCAGCAGGAGTTATATTCCCTGATGCCAAGCGACCCGCATAGTAATCATCTATAGTAATCATGCCTTGCTCTGCCATAATGTTTATCATTGTAAGTGCTGTAATGCGACCACTCATAATGCTTTCTCGGATAAACATTGCCTCGCTAGCTTCATCATCATGGCTAATATTATCCCGCACAAAATTACCTATACTTAACGATGCTGGCTGGCTTTCATCTGCCTCCATGATAACATCAACATCTATTCGCCCATGCTGAACAAAGGATTCCAGCACCTCTCTAGTAAAGTTGATGGGATGTGCCGAAATGCGGTTTATCAATATTCTTGCCAAGTTTTCTTCAAGGATATAATATATATTTCTTTGAAGTACAGCGTCAATGGTTAAGTGAATATCATCACCCGATACAGGAGGAACTTCATCCAATATGCCTAAACGTCGAAAAGAGCTGCTGACTTGCACTATGGTATGCCCGCGCTGACCACGTAATTGTGATTCAAAGGCACGCTCTACGCCAGCAATCCCAAAAAGGTCTGTCGGGGTATAGCCAGCATTTGGGTTTGCCTCAAGGTCTGCCTCGGTTATGCGCGTAATATACCCCACTATATTCGTTGTGTATTTACCCATAGGATAATAGCGCAAATAATCAAACGCCACATAGACACCTGGCATACGTAGATTGTGTTCTTCCAATGCCGCCACTGTCGTTGGATTTATATTCATAGCAAGCGGTATATGATGCAAGTTAAAGCGTTGTAAATAATGGGCTGTACGCATACGCAAAAGGATATGCGCATCTTCATCATTTAGGCTGTCATAAATACCAAAAATTTCCTTCAAAATGACATAAGTATTTTCTGCATCAATCCCTGCATCTATAATTTCTTCAGGTATGTCTAAATCTAGCATCCAGCGGCGTTGCACAGTTTGCGAACCTGTAAACTGCCGCGGAGAACCATCCGTTATACGAAATTCAGAATCTACAGAAATCTCCTCACCATGATGATGCATGAGCTCTATGAAAAATTGAAAAGAATAATTGGGGTCGAATTGTTCAACGGAAGGGTCTAGCATTACTGTAAATACAGGGAAATTAACAGCAAGTGGCCTACCATGGGCATCAAAAATTTCGCCGCGCGGTGCATTTATTTGCACTGTTCGTTCAAAGGTCTCTTCATGACGCACAGGAATATGTCCGCGCACTATTTGTAAATCAAATAAAGCCCCAACCAAAATAACAAAAACAACACAAAAAGCCACCGCCAATAAAAACAGTCTGTTGGTGAAAAAGCCTAAAATTCCAAATAATTTTTCTCTAAAGTCTTCCATTTTCATTACCTCTTCATAAAGCCGCGTTTCTTGTCTTCTCTTGCTTCTATTTTCGCATTTATGCCATAAATAATCCTATAAACAAACACAGCTAACACAAGATTATATACAGTTACAGGCAAAATCACCCGCCCAAGATAGCGCGGAAAATCCGTAACACCCATAAGCAAAAAATTTAGCACATAAAACATAAACTCATATGCTAGGCTAGCCACACCTACCATAATCAAGGGAGCTATGTAGTTTTCTTTGAAAAAGTCCTTGAATGGCTTGCCTGCAAAATATCCCACAAACATCATAAGCAGAGCAGTAATACCAATTACCCTACCAAAAAATATATCCGCCAAAAATCCTGCACCAAAGCCCAATATAGCACCTTCTACATCGTCGCGCAACATGGCATATGTTACCACAATTATCAGGGCAGTATTGGGTATTGTGTCGAACAGGCTAATATGGCTAAACCATGTGCTTTGCAATATAAAATTTATAAAGACTATGGCTGAAACTACGGCTATCCTCAATTTATTTTACTCCTCAATGCTAATTAACTCATGTGTAAATAGCTCCGTTATCACAAGTACAGTTGAAAGACGCGTAAAATCCACGCTTGGGCGCACCAAAGCAGAGCGCATACCGCTAGCAAGCTGCGTAACCTCCACAACATAGCCAATATGTATACCTGGTGGATATACCGAAGATGTGGCAGAAGTCACAATTTCATCGCCTACAGCTATGTCTGCCGTGTCGCCTATAAACTCCATACGCAAAAGTCCATGTGATGCCAGATTGCTATCGCCGCGCACCATGCCCCAATCACCAGAGCGTCGCCCTTGAGCAGAAACGGCTGATGTATCCTCCACTAAGGTAATGACCTGTGCGTAGTTATGCCCTACTTTAGATATGCGCCCACCAAGCCCACCAGGGGCAAGCACAGCCATATCACGCATTATACCGTCGTTTAGTCCTCTGTCTATTGTAAATGTGTCAAACCAATTGCTTGGGTCTAGCGCAATGATATTTGCACCAAGCATAGGGTATTGAGCATAGCGATTGTGTACAATCAAAAGCTCAGAAAGCACCGCATTATCTTCTTCCAAATGCAAAAGGCGCGCATTTTCAATTTGATACATCAATATCTGCTCATGCAAACGTTCATTTTCCGCATGTAATTGGTTCATATTTACAAAAAAGTCTACCCGCCCAGCAACCCAATCGCCTATAGCCATAAAAAAGCTCTGTGTATGTGTGATAACAAAGCCAAAGCCACGCTCAATAGGTCCAGGCTGGTAATTGTCGCGCGAAGAATATGCCATTGCCATTAAAGCAAAAGCAGTCAGCCCTATTATTAGGTATTTTTTGTGCTTGTGCAAAAAACTCATTACCTTACATCCTCAATTTCTTAGGCGTTATCAATACATTTTTCAAGCTATTAATATGGTCAAGCACAATGCCCGTACCCTGCACCACACAATTAAGAGGCTCATCTGCTATATTCACAGGCATACCAGTTTCTACGGAAATAAGTTTATCAAGCCCGCCTATTAAAGCACCGCCGCCTGTAAGCATTATGCCACTTTCCATTATGTCACTGGCAAGTTCTGGCGGAGTTTTCTCCAGCGTTACCTTTATAGAATCCAAGATGGCGTTAATAGGCTCATAAACTGCATGACCCACTTCATCACTAGATATATTAATCGTTTTTGGCAGACCTGTAATAAGGTCACGCCCGCGAACATCCATTTTCCTATTTGGGTCAGGATTAAACACACAACCTATGTTCATTTTCACATTTTCTGCTGTGCGCTCGCCTATCGCCAAAGAATATTCGCGCCTTACATAAGATATGATGTATTCGTCCAGCTCATCACCAGCTATACGCAACGATTTTGATGCCACAATGCCGCCAAGGGAAATAACAGCCACCTCAGATGTGCCGCCGCCAATATCCACAACCATGCTACCTGTAGGCTCTTCCACAGGTAGCCCACTGCCAATAGCTGCCGCCATAGGTTCTTCTATAAGGTATGCACCCGTTTGCTTTGCGCCAGCAGAAATAGCCGCTTCCATAACGGCGCGCTTTTCCACTTCCGTAACGCCAGATGGTATGCAAACCACCACGCGTGGCTTACCTGAAAAAGCGTTTCTGGATATCGTCTTCTTTATAAAATAGCGCAACATGGCTTGTGTGGTCTCAAAGTCAGCAATAACGCCGTCTTTCATAGGGCGTATTGCTACTATATTACCTGGTGTCCGTCCTATCATTTGTTTTGCCTCATCGCCAACAGCAAGTACATCATGTGTCTCTGTATTAACCGCCACCACCGATGGTTCGCTCATAACAATACCTTTGCCGCGCACGAATACAAGTGTGTTAGCTGTACCTAAATCTATACCCAAATCTCTGTTAAACATTCAGTTTCTCCCTTCAATATCCAATGTGTGGATTATAACCTCAAAATAGTATAATTAGTCCTCATAAGCCCATTATTAGATTATACAGCATTTTGGGATTTTTTTCAAGGAAAATGTTATAAAAATCGGGGAATATGCGTTTAGAACAAAATCATTTCATAATTTTTCTAATTATCCTCATACATCGGTCATCAAGATACATCATAAGATGCCTAGATAAAGGGGCATCATCAACAAACCCGCATTGGTATTATTTCATTTGCGCGAGCCAGTTCGTTACCTATAGTAACAATTGGCAAATTTAACAATGTAGCAAAATTATCAGAGAAAAATATTTGGTTTTTGTCCGCAGTTAAGGAATTTTATATAATATCCTCAATGCGCAATGTGTGATATAGATAATACGCAAGGGTCTTGTCTTTAGCAAGATACATTTTACAAAAGTCATTTTTATTACAAAATGCAGGCTTGAAATTGTTTAAAAATCATTGACCTCTCTTGCTTTGTTTTCACAATTATACTCCTAAATCTTCATACTCAAAAAGAGATAGCCTGCCTATTACGATATGGCTATCTCTTTTATTTTAACTCATAGCTATAAATTTTGCAAATTCCTTTATCCTTTTTGTAGCGGACATTTGCGTTGATATGAGGCGTTAATGGATTGCTTCGGGCTATATAGCTATTGCCGTTAGCATCCTCATTGCCCTCACAATGACGTTTCTTGTAGTGTCTTAGTTTTTCTGTTATTAAGACATATGTTGCTATAGCAGTGCTATTTATTCACCCCTATCCTTTCAACCCCTTTTTCTTATACGCCACAACAAAAAGTACAGCAAAAACTAGCACATTCGCCCCTATAATAGCCATGGCTGATGTCATTGTGAAATTGCCTAGCACCAAACCTTCCGACACATAGCTAAAAATCAGAAATATTTGGTGTGTAAAAAGCACTTGTGATATATTCATCATGGTCTCGTTAAAGGTGGCTAGAAATGGCATAAAGCCAAGCACAAGCATCAGCGGAGTATAGATAGCCGCGCATTGCTGCACATTTTTAGAAAATATGCCAACAACACCGCCCAAAATAACAGATGTCGTACAACCCAATAGGGCAATAGGAATAAATGTCAAATACACCTCTGGCGCAAAGCCTCCAATAATACCAAAAACTACGATAGGGAATAGCGAAAATATCATTACAAAAGTACCAAGACCAAGCATATACTGATGTGGCTTAACACCCGCCATTACCAAAAAGCGCAAAGACTTATATTCATTATCCTCCGCAATGGTATTAGCTACACTTATCATCGGCGTAGAACCTACAAACATCATAGCAAACACTACCGTAAAAAATCCAGCACCAACGCCGCCATCCTCCATTTCGCCGCCCATAAAAAATGTCATCACAGCAGCCAAAACAGGATACATTACATACAAAAATGCTACAGATATATTTTTAGGAAAATCGCTGACTTGCTTATTAAAAATCGCGCTAATAGCTCTCATTCTAGCACCACCCCCGTTAATTTTACAAAAACAGACTCCAAATCTGGCACAGTTTTAAAAGAATCATGTCGCTCACAGATTTCTTTTGGCGCACCATATTCCACAATCTCGCCTTTATGTAGCAATGCCACATTATTACAAAGGTTTACGGCTTCTTCCATATTATGGGTTGTCAAAAACACCGTTGTGCCTTCGTCGCGCAAAGCAAAAACAAGCTTGTGTATCCCACGCGCTGTATTTGGGTCAAGATTTGCCGTTGGTTCATCTAAGAACAGCACCTTGGGCGAATGCAGTATAGCCCGTGCCAAAGCAAGCCTCTGACGCATACCCTTTGAAAGCTTTGCAACAGGCCTTTTAGCAGCATCTATCAGACCCACGCTAGCCAAAGCCTCTTCTGCCTTTGCCTTGCCCACGCCATATATGCCCGCAAACAAATTAAGGTTTTGCATAGCCGATAGGCGGCCATATAACCCATCTTCCTCAAGCATCAGCCCTACTTGCGTAAAATCATCAACAGCTACAGTATGTGTGCCACCTTCAGCTGTTAGTTGTTTAGCAAGAATATTGATGATAGTAGTCTTGCCAGCACCCGATGGACCAAGCAGACCAAAAATCTCGCCTGCTTTTACCTCAAAGCTAACATCTTTTAATACGGTGTTGCCATTAAATCTTTTGACAACATTTGTCATTGAAATCAAATCATTTCCTCCTTCTTAAATGGATTATATCCTATTTTTTCAAAATAAGCATCCAAGGCTTGACTGATAAAGTCGTCAAAATCGACACAACTTACCTTATCTGAAATTTCAAGCATTTTTGATAATATAGACGTGTCGTCACCTGCAAACTTCATGATAACATCCCAAAAAGCCTTTGCAAATTCATGACCTTTTTCGCTTTCTGGTGACACACCACTATTTTTAAGATGTATTGCCTCATTTTGCAATTCGTTCAAACTCTTCATCATCATTTGCGCGGTCTCTTCATTAAAGCGACCCCGAAAATAGTCCATAGTACTATCGTCAAAATGTTTGATAACCCAATACATATCATTTTTCATTTTCAAATTGACAATAATATCAGAGTATTTCCTAAAGTCTACCGACTGCATTTGCAGCACTTCATCCTTTAGCAACTTTATAGCTTGCAAAGATTCTGATAAAATATCTATTTTCTGTCGAATTACGGCAGCATGTTCCGTTAGTGCATTAGCAACATCAGTCGGTGTATCCAGAGAGACAAGGCGTGCCTTAATGTCCTCTAGCGAAAACCCTAAATATTTCATTGATAATATTTGGTGCAGACTTATCATGTCTTTATCAGTATAGAGCCTGCGACCTCCCTCGCTTTGCGCCGAAGGCGAAAGCACGCTCTGCTTGTCATAATATTGTAAAGTGCGAACGGTTATGCCCATCTTTTTCGCTATTTGCCCCACAGTCATATAGCCTTCGGGTATTGCTTTTTGATTATACATGCTCATGACCCTCCCTTACAGATATTATAACTCATTACCCAACGTCACAAGCAAGAACTTTTTTTGGCTTTGCTCTTTATAAATCTGATAACACACCATATTTGAAGAGCTAGAACAAGAGCCATAAATATAGCAATTTCCCTCGGTACATAGCCAAAAAACCATGTTCGGTAAACTAACGTCCCAATCGGTCCAGCGAGCATAAAAGCAAACAGCACTATAAGTGTCCACCAAGTTTTCACAAAATTCTTTTTCACTGCAATTCCTCCTTTGGCTTATATTCTAAAATATCTCCAGGCTGACAATCCAGCACTTCACAAATAGCATCAAGTGTAGAAAAGCGAATCGCACTGATTTTACCTGTTTTGATATTAGAAAGATTGGCATTTGATATGCCTACGCGCTTTGCAAGCTCACCCAGCGGCATTTTTCTATCTGCCATCATTCTATCAAGACGAAGGATAATCATATCATCAGCCCCTTTACAGCGTGGTATCGGCATCCTCTTGCAAAATGCGTCCATAGTCAAGAATAAGACAGAAAAGACCTACCAATGCCGCAATGAAAAGACCAATCAAATCCCTATCAAGAATTGCCGACCACAGCAATATAGTCATTAGAAAATACGCGCCGTTTACAATACGTTTGCTGAAAGGCGACCCGCCACGGCTCAAATCTTTGAATATATGGCGAATATACAGTAAAAGACCTGTCAAAACGCCAATGCCAAATAGATTAACAGAAATAACGAAAAAGATATTGCCTATAGGACCAGCCTGCGGGCCAGTCAGCCCAATATCTATAAACGGTATAGCAATCGGTAGTAGGTCAAAATATAAAAAAGCAACCTCAATACCAGCTATTTGTACCCAAATTTCATGTGAACCAACAAGTGGCCAAATTTCTCGTGCCAAAAATGACAAACCAAAGAGTACGAACAACACCACAGCTACCGTCATAACCCAATATACAACGCCGCATATTTTCATAATTCTTTCGCGTTTTTTCTCCATAACAAAACCCCCATGGCATGACTTTAACTTATCATATCATAGAGATTTTATGTTTGTCAAGTATTTTTTATCGTTTTTCGATAAATATTTTATTATTTATAATAATTATCCGATACTTACCAAAGCTTCGCCGCGCTTATCAGCTATAGCAGACTGCGCCGCCGCCAAGCGCGCGATAGGTACGCGATATGGCGAGCAAGATACATAGTCAAGTCCTAATAGATGGCAGAAGTTGATAGAACTCGGGTCGCCACCATGCTCACCGCAAATACCAAGCTTGATATTCGGGCGGGTCTTGCGACCTCGCTCAACAGATATCTTCATAAGCTCGCCCACACCAATTTGGTCAAGACGTGCCGTTGGGTCTACTTCAAAGATATTGCGTTCTAAGTAGTCTGCCATAATTTTACCCGCATCATCGCGAGAAATGCCATATGTCATTTGTGTAAGGTCATTTGTACCAAATGAGAAGAACTCGGCTTCTTTAGCAAGCTCATCAGAAATCAAGCAAGCGCGAGGAATCTCAATCATTGTACCTATCATGTATTCCACTTTTATGTCAGACTTTGCAAGAATTTCTTTGGCTGTTTTTTCGACAACGCTCTTAACAAAATCAAATTCTTTTTTGTCAGTAGTAAGCGGAATCATCATTTCTGGTACAATTTTGATGCCTTTTTTGTTTACTTCTATAGCCGCTTCAATGATAGCAGTTGTTTGCATTTCTGCAAGCTCAGGATAGCTAACAGCAAGGCGTAAACCGCGATGACCCATCATTGGATTAATTTCATGCAGGGCATGACTCTTTTCTTTTAGCTCCGCTACAGATTTGCCTGTTAGCTTTGCTAAAGTATCAAACTCTTGGTCTGTTTTTGGTACAAACTCATGCAATGGCGGGTCAAGAAGACGGATAGTAACAGGCAAGCCGCCCATAGCCTCAAAGATGCCAGCATAGTCAGCTTTTTGGAAGCCTAATAGGTCGTCACAAGCCTTGCGGCGTTCTTCTGTGGTTTCTGCCAGAATCATCACTTGGATTTTTGGCAGGCGTTCTTTGTCAAAGAACATATGCTCAGAACGAACAAGACCAATGCCTTCTGCGCCGAACTCTATAGCTCTTTTCGCATCATCTGGCGTATCAGCATTTGTGCGTACGCGCAGTTTTCTCGCTTTGTCTGCCCATGCCATAAATGTAGCAAAGTCACCAGATATTTCGCTTTCTACAGTAGCAATGCCTTCGCCATAAACGATACCACTTGTACCATCAAGAGAAATAACATCGCCTTCATTATATGTGTTGCCGCCAAGCGTAAAGCACTTACCAGCTTCGTTTAGCTTGATAGCTTCGCAACCAGAGATACAGCATGTACCCATTTGGCGCGCAACAAGTGCCGCGTGAGATGTCATGCCGCCTTTAACTGTCAAGATACCTTCAGAAACCTGCATACCACGGATATCTTCTGGAGAGGTCTCATTACGCACAAGAATAACCTTTTCACCTCTTTCAGCCGCCATTTCAGCATCTTCAGATGTGAAATAAACTTTACCGCAAGCAGCACCAGGAGATGCACCGAGAGCTTTGCCTATACCAGTAGCTTTTTTAAGAGCCGCTTCGTCAAATACAGGATGCAATAGTTGGTCTAGCTGTTTAGCATCGACTTTCATTAGTGCATCTTCTTCTGTTATCAGACCCTCTTTAACAAGGTCTATGGCAATGCGAAGAGCCGCCGCCGCCGTAGTTTTAGCATTTCTTGTTTGCAAGAAGTATAGCTTGCCCTTCTCGATAGTAATTTCCATATCCTGTACATCTTTGTAGTGCTTTTCAAGAACATCACACCATTTTACAAATTCATCATAGATGGCAGGATTTTCTTCTTTAAGCTCCGCAAATGGCTTTGGTGTACGTACGCCAGCAACAACGTCCTCGCCTTGCGCGTTCATCATATATTCGCCATAAATCTCTTTTTCGCCTGTGGCAGCATTACGACTAAACACAACGCCTGTGCCGCTGTCGTCGCCCGTATTACCAAATACCATAGCTTGTACATTTACAGCTGTACCCCAATCATATGGAATATCGTGTATGCGGCGATAGATAAATGCACGTTCATTATCCCAAGAGCGGAAAACAGCACAAACAGCCTCATAAAGCTGTTCCTTGGCATCAGAAGGAAAATCCTTGCCTTGGTCATCACGATAAACTTGCTTGAAGATTTCCGCAACTTCTTTCATTTGCTCGCCATTAAGATCCAAATCTTCTTTCGCGCCAACTTTTTCTTTATATTCATCAAAAACTTTCTCAAATTTATGCTTACTTACGCCAATAACAACATCAGAAAACATCATGATAAAACGACGGTAATTGTCATATGCAAAGCGTGGATTGTCGGTACTTTTAGCCATTGCCTCTGCAGATACATCATTAAGCCCAAGGTTCAAAACTGTATCCATCATACCTGGCATAGATGCACGAGAGCCAGAGCGCACAGAAACCAAAAGTGGGTTTTGGTCGTCGCCAAATTTTTTATTTTCAATTTGCTCTAGTTGGACGATGGCCGCATCGATTTGGTTTTTTACCTCATCGCTCATCACCTTGCCCGATGTGTTGTACAGCGTGCAAGCCTCTGTAGTTACTACAAAACCTTGTGGAATAGGCAGCCCAAGTGCAGTCATCTCCGCTAAGTTAGCACCTTTGCCCCCCAGAAGATTGCGCATTTTGCCATTACCTTCTTTAAACATGTATACATACTTCTCAGCCATCTCTTACCTCCCAAAAATTGTATAAATTCTATCAACCCCAACATTATAGCACATATTTTGAGTGTTTGCAAATCAAAATCACAGAAATTTATTTTTTACTTGACATGGTGCGCGCTCCATGAGGTAAAATTATTTTAAAGAGGTGATTTATATGAGCTACGACACTAGTGAGGTGACCGCCAAACTTGGCTTTACTAAAGATGAACTGTGTTACTACGAAAAGAGGGGCTTTTGCCTCCCATAGCAAGAAATAAATCTGGTCATCAAGTGTATTTGGAATCCGATGTGAAATGGATTTTCTTGATACGATGTATGCGCGATACAGATATGCCGATTGCTAAAATTAAGCAGTATGTTTCTTTGTTAGTGAGAGATGGTGGAGAATCCATTCCGCAAAAACGTGACATACTAAGAGAACATAGCAAATTTTTGACGAGGAGAATTAGAATATTCCAAAATCGACAAGAGCTAATTGAAAAGAAAATCGAGTTTTATGGAGGTCATTATGACTAATAAATATGCATTAATAACAGATACAACAAGTGGCATAGGTAGGGCATTATCAGAAAAATTTGCACAGGAAGGAATCAATCTTATACTCGTTTCACGGGATTTGCAGAAATTAAGCAAACAAGCAGATTTTCTTTCGACCAAATATGCCATAGAAATCCACGCAATTGTTGCAGATTTAAAGCAAGAAAATGCCGCTCATATGATTTATAAGAAAACCAAAGAAATCGGCATAAATATTCAGTATTTGATTAATAACGCAGGGTTTAACGAAAGAGGCACATTTTTAGAAACCAGCTTATCAAATGAAATTGACATGATAAAAGTCCATGTTATTCATACTACAGAAATGATGAAATTTTTCATCCCTAACATGGTAAAGAACGGGTATGGGCGCGTGCTTAACCTTGGTTCCACAGCATCCTTTATGCCCTGCCCCAATAGCTCTGTATATGGCGCAACAAAAGCATATGTGCTATATGTTTCAAAGGGCATATCTGAGGAGCTAAAGAAGACTGGCGTAACAGTAACGGCTCTATGCCCAGGCGCAACAAACACTGCTTTTGCTCATAAGGCAAAAATGGAACACACCTTGCTTTTTAGGGCGTTCGTGATGAAGCCTGAATCCGTAGCAAGCATCGGCTATAGAGCTATGATGCGCGGCAAGTCCCGTGTTGTTGCAGGGACATATAATAAATTGCTTGTGATGTCTACAATGTTACTGCCTGAATTTATCACAAATCCAATCACGAAGGCAATGTTAAGATAATTTAACCTTTGCGCTTTTTGTCATGTATTTCAAAATCTAGCCTACGCATATCCATATCAGCTTTTGTAACAATTATCTTTACAGCATCGCCTATCCTAAATGTTTTACCTGTGCGCTCACCGACCATGGCACTTTGCCCTTCAAAAAAGACATAGAAATCATCCATAAGCGTTGAGGCATCCACAAAGCCCTCCACAGTGTTAGGTAGCTCCACAAAAAAGCCACGCCCTGTCACATGTGAAATTATACCTTTAAAACTTTGCCCAACCTTATCCGCCATATATTCCACTTTCTTTAGGTCTTCCACGTCACGCTGTGCGGCATCTGCTCTGCGTTCATTTTCGGAGCATTTTATGCAGATATCAGGCAGCTTATTCGTAAATTCTTTGATACTTTTAGCATTAATTCTGCCTGCAATATTCGCCTTTATGATGGCGTGTATAGCAAGGTCTGGAAAGCGGCGTATAGGAGAGGTAAAATGGCTGTAAAACTGCTTTGCAAGCCCAAAATGCCCTAGAGCTACGGAAGCATACCTCGCTTGCTTCATGCTGCGTAGCACTTGTTTGGATATCAGCATAGCCTCTGGCTTTCCCTCTATGCGCTCTAGCAGATTTTGCAGAGATTTTGTGCGTGCTACAGTGCCGCGTAAGCTATAGCCAAAATTACTTATAAAACTCATCAAAGCCTCTATTTTCTCGCGGTCCGGCTCTTCATGTGTTCTATAAATAAATGGCATATCAAGCCAATGATATTCTGTGGACACCACCTCATTTGCCGCTACCATAAACTCTTCTATGATTGATGTAGCCGTGCTTCTATCCCTCTTTACAACATCAATGGCGCGACCGTGCGCATCTACCACAATCTTTGCCTCTGGAAAGTCAAATTCCATAGCACCTTGTTTTAGCCGTCTTTCTTTCAATATCTTTGCTAGTTTCTCCATGTTTTGGAACATGGGCATGTATTCAGCATATTGTACAATATGTGATGATTTAGGATTTTCCAACATATCCGCTAGGTTCTCGTATGTCACAGCATCATTGGAATGTATCACGGACTCGCATATTTCGTGATTAACTACATCACCCTTGGCATCAAAATCCATCATGCATGTAAGCGCAAGCCTGTCCACGCGCGGATTAAGCGAGCATATGCCATTTGAAAGCCGCTTGGGCAACATAGGTATCACGCGGTCAGCAAGATATACGCTCGTGCCGCGCCGCAGAGCTTCTTTCCACATGGCAGACCCCACAGGTACATAATGGTTTACATCCGCAATATGAACATAAAGACGAAAAATACCATTGTCCAACATTTCAATGGACACAGCGTCATCAATATCTTTTGTGTCAGAGCCATCAATGGTTACAGTTAGCAGGTCACGAAAATCACGACGACCTTTCATATCAGCATCCGTCACAACCTCTGGCGTTTCATCTGCCGCTTTTAGCACATTTTTAGGGAATTCATGCGGAATCTCATGCCCAAGCACAATTGTCAGCACATCCATGCCTATATCATGCATATTCCCCAGAACTTCAGCTATCGAGCCGCTATGTTCCGTTTCTTTCAAACCTTTTGTTAAATTGAGCATAACTGTTTGCCCGCTTTTAATTTTATGCCTGTCCCTTCGCACTACAGAAACCTTCGGCAACCGCTTGTCTGTAGGCATTACAAAGCCATCGCGATATGTGCCAACCACAGTCCGCCGTTTCCTTTGCAATACACGTTCAATCACACCTTCAGACCTTGTTCTCCTGCGCTCTGTTACGCGACAAAGCACCCTATCGCCATGTATAGCCGCGCCCGAAAAAGAACCACTAATAAAAATATCTTCGCCATCTCCCAAAATTACAAAACCAAAGCCTCTTGGGTGACGCTCATAAATCCCAGTCACCAAATCAGCCTGTTCTAATGAAAGCACGCGGTTTTTGCGTGAAAAAAACGCGCCGCCTTCGTCAACAATTTCGTCTAAAAGCCGACGAAACAAATCGACATCCCTAGGCGGCACATCTAGCAAAAATATCATATCATCGGGTGTCATCGGGCTATACTCTTTGGAATTTATAAATTCCACAAGTTTAGCCTTTTTAGCTTGGACATCAGTATGCCCCAAATTTTCTAAATCTTTCATATCTTTTGTCTAACATCTCCTGAGTCGTCAGTTGTAGCAGCGCAGAAAATTCATGTATCAGTAGTCTCTTTAAATAATCAAGCGAAAAGGATACGTCATTATCAAAACCACCTGCCACTTCTGGTATTATTCCTTCAATAATCTGTAGACCAAGCAGGTCTATAGGGCGTAACTTCATTACAGCGGCGGCTTCTTTTGCGCGTTTTGCATCTTTCCATAATATACTCGCAAAGCCCTCTGGCGACAATATCGAATACATGGAGTATTCAAACATATACACTTGGTCTGCCACAGCAAGTGCTAATGCACCACCGCTACCGCCCTCTCCTACTATAACAGTTATTATCGGAACTTGCAACCCCGACATTTGCAAAAGATTTTGCGCTATTGCTTCACCCTGCCCGCGTTCTTCCGCACCAGTAGCGCAATACGCGCCAGATGTGTTTACAAGAGAAATTACAGGGCGGCCAAATTTTTCGGCTTGCTTCATAAGGCGCAAAGCTTTACGATAACCCTCAGGATGAGGTTGACCAAAATTATTTGCCACATTTTCTTCAAGATTGCGCCCTTTTTGTGTGCCAACTACCGTGACAGGCATACCATTAAGATATCCCACACCACCTACAACCGCCGTGTCGTCGCGAAAGTTACGGTCGCCATGAAACTCAATAAAATCAGTTAAAATAATGCCAATAATATCCTTGGACGTTGGGCGCGATATTTTTCGGGAAATTTCGACAGCTTCGGATGGCTCTATTGTTTCGCTACCACAATAATGTTCAACTTTCGGTATTGTGATTGTGGCAGATGCGGTATGTTTGGTAGCATGTAGGCACAAAATGCTCGCTAAAGTGTCACGCATCTGGTTACGAGGAACAATTTTGTCAATGAAACCATGCTCTAGCACAAACTCTGCACTCTGAAAATCATCAGGCAAGGTTTGTTTCATAGTCTGCTCTATAACGCGCCGCCCCGCAAAGCCTACCAGTGCGCTAGGTTCAGCTAATATAATGTCAGCCTGCATGGCATAGCTAGCCGTTACGCCACCCGTTGTCGGGTCTGTTAGCACGCTAATATATAGCAACCCTGCATCGCTGTGACGTTTCACAGCGGCACTAACTTTGCCCATCTGCATCAAAGATACAATGCCCTCTTGCATACGCGCACCGCCAGATGCCGTAAAGACAATGACGGGTAAGCGGTTTTCGATGGCCTCTTCAAAGGCACGCGTAATCTTCTCGCCCACCACAGAACCCATAGAGCCCATGATAAAGCGATTATCCATAATGCATATCATGGTTTCTATGCCATTAATAGTACATCTCCCTGATACCACAGCCTCTTTTACATCCAAAGTTTCCCCCAATTTTGCAATTTTAGATACATAATCAGGATAGTTTATAGGATTTTCAGGCACTAAATCGGCATCACGCTCATCAAAGCTGCCCTCATCCGTTACAATAGAAAGCATCTCAGGTGCAGATATGCGAAAATGCGCACCGCAAGCCGGGCATATCTTATATATGCCCAGTTGTCGATTGTATATGGTTTTATCACATTTTTTGCACTGCGCCCACATGCCGTCTGGTACACTAGGCTCAATGGTAAAGTTAGTTTGCGGCAAAGTAACATATTTTTTGCGGTTAAAAAGATTCATGCACTACGCCCCCTACAATCCCAGCATTTGTGTCAAAGTTGTTGTATAATACTCTCCATTAAGAAAATCCTCATTCTCGAGTATCTGATGCTGAACATCGATATTTGTTTCAATACCATTTATCACAAGTTCATCTAGCGCACGCTTCATCTTGGCTATAGCCTCATTGCGGTCTTTGCCGTGGCTAATAACTTTTGCAACCATACTGTCATAAAATGGCGGCATGGTATAGCCCGCATAAATTCCGCTATCAACGCGAATACCCAAACAACCCGCAGGCAAAAACATATAGTCTATAAGTCCTGTTGTTTGCGCGTTTATACGGCATTCTATAGAATGACCATTTATTTCCACATCTTCTTGTTTTATTGATAACTTATTGCCCGCCGCTATGGATATCTGTTCTTTCACAATGTCAAAATTTGTAATCATCTCTGTTATAGGGTGTTCCACCTGTATTCTGGTATTCATCTCCATAAAATAGAAGTCTTTACCATTTGCATCTAGCAGAAACTCTAGCGTACCCGCATTTTTGTAGTCGCAAGCTTTAGCCGCCAAAATAGCCGCATCACCGAATTTTTTACGCATCTCTGGCGATAAAACAGGCGATGGGGCTTCCTCCAGCACCTTTTGATTACGAATTTGCATGGAGCATTCACGCTCACCTAGATGTATAATATTACCATGTTCATCTCCAATAACCTGCACCTCTATGTGCCGCGCATTGATAATGGCTTTTTCCATATATATAGAATCATCCGAAAAAGCTAGGCGAGCTTCACTTTTTGCAGCTTCATAGCCCTTCTTCAATTCTTCTGCATTATTACAGCGGCGTATGCCCTTACCGCCACCGCCAGCAGATGCCTTCAACAACACAGGGTATCCATATTTTTCCGCAAATTCTAAAGCTTGTTCCATGCTATCCACAGTACCGTCACTACCAGGGATAACAGGCACCCCAGCTGCTTTCATAACGTCACGCGCATTGGCTTTATTGCCCATAGCATCAATCGCCGCCGCAGATGGACCTATGAATTTTATATTGCAATCCTCACACATACTAGCAAATGTAGTGTTTTCAGATAAAAAGCCAAAGCCAGGATGTATTGCTTCTGCTTTGGTCAAAATCGCCGCAGATATTACATTTTGCATGTTTAGGTAGCTGTCTTTACTAGGGGAATCACCCACACATACAGCTTGGTCTGCCATTTGCACATGCAGGGCATGTCTGTCTGCTTCCGAAAACACAGCTACAGTAGCTATTCCAAGCTCCTTGCAGGCGCGTATCACGCGCACGGCTATTTCGCCGCGGTTTGCTATCAATATTTTGCTAAACATATCTCACCTCATAAACTTTTAGTATCAACCAATTAGGAATGTTAGCTCTGCCTCTGCCGCTTTGGTGTCGCCCACATAAGCCACCGCTTTGCCAATTCCCGCAGATTTTTTTAGTTTTACAAACTCAACTTCTAAGCGCAATGTATCACCAGGCACAACCTTGCGGCGGAATTTCGCATTATCTATAGCTCCAAAATATGCTATTTTGCCTACATATTCAGGCATGGATAATAGAGCAACCGCTCCCGCTTGCGCCATAGACTCAATAATGAGAACCCCAGGCATAACAGGCTCTTGCGGAAAATGTCCCACAAAATACGGCTCATTCATAGTCACATTTTTAATAGCAACCACGCGCTTACCAGCTACCATCTCCACCACTCGGTCTATCAGTAAAAATGGTGGTCTATGCGGGATAATCTGCATAATTTCATTAATTTCCATATTATACCTCTATATTAAATAATGACTGCCTAGCTTCTACCATATCTCCGTTTTTCACAAGAATTTCAGAAACAACACCATCCACATCCGCTGTTATCTCATTCATTATCTTCATTGCCTCAAGTATACACAGCACATCGCCTTTCTTTACACTTTGCCCAACAGACACAAAAGGCTTGCTTTCAGGGTTTGACCTATCATAGAAAGTCCCTACAATTGGTGATGCCACAACATGCCCTGCCGATGATGACTGAGCTTTCGGAGCTTCTTCAGTCTGAGAAGCTGATACTGTTGGTATTTGTACATCTATAGGTGGTTGCGGTGCAGGCATGGTTATAGGTGTTGCCACAGGCGCGGCAATAGGTGGATATATAGGGTAGCTCGCCGCTTGCTTGCTCATATTAAGATGAATCGCACCCACACTAAGCGAATATGTCGTAAAGGCAGATTTTTCTACCCATTGTGTTAGCTCCATAATTTCTTTAAAATTCATAATTATTCCTCCCATCTCTTAATACATATAGTAGCATTATGTCCGCCAAAGCCAAAGTTGTTGGACAATGCATAATTTATTTGTTTATCAATAGCCGCATTTGGTACATAATTAAGGTCACATTCGGGGTCTGGTTTTTTAAGTCCCATGGTTGGCGGCACAAAACCCTCCAGCATGGCAGATATCGTGGCTATAGCCTCCACAGCCCCTGCCGCACCAAGCAAATGCCCTATCTGCGACTTTGTAGAGCTAACTAAAAGATTTACCGCATGTGTGCCAAAGGCACGCTTTATCGCCGCTGTTTCTGCCGCATCATTAAGAGGCGTGCTTGTACCATGGGCATTGATATAGTCAATTGCTGTCGGGTCTAATTCTGCATCTTCCACGGCTAATGTCATGCAATCTGCCGCACCTTGCCCATCAGGCGTTGGCGCAGTCATGTGATGTGCATCACAATTTGTTCCATATCCCACAATCTCCGCTAAAATCTTCGCACCGCGCGCCTTGGCTTTTTCGTAATTCTCCAAAACAAGGATTCCCGCACCTTCGCCAAGTATAAAGCCATTGCGTTCAGCATCAAATGGTATGGATGCTCTCAGAGGGTCGTCAGCTTGGCTAATAGCCTTTAACGCATTAAAGCCAGCAACTGTCGCTCTTGTAACTGTCGCTTCCGTACCGCCCGCTATTATCACATCACTGTAACCATGACGTATACTGCGAAAAGCTTCACCAATAGTATTACTAGAGCTGGCACAAGCAGTCACAACATTTGTGCAAACACCCTTTGCACCATAGCGTATGGCAACCATGCCCGCCGCCATATTGCCTATCATCATAGGGATAAACAGAGGCGCAATGCGTATGCCACCTTTTTCGTACATCTTAACAACTTCGGTCTCAAAAGTTTCCATGCCGCCAATGCCCGTGCCAATAATAACCCCAAGCCGCTTTTTATCAATATTGTCAAGGTCTAGCCCGCTTTGTTCCATAGCCTGCGCCGCAGCAGAAAGCGCGTATTGCGTGAAGGTATCCATGCGTTTTGCATCTTTTTTTGCTATCTCTGGCTCTGGGTCATAGTCTTGCACCTCAGAAGCTAGTTTCACAGGCGATTCTGGCACTTGAACCTTCGTTATTGGCTTAATTCCAATCACGCCATTGCGCAAATTATCTGTAAAAGTCGGTATATCTTGCCCGATGGAAGAAATAACCCCCATCCCCGTAACAACAACTCTGTGTTTCATAAAATTTTCTCCTCCTTGCTAATCATTCCATATCCAACCCGATATTCCATCTTTTTTTGCATATATTCTGTCAGAAAAAGTTTCAACTATGGAAATTACATCACCCTCGCTTATGGCAAGCCAATTGTCAGTAGCCATAGAGCCTACGCACATATTACCCTCATCGTCCTGCCATATTTTATTTGTCGGTACATGCAATTTCTTGCCACTAGCCTTATGATGTACGAAACTAAATTCCTCGCCATCTTCCACTATGTCAACAAAGCGATTAAGCCACCCTATATTTAATGTTCCCGTGCCTTGGTCTTGTGCTCGGTTCGCAGTCATAACTGGCAGTTTATCGGCATACATCCAAGAAAACCCAAAGCTATCCGCAATAAAAGCGTTTAGTTGACCAGTATCTTTCACAACTATACCACCATCTATAGCAATAATGCGCTTATCACGGTTGATAATAGGGTTATCGCATGGGATATCATGACAGTAATTAATGTTAGGCCAATGCCCAACCACTACCCATTTTTCAAAGAATATGCCGTTATAACTCTCCAAAAACGCATCATTTCTCATACAGAAAGCAGGGTCTTGCTTTTGCAAATCCGCAGACTCTATTCCCGCATGAACAAAGACAAACTCATCAGATTCGATGATATGCGGCAGTTCTTCTAGCCAAGCCTTATCAAGTTCATCAAGGTAATTGTGGTAATCCCAATCGCAGTTACCTCTCAAAACATGTACATTCGACCGTTTTGCCAGCTCGATAATATATTTAAGACATTCCCTAGGCTGGCTACCCTTCAAAAACAAATCACCTAGCAAAACCAATGTGTCATTATCGCAAAATTCGACTTTTTCAAGCAACCTCTTAAACAAATCCAATTCGCCATGTATATCACTAATACAGATAAGCCGCTTTTCGCGCGATATTTCTAGTTGCTTGATTTTGAGCCGCATTAGCTCATTCCCCCATCAATGGTTACAACTTGAGCCGTGATATATTTGCTATTAGCGATAAAATATACCAAATCCGCAACTTCTTCAGCTTGCCCATAGCGGCGTAATGCAATCGATTCAAGCAGCTTAGTTTTTACGACCTCTGGCAGATTGTCCGTCATATCAGTTTCTATAAAGCCTGGCGCAATAGCATTTACCGTAATGCCGCGGCTACCAAGCTCTTTTGCCACAGATTTTGTAAGCCCAACAAGCCCCGCCTTTGCCGCCGAATAATTTGCTTGCCCACCATTGCCGTGCAATCCTACAACACTTGTGATATTTACAATAGCACCAGATTTTTGTTTTAACATTATCGGTGATGCATGGCGCATGGTGTTAAACGCGCCTTTTAGATTAGTCTCTACAACAGCATCAAAATCATTTTCGCCCATTTTTAATATCAGACCATCTTTCGTAATGCCCGCGTTGTTTACAAGATAGTCCACACTTCCAAATTTTTCTTGCGCTGTACTAATAAGTTGCTTCGCCTGCTCAAAATCACCCACATCAGCTTGCACAGCTAGGCAATCTACATTCATCTGTTCGATTTCTGCCACCAGCTCCGCAGGGTCAGTTGTACGATAATTAATCACAACATTTACACCATTTTGCGCAAATTTTAATGCTATGGCACGTCCTATGCCCTTTGCCGCACCCGTAATTATGGCTGTTTTACGTTTATTTTCGTTCACGCAATCCCTCCAAATCTTTTATATTCTCCACAGAAAATGCCTCCGAGTTATCATCAATTTTCTTGACAAAATTTACTAATGTTTTACCACTGCCCAATTCGATATATGCTGAAATACCCATATTCTCAGCCTTTCGCACACATTCCACCCATCTAACAGGCGATATCATATGTTGTGTCAATTGTTCAATATAACTTTTTGCATCAAAAATATCAGCAGTTAAATTGGATATAACAGGTATATTGGTTTGCAAAACTCTCAGCCCCGCTAACTCTTTTGCAAACTCCTCAGCGGCTTTTTCCAACAGTTTAGAGTGAAAAGGCCCAGAAACTTTTAGCAGCATAGCTTTTCCGCCTGCCGCTCTTATTTCTGGTACGCAAAAATCCAGCGCGGCTTTTTCGCCTGCTAGCACAGTTTGGTCTGGTGTATTAAAATTGGCACAAGTAACATAGCCTTCAACTTTAGCCCTAACACATATCTCATCCAAAATTTCTTTTGATAAACCAATAGCCGCCATCATCCCACCAGCTTGCGCAAACTCTGTCATTATGCGCCCACGGTTGCGCACTAGCTTCACAGCATCTTCAAAGTCTATAGCACCAGCGGCACAAAGCGCGGAATATTCACCAAGGGAAAGCCCCATGAGGACATCTGGTGTAAAACCTTCGCTATGCAATAGTCTGTATGCAGCAATGCTCACAGTTAATAATGCAGGCTGTGCATATTCTGTTTGATTTAGCCTTTCGTCTGGTTTGAAGCAAAGGGCGGCGACATCCATGCCCAAAGCCTCGCTTGCCTCATCAAAGGTCTTTTTACATATATCAAAATTATCATAAAATTCCTTGCCCATGCCTGTTTTCTGCGCACCTTGCCCGCTAAACATCACCGCAAAATTTTTCACCCTATCAGCCCCCTGTAGTCGCTCCATATTTTAGTAATTATTTCTGCGGCAGTTTGTTCTTCTTTCACCAGAGCCGCTATCTGACCCGCCATTACCGTTCCGCCCTGCACATCGCCTTCAATAACTGCGCGGCGTAAAGCCCCCATGCCCATTTCTTCTATTTTTGCGATATCTGGCTCATCCTTTTTTGCTTCTTGCTTCTCTAGTTCCAAAAATGCTGTAGTAAATTTATTGCGCAAACTGCGCACAGGATGCCCAGTAATATTGCCCGTTATCACGCTATCTATATCTTTTGCCTTTATCACAAACTTTTTGTAGTTTTCATGCACAATACATTCATTTGCCACCAAAAAACATGTACCCAACTGAAAACCCTCAGCCCCAAGCATATGCGCCGCAGCCGCGCCGCGCCCATCAGCAATTCCACCAGCCGCTATCACAGGTATATTCACAGCATCTACCACCTGCGGCACAAGGCACATCGTAGTTAGCTTGCCTATATGCCCACCAGCCTCCATGCCCTCTGCTATTACGGCATGTGCGCCGACTTTTTCCATCATCTTTGCTATAGCAACCGAAGGCACAACGGGAATAACAATTATGCCCGCTGCCTTAAACATTTCCATATATTTTGCTGGCGTTCCCGCGCCCGTGGTCACCACTTTCACGCCCTCTTCACAGCATGCCCGCGCTATTTCGTCAGCATGTAGCGAAAGTAGCATAATATTCACACCAAAAGGCTTATCTGTCAACTCTTTTGTCTTTCGTATTTCTGCTCGTATCACGTCACCTAGGGCATTACCTGCCGCCACAATGCCTAGCCCGCCAGCATTAGAAACCGCCGCCGCGAGATTAGCCTCCGATATCCATGCCATGCCGCCTTGCAAAATAGGGTATTCAATTCCAAGCAGCTCACAAATTCGATTCATAATCTATTTCACCTACAATTCTATCAATATACTTCCCCATGTTAGCCCACCGCCAAAGCCCGAAAATATCACCTTATCTCCACTTTTCAGCAAACCCTTTATCATCATCTCATCAAAAGCAATAGGTATACTGGCAGATGATGTATTTCCATATTTTTCTATATTAATGTAGAATTTTCCAATATCAAGTTTTAATTTTTTCGAGATTCCTTCAATTATACGTCCATTCGCTTGATGTGGTATGATATATTTGATATCATCCGTACTTAGACCTGCAATATCAAGAACTTCTTTTATATTATCAGAAACGCTCTTCACCGCAAACTCAAATACTTCGCGCCCATCTACCTTTATGTGGTCTAGCTCCCTTGACCCCTCCACAAAAGGGTTTACTACCCTTTGATGCGACACAGTAATAGGCATTGCCCCGCGCGCATGAAGCTTTTCGGCGTAAGCCCTATCATCATCAGCTAAAGATAAAATCATGCCACCAGCACCATCACCAAAAAGCACACAGGTGTTTCTATCCGTCCAGTCTGTGTATTTCGACAAAACCTCTGCGCCAATCACCATAATATTGCGGTATCCGCCGCTAACAAGGAACTTTTGCGCCGTAGAAAATCCATATACAAAGCCCGTACAAGCAGCATTGATGTCAAACGCAAGCGCATTGGTAGCACCAATAGCACTTTGCACGATACACGCCACCGATGGCGAAAGATAGTCTGGCGTGACAGTAGCTACCAACAGCAAATCTATGTCCTGCGGGTTTAATCCAGCTTGGCTTATCAGCTTTTGCGCCACATTCACACATAAATCTGATGTGTTCTCGCCTTCAGAGATATGCCTTGAGTTAATACCTGTTCGCTTTGTAATCCATTCGTCCGATGTATCCACCCATGTGCTTATTTCGTCGTTCGTCAGCACCCTTGGCGGTACATAATGGGCGTGAGCCAGTATTTTTACGCTTCTCATCACAGCCCTCCTTAATTAATTTCAGCTTTCATATTAATGACAGAAAAATGTACAAGTTCGTTGCACATAATAATAAAATATTTTTGATAGAATTGTCAACCAAAAAATGTCATTGTGGTATACAGCAAATCTTGACATAATATTTACAAGGAGGTGTTATCACAAAATGAACAAAAAATATCCAAACCCAGACATGTCTGCGCCTGGCATACAGGTAAATGTAGCCAGCGCAACCGATTTTACTGGCGTAGAGTCTTCTGCTGACATTAACAGCGGCGTAGCAAAAGGCGCGAGACAAGCATATCCATATTTACAGGCACATCAAACAGCAGAAATGAAAAAGCGGTTAAAGCGCGACCAATTATAAAATTCACAAGTGGACAGGTGAAATTTGCCTGTCCACTTGACTTTAGCAAATTGTTGTGATATCGTTGATATAGAAGGGACGTTGACTTATGATGGAAGAAATCCGCAATATTGACCAAGCAAAGGAATTTATTTTTAGCACAGCTTACAAGGGTAGTGTCTTAGGGCTGGAGCGTATTCAGGATTTGCTTTTTCGCATTGGCAGCCCCCAAAATCAATTAAAATTCATACATGTTGCTGGTACAAATGGCAAAGGCTCTACCGCCGCTATGCTTTCTTCTGTCTTGGTCGAAGCAGGTTTTAGGGTTGGGTTGTTCACATCTCCCTATATAGACTGTTTTACCGAGATGATACAGATTAATCACATCCCGCTTGACGATAATGGTTTAATTGCTCTAGCAAATAAAATACGACCCCATTTATCCTTGATGGTAGACAAGCCAACAGAATTCGAAATCATCACCTCATTAGCCTTTTTGCATTTTTTCAGGCAAGATTGCGATATCGTTGTGCTAGAGGTAGGTATGGGTGGTCGCCTAGATTCCACTAATGTAATAGATGCGCCAGAAGTCGCCGTTATCACCAATATCGGCATGGACCATATGGAATTTTTAGGCAACACAATAGAAAAAATTGCGGCAGAAAAAGCAGGAATCATAAAGTCAGGAGCAGCATGTGTTTGCTATCCGCAAAAAGAATCTGTTGAGGATGTTATTCGTCAAAAATGCCAGGAACAAGGGGTTCAAGCAGTTTTCTTAAAAGAAGCTGATATTGAAATCGCCAAAAGATACACCATTTCTCTGTTTGGTCATCATCAGCTATTAAACGCTTGCGTGGCCATAAGCACGATATATGCTCTGCAAGAGCGCGGATGGAATGTACCCAAAGAGGCTCTGCAACAAGGTTTGGCAAAAACAAAATGGGCTGGTAGGTTTGAAATATTGCGTAAAAATCCTGATTTTATCATAGATGGAGCGCATAATTCGCAAAGCATTGATGCAGCGGCAAGCACTCTGCAAATGCTTTATCCAAATAAAAAAATTACTTTTATAATCGGTGTGCTTGCCGATAAAGACTATGAATACATAATAAAAACCCTATTGCCACTGGCAAAGGATTTTATAGCAGTAACACCAGACAATCCGCGCGCGCTGCTTTCTAATGTCTTGGCTGAATATATACATTGTCAAGGAGGCAATGCCGAGGATTGCAAATCCATAGAGAAAGGAGTAGAGCAAGCCTTGACTATAGCAGAAAAAGATGGTGTCATCTGCGCTATAGGGTCATTGTACTTAATAGGAGAAGTAAGAAAAAATTTACTGTAACTTAAATTCAGAGTAGAAAATATGCGTTAAGTGTCGGCGGATGGGAAGTTGCCGTCGGACGAAGCCCCTATGGGGCGCGGTATATTTTCGCATCCGCTGGGAGGTTTTTTAATTGAACACAAATGAAAACGGAACAAAAACAGATATTTTAATGCTGACAACCATAGGTCTTATGGTCGCTATGGCAGTAGTTTTCCGTAGTTATCTAGCTATTATGGTAACGCCGCAATTCAGATTAAGTTTCGAGTTTTTACCCATTGCCATTATAGCCATGAAGTATGGCCCTTGGAAGGCAGGTACAGCATATATGATGGTGGACTTGATAGCCTTTTGGCTTTTTCCTCGCGGTATCTATTTTCCAGGCTTTACCTTCACTGCATTTTTAGCAGGTTCTGCCTATGGTTTCTTCTTATACAAAAAGCCAACGAACAATTTAAATGCCGCTTTAGCAGCAATTGCAGTGGTTGTTTTTATACAGCTTGGTTTAGAAACCTTATGGCTCTCCATAATGTTTGGTGATGCATATATGGTGCTGCTTGGCGGACGCATCATACGTACTGTCATCATGTTACCTTTACAATTCGTAGTTATAAAGCTAGCGGCAACAGGCATGAGGGTTGCGAAGCTAGCATAGGTTCATTTATGAAAAAACTAAAATTAATATACAATCCTGCATCTGGCGACCGCTCATTCAAAAGCGCACTTGATGCATATATCACTGCTTTTCAACAAGTAGGTTATGAGACACACCTATATCGCTCTGCGGCGGCAGGAGATATAGGTCGTCATATAGCCGCCATGCCGCCAGATTTTTATGATGCCATAGCCATTTCTGGCGGCGATGGTTCTCTTAATCAGGCGTTAAACGCCCTTATTTCATGTGGTCACAACATCCCGCTTGCTATTATTCCATCTGGCACAGCCAATGATTTTGCAAGTTTTATTGGCATGTCCAAGAATGTTGGCATGGTTGCCAAGGCACTAGCAAGCGGAAATATCATTTGGGCGGATGCAGGACAAGCAAATGATAGTTATTTCATGAATGTATGCGGCGCGGGTCTTTTTACCCATGTTTCTCAACAAGTAGACCATGGCTTAAAAACAACATTGGGCAAGCTAGCCTATTATCTCAAGGGTTTGGAAGAAATACCTAGTTTTCAGCCCATACCCGTGCGTATAACAAATTCGCATACGGTATTCGAAGAGGAAATTTTCCTATTTTTAGCCCTTAACTCAGCAGGTACAGGTGGTTTTGATAAATTAGTACCCAAAGCATCCATCACAGATGGTCTGCTTGACTTTATCGCCTTTCGCGCCTGTCCCATTTTTGAGCTAGGCCGTCTTTTTATTAAGGTCATGCGGCAAGATTATCTGAACGAACCCAATGTCATATATTTTCAGGATAATTATGTGAAGGTGGAGCTACTTTCACCTAGTGATAAATACAATACCTGCGATATAGACGGAGAATTCGGACCAAATCTGCCCGTAGAAATTCGTAATATGCACAAAAAAATACCATTAATCGTTCCAACGCCCTTGGATTAACAGTCCTTGGGCGTTTTTTAACGCTTACAGCGACAATGGCATATATTGCATTATATTTCCTTAATTAAGGAGGGTATCAACTATGTCCATGCCAAAATTTCCAGATGAAGCTCTCAACATCACCCGTGACGATGCTGTAAACATGATTTTAGCATCTATAGCCATGGAAGAACTAAGCCTAAGTCACATTCTTAACGCCGAGGGCGAAAAAATTCAGTATGTGCTGGGTACATTAGAAAATGGTAGCACACCTCCAGAGCCGCCAACAGTAGACCAAATAATGCAGGTAAACAATTCTGTGCAAAAACTCTTAGAGACCACAATGTATAAAACAATGTTTCTAAAATCCAAGATGAGTGATGCGTTAGACTCTTTACAAGCCCAACCTGCGCCAAATCCCGCAGTTATCCCAGTCTTTGGCGAGTTTGCTACTAGCCTAAGCGACCAAGTGTTTAGCGATGGCGGTAGCGGCATCCCTGCCCTCATGCCACTTAATGTGGAATTGGCAGGTAGCGGAGAGCTAAGTATTACTGGTGGTGGTGTTCAGGTGGGCAAGGCTGGACTTTATAGCATCAGTACGACCGTAAGCCTTGCACAAAGTGGAAGTGTAAATGAATCTGTTGCCATCGATGTAAATGACCAATTCGCCTACAGCACCTTCCGCGTAAGCAGCGGCTCATCGTCTTCCACCACTATTTTGCCGCTAGAAGTGGGTGACATTGTTTCGCTGGCATTGGTTAGTGATGGTCCTATCCATACAAGCAATGCCGTAACATATGGCTCACCAAGCTATGCATACACACTAACAATGTATCGTATTGGCGATATTCCTGTGTAATTGAACAAGAACCACCCTCAGCACCCAAAAATGGTGCAGTAGGGAGGTTCTATACATAAATATTACATTCCCATAATATTTCCCGATTTTGTTTGCCATTTTTTGCATGATATTATTGCTTGAATTGTGGGGCAAGGCAAGTGATTATACCGCTGGAAGGCATTATAAAGTCGCCAGAGGGTGGTGGCGTTATCTAACCCACATCCAGCCCCCGATGCCATTATGTTTTGCGCACTATTAACTCTATCTACAATAAGTGTTGTTTTATTCTTTTTCAATTGGTATTCCATGGACACCATTCATTCCCCAGTTGATGTAAGCCCGCTCAACTTTCCGTCAGTCTTTGAATCAATGGAGCATTTTATGGGTTTTCATCATGGACAATGCTAAGAATTAATCACAAAATCCCCTTTGTTTTAATATCTCTCAATTTATCATCCCGTAGCAGCAAACTTTTCAATGGTTACATTCGATATCAATTTGCTTATATCACTGCCGAGATTGTTTATAATGACATCATAAAAATCAGCATAATCAATTTCCCTTACCTCATGGAAAATATGATTATACAGATATTCGGCAAATGTACTTGCGAGTAAAATTACTATGTTCTGTCCTTTGATATCGCTAATCGTAGCAGGCGCATATCTTGGCGTAACAACAATTGTATATTCACCACCAATTTTCTCTCTGTGTTCGCGCAAACGACCAGCGTTTACTCCCAACAATTTGTTCACTGTAGATTTTGCATCAACCGCAAATTTCTTTTTGTTGGTGATATAAAGACACTCAATGTCCGTATTGCCAGCTCCGCCGATTCTCTTAGCATCCACATTTACAAACATATTGAACCCTTCTTCCAATACTTCCTCAAACTTATAGGCAGTATTATTTTGCGGATTTTTAGAATATTCTTCAATCATTTTAGGTAATTCAAGCAACGAACTCAATTCGTCTGTTTCTCCAAGTTCATCAAGCAGCAGCTTTGGATAAAAGCTGTAAATTTCCTTGATTACATCATATTTCATTCGCTCAGGGTCATCAAGACGAAGTGGCATTTCAGCATAACTGTACACAGCGAGCATACGCTTTACGAAATCCTTATGTTCGTCAGCAAGAGTGATATGTCCATTTGTCACAGTTCTTGCCGTAGGAACGCTTTTGGAATTAGTTTTTGTAGGATGGAATAACTTGCATATCGGCTCACCCTTAAACTCATTGATTATGCCGATTTGCGAAAATAACGTAACAGTAAAATACTCCCACTCGTGAACCGAATTTACAAAGGTGTGTTCATCTTTCTTGAACATTGTTGCCATGTCTTCGTCGCTTTTATCACGGAGTGCAAGGATGTCTTTTACCAGTTTTTCATAACTGCTGTAATCAATTTTTTTTACGGAAACAAGTATCAAGTATTCCACTTCACGATGATATAGTTTGCCGCCAAGCCTATCGTCGCATAACAACTGAAACAATAGTCTAAATAAGAAAAGTTGAATATTTTTACTCGTTCCGCTCCCCTGATGCTCAAATTGGAAAGCAAACAACATAGTAATAAATATTTTACGCAATTTTTCGTCATCATTTATGTACTTTAAAAACAAGTTTCCAAGCGGACCGAACATAAACCGCTTGCTCTTGTTTTCTTTGTATTCGTAGCCGAACATCCAATATTCAAGAGTGTTTATACGATGCCCTATCGCATCAAGCGGCTTTTCTTTTAGATTGCGTGTTTTGTATAAGTCCAAAGCGGTAAGCCTGTCTTGCATTTTATAACGCTGAGCAACAGAAATATCAGTTTTACAAGCGTTTTTAATATCCATGGCAACTGCTTTAATTAACTCAAAGTTGCAAGTGTGTTTATAAAGTATTATTCTATCGCGCTTAACCATTTTCGGCACGCTTATACACCAATCCCTTCTATGATTTTGGTTAGCAATTTTGGCGGAATTGCCTCTCCTATCATAGTTCTTATAAAAGTTTCTGATGCCCATTCAGGAAAGCGGACAGATTCAGGAATTGACGAAATAATATATGTTTCCAATAAAGTAAAAACTCGCGCATCAGAATAAGTTCCGTCGGGCAAAAGTCTTCCTGGATGCACATTATTATGAGAACTCACACTACCGCTGTAAGTAGTTCGAGCAGGGCAAGGCATATCCCAAGAAACACGTTTGTAAGTATTATGTTGCCCGCTGATTCGAGAGCCATCTTCTTTTTTAGGATAATGGACTTCATTATATATCGCACTCTTGCCCGTTGGCGTATGCCTTAAAGCTAATATTGAACGCTCATTTACATTCTTTGCATAATGCAGTGGAATTCCCGAGTCTTCACCAGCCTCCAAAGAAGGCAAATGACTTATAGCTGTCGAGAGAGGTATTTCTGTTTCTTTTTTTGGGAGAGACCACTTCAACCCCTTCTTATAAAGTCTTATAATCACACGTGGACGCAGTTGGCAGACACCGTAATCCTTAGCATTTAACACAGAGCCATCAACTTCATATTTTTCAGTATATCTATTTTTAAGTATATCAACAAGTTTCAAATAATCATTTTCGTACGGAAAATACATATCTAAAAATTTTGGCACATTCTCGATTAGGACATAATCAAAGTCGCATTTATCAATTATATCCAGCATTTCAAGCACCAAAAAATTGCGCTTATCTGTTTCATAATGCTCTTGCTTTTTATTTTTTCCTATAGTGCTTAACCCTTGACACGGAGGTGTTGCGATAAGAACCGTTGCTTCAGCGACATTTGATTTTTTGATAATATTTTCTTTTACATAGTCATCAGCTATATCACCACAAATCATATCTGCACTAGGATAAAAATGCGAAAAACATTTAGCGCGCTGCGGCACGAGCTCGTTTGCAACAGCAACTTCAAGAAAAGTGTCGTCGAGGAGCAATTCGGCTATGCCCGCGCTCGAAAACAAAGATACAGCTTTAAGTTTTTTACTCATCTGACTTCACTCCTATCATTTTTGCGATTTCTTTTATCATCAATGGCGGTATTGATTCACCGATACATTGTCTGATTAAAATCTCTGGTGTGTTGTCGGGTATATTCCAATCCACAGGCAAAGAGTTTAGTAGCATTATTTCTAACACAGTCAATGCTCGTGCATCGGAATATGTTCCGTCTTCTAATAATCTCCCTGGGTGAACATTTCTTTGAGAAGCTATGCAGTCGTTCCTGATGGTTATGGTCGGCGACGGTACATCCCATCTTATTCGCCTGTATGATGATTCATAGCCTTTGATGCGTGTTCCGTCTTTTTTCTTGGGGAAATATTCCTCGTTGCAAAAAGCGGTTTTGCCTGTCGGTGTATGTTTCATCCATAAAACATTATCAGAAGTATGTTTTCGTGCATAATGCCACTTTATATTCGAACTTTCTCCCGATTCTAAAGACGGCAAATGCCCTATAGCATCTTTTACTGTAACCTTTTCAATTACTTTGCACGGGAAGTTCCAAGAAGTGCCTTTGCATTTCATTTTTATAATAGCACGAAGTCTTGTTTGCGGAACACCATAATCAGCCGCATCTAATACAGCGGATGTTATGTCATATTTTTCGCCAAACTCAAAGCACAGTATTTCTTCAATTGGACACAACTTGCCGTCGTATATTATTTTCACTTTTAACAACATAGGCACATTCTCTATGAGAATATAATCAGGCGAAAGGCGTTTTATAGCTTTCACTACATGAGTGAATAAATAATTCCTATCATCGTCTTGCATTTGACTTTGTTTTCGGTTTTTCCCTGCTACGCTCAATCCTTGACATGGCGGCGAGGCTATGAGAAAATCAATTTTAGAGTTACAGGCTGACATTATTTCTTCGAAAACATTTTCATTAGTTATATCACCACAAACCATATTGCAATTAGGGTAAATATGCCTATGCAGTTCCGCTCGTCGAGGTACGAGTTCATTAGCAACTATTATATTTACACCTGCTTGCGATAGATATGTTTCTCCGATTCCTGCTCCCGCGAACAAAGACAAGCCTATTAAACTTTGTTTTCTCATTTGAATAGTGCTCCTTTAGCTTTGCAACATCTTATGTTCCTACCTCTATAATTTATTTTGTCCCAACGCCGTAACTACCTCGGCAGAAATGCCTTTGCTAATGCAATAATCTTTATTTGCAACATCGCAAGTTTGCTCAGCTTAGAATGGTTGTCCCTCCAACGATTGAGAGCGGTGTAGCTAACACTCAAATCCCAAGCAAGAGCTTCTTGCGAAATATTCAATTCCTTGCGGGCTGCTTTCAAAATCTCGTCCATGGTCACTATCGCAAACCCCCACGAGATACAGTATAGCACATATTATAGCGAAACACAACTTTATAGTTGCAAAACACTATAGTATGTTCACTATGTAATAGTTACTCATCAAGATTAAAGAAGGTGTCTGCATATAAATAACTAACCTAATACGAACAACCTCTTCACCTTCTCCATCGTATCACTAAGCCCACCAAAAACATGATTAACCACCACAATAGCCGCCATTGCTCCTACCACCGCGCAAGCGCGTGGTGCTATCACGGGGTCATGACGACCTTTTATTGCTATTTCTATATTATCACCATCTATCGTTGCGGTTTTTTGCATCATAGCTATGGACGATGGCGGCTTAAAGCCTATCTTCATATATATTTCCGCCCCATCGCTTATCCCTGCCATTATGCCGCCCGCATTATTGCTTGTCTTTACCAATTTGCCATCGCACCAAGCAAAGCCATCATTATTTTCGCTGCCACGTCTAGCTACAGATGCAAACCCTGCGCCAAACTCCACGCCAACAGCCCCGCCAATGCTCATCATAGCCTTAGCAAGGTCAGCAGAGAGTTTATCTGCCACGGGCACGCCAATCCCCGTAGGTAAGCCATTTATCTTACACACAACAGCAGAGCCAATAGAATCCCCCGCCGCTATGCAGTCATCCAAATGTGCAACTGCCTCTTTATTTTGCGTAAAATCCTCGCCATCAGCTATTTCCACGCGACCAATAGCCGCTACATGCGAGGTAGCAGTTGCGCCAAGCTCTGCTAAAATTTTTTTAGCCACCACACCCGCCGCCACTCTTGCCGAAGTCTCTCTACCCGAGGCGCGCCCGCCGCCGCGATGGTCACGTAACCCATATTTTGCTATATATGTATAATCACCATGCCCAGCCCTAAAAACCCGTGCAAGGTCATCATAGTCAGCAGATTTTTGGTCACGATTATATATTAACAATGCTATTGGCGCACCTGTCGTCATGCCCTCAAACACACCAGACAAAATTTCCACATTATCTGGCTCTTTACGCTTGCTGGCATATTGCGAATTCCCTGGTGCGCGCCTAGCCATATCCTCAACAAAATCCTGTACATCAAGCGCAAGACCTGACGGACAGCCGTCTATCACACATCCTATAGCCATACCATGGCTTTCACCAAAAGTTGCCACACGAAATATATCTCCAAATATAGAACCCATGCAAATTTTCCCCCTTGACAAGTCTTTCAATATATGGTATGTTTTAATCTTAAATTTTTCAAAGGAGGCATTAGATATGCCCAAACTTAGTACAAGAATCAACCAAATTTTGCGCCCGCTTTTTGCTTTTCGCTATGGCGCAATAACCTTAAAAGCAATTAACATATTGGTTTCTTTATTGCCGCCATACTTAATATCTATGCTGGCAGATGACCTAAACACAACAGGCGGTGAAAATGCATTGCATCTAATCGCTATAACTGTTGGTGTTTTGGTCGTATATTTCTTTTTGGACTGGACACAGGATTTTTTCTGGTACAAGATGCTATACACAGGTGCTGGTATGGTACGCAGCTACCTATTTTCTAATGTTTTGCATAAGGATTATAGGTTTTTTATGGAGCATTCCGTTGGCGATATCGAAAACAAAGTGATACACGATGCCGAATATTACGCCAAGGCAAAATTATCAATGATGCCTATGCTATGTCTAAATATCCTGCACATCGTTATAATACTCGCATTTTTAACCAGTATGCATATGGAGAAAACTTTTGTGGTGGTCGGGCTATGCGGCTTGTTTTATCTGATATATGCACGCATAAACAAACTTTTGCGCAAAACATCAAAGCATGAACGCGAGGGCTTTTCTGAGCTACTAAATACCGCAAATGAGACCCTGATGGGCATAAACACAATACAGTTATACAATGCCGAGAGTTATTTTGATAAACATTTCGAACATGCCGTAGAAAAATACGAGGGGTTTTTGATACGCCTACGCAAATGGCAAGCCCTTGCGTATTCCGCTACAGATAGCATCATGTCCATAATACCAGTTATCGCTGTTTTGATTGGTATTGGTCTTGCCACCACGGGCTATATTACAATGGGTGGAATTGTCGCATTTTTCCTATTTTTGCCTCGCCTTAGCTATCCCATCAAAAGCTTAGCCGACTTTAATATTAGCCTACAGACCGCTCGTGCCGTGGAAGGTCGCCTTGAGGAACTCCTAGACACCAGTCATGATGACAACAATTACAGCAATTTAGAGGAAGTTAAAAAAATACAGTCGCTTGAATTTGTTGATATTAGCTATAGTTATGATGGTAATGACGAACATGAAGTCCTTACAGATGTTTGCTTTGATATAAGCGAAGGGGATGCGCTAGCTATCATTGGTCCTTCTGGCACAGGCAAGACAACATTCTTGCGCTTGTTAAAGCGACAGCTCGTGCCTACATTAGGCAAGGTGCTTGTAAATGGCAAAGACCGCGAGGGTTTCAACCCCGAGAGCTATCTTGAACGCGTGGCGGTGTTATCTCAAGAAGTGTTCGCTTTTGATGCAAGCATACGCGAAAACATACGCTTTGGTAAAGATATCCCTAGCGAAAGAATAGATGCGTTAGCCAAATTTTGCGCATTGGGCGATATTAACTTGGATGATAACGCAAAAAACCTCTCTGGAGGCGAAAGACAGCGTATGGGTCTGGCTCGTGCGCTTGCCTGTGACTATGACATCCTAGTGCTAGACGAGCCAACATCTGACCTAGACCTAGCCACAGAAGCCCAAATTGTTGAAAATCTAAAAACCCTGCTGAAGCAAAAAGGCAAAATCCTAATTGTGGTCACTCATAGTGACTATGTTTTAAAAAATCTATGCAATAAGGTTTTGCCACTATCCAAAATTTATCCGCACTCGCATATCCCGCATTAATCCTCAGATTTTGGAGGGGTGTGCTTTGGCGCAGGATGGTCATTGAATTTATACTTTTGTAACACCCGAATCATAGGTAAACCAAGCACAATGGCAAGCACTATCTGCGCTATATTATTAGGAATAAAAGCAGCAGGAATCACCCAAGGCACACCGAACATAATAATCTGCCCCGCATACATAGTGGCAACAAGCCATACGCCGCCCACAAGAGCAGCAAGTATGTTTCGGGGCAATTTTTTTCCGCCCGCGCCACCAGAATGCGCAATTTTAGCAAAAATAAAAGCCATAATAGGGCGGCTTATCAAATTAATAGGAGCCCATGGCACCAGCCCCCATGTAAGATTAAATAAAACCATGCCAAACGAGCTAATAGCCCCCATCTTAGCCCCAAACACTATAGATACAATAAACACAACAGCCGTACCTGTATGCACCTGACCCGCCCCCGTAACATCAGGTGAAGGTATGCGCAAATGTGCCGTGGCAAGATATACAATAGCTATAAATAGTGCCGCAAGCACAAGCTCTCTAGTTTTCATAAGTTTAATCACCATTTCTACATAATAAAATCACTAAAAAATTATAACAGAAACCCCCGTAACAGTAAAGCCAAAATTTTCTTGTGACAAAAATGATTTTTTTACGTATACCCTATTGAGAAGCAAATCCAAAACCAAGGAAGGGGGATTGCATGAACGCCTATAAAGAAGTGGCGCCACTGACAGCAAGCGTTCGCAAACAACATGCATTGCCGCAAATGAATGCAACACTTTTGGAAGCAATATACAATGAGCATTACGACAATGTACACAATTATATTTGCTTTAGAATTAATAACCATTTTGATGCTGAAGAGCTGGCTAATGATGTTTTCATTAATGCTATCAAGCGATATGATACTTACAGACCTCATCTAGCACCAGTGCAGGCATGGCTCATAGGTATCGCAAAAAATACTATAGTAGACTACTTTAGAGCTAAAAAGCGCAAAACATTTGTTCCGTTAGATGATGTTGTAGAGTTAGCATCGCTTGCTCGCCAGCCAGAAGATGTGGTCGTCTTTAACGAAACCAATAGAGCCTTGATGCGAGCAATGTCAGCTCTAAAAGATAAGGAGCGGCAAATATTATCTATGAAATTTGCAACCGACCTAAGAAATAGCGAAATCGCAGATATAATGGGCGTGAGCAATACAAATGTAGCAACAATAGCCAATCGCGCTATTATCAAACTAAAAAAGATTATGAAGAGGGAGGAGAAGCTATGAGACAAGAGGATTTAGTCAAAAAATTTATAAAAGAGCATGGTCGAACGGATTTTTCTTCCGAAAGCAAAAACAAGGCAGCAAATCTTGTAGCCTTGCAAACCAAACTACCAATTTTAAACGAAGAGAGGGAGAATTATATGAATGAAAGAAGAGTGAGAGTTAGAAAGCCAGTTGTTATTGCAGCATGCTTGGTACTTATCCTATCCATGTCTGCCGTGGTTTTTGGGCAAGATGTCATAAATTATTTTAGAAATATAACGCTAGGCGAACATGTGAATTTTGAACTTATACCAGAAGGTCAGCATTTCGTGAGAGGTCCAGAGCTTACAGAAGAAGAGATACAGAATATGATTGATGCAGGCGAACTTGAGCGTATTACCTCATATAGTTGGGATAGCTGGACACAGCCAGACTGGCTAACATTTACTGATATATACGAAGGCAAAAGCCATTTTATCACAGATGTAATGCTGCCTGCCAATCTTCCAGACGGCTTTGAGCTCGACCACATCCACTTTTTCGTAGAAACATTGGAGGAGCTATCGCAATATGGTGCAAATATGTTCATGAGCGCGGTCTTTAGCGATGGCACCAACGAATTTTCTTTGTCAATCCGCTATGTTACCGAAGAAACAGGCTTTATGATGACTGCATCTCCAAATATTCGTGAAATTGAAATAGGTGGTCACGAGGCTATCATTGATGATAATATTTTGAGCTTGCTTATAGACGATGTGTTGTATATGTTTTTGAGCCAAGGGCAGTTGACAGATGCTGAGTTGATTGCTATGGCGGAGTCGTTACAGTAGAAATAAATACAGTTCCATGTTCAACCCAAAAAATCTTCTGCATAAACAGGCAGAAGATTTTTTGATATTACAATTTTATTAAAAAAATCAAATAACTATTTCCCCCCCCCCCCCTGTAAAATATATAACGTAATTTTAGGAGGGTTTTATAAAAATGAGAAGATTGTTAGTGGGGTTTGCATCGTACTTGCTAATCTTTGGCACTGTCTGGATGTGATTCAAATGCAGATAGTGGCTCATATGATACAATATCAGAAATGCAAGCAGAAATTGACACATTGCGGTCTTTGGTATCATCCCAAAGTGTCGAAATTGAAATGCTTTTCCAAATGGTTGATGAACTTGAGTTTGAGCAATATAGCCAGCAAAATGATAACAAATCGACAGATGCGGAAGCGGAGATCGAAGCCGCAACATATATAACAAAACTTGAGGGTACATGGTATATGCAAGATTCAAATAGCCTCTTAGGCACATCTATGGTTGATGATTTGCCAGACAGAAAGGCTTGGCATAATAATCATTGGATATCCTAGCGTCCTTGGCAGACTCAAGTCGGTCCACAGTGGGGAGGGCCCATTTAGCCGATGAAGCTGTAGTCCGTATCGGCTCTGGTGTATATTTGGTAGCAGGAGAACTGCCCCAAGCCTTGCTTAGAATAACCTATTCTGGCACATTCTTAATCTCAGAAGACAGAATTGAGTTTACACATGATAATGGAAGAATTGAAGTTTGCAAGTTTCCGAAGCACACCAAATACCTTAACTTTTTCCCAGCATATTTACCATCGCCAATAAAAAACCAAGGGTAACACCTCTTATAAAGTGTCACCCTTGGTTTTTTCCATTATTACATCTTAGAAAAATCCACTTCCCCAAACTTATCATAATTTTTCTGCGCCGCATCCCAGTCAATCACATTAAACCAATTATCAATATACTCCGCGCGGCGATTTTGCACTTTTAGATAATATGCATGTTCCCATACATCCAAATTGATTACAGGGGTTAGATTTGCAGGGATTTGTGTATCTTGGTTAGGCGTTTTGTAGATAGAGAGGCGACCCTCATCATCTGCCACAAGCCATGCCCAACCGCTACCAAACACAGAAAGCCCTGCGGCTTTTAGCTGCTCTTTTAACGCATCAAGCGAACCAAAGTCCTTTTCTATGGCGGTTTTTAGTGTGCCGTCAGCTAATGGTTTGCCATTTGGTGTCATAATAGCAAAGTATAGATTGTGATTATATACACCGCCACCACTATTGCGCACAGGGGCTTGTATCTCCTGCGGCAATTTTTCAAGATTATACAAAAGTCGCTCTAGCGACCATTTCTGATAGTCTGGTTGGTTTTCTAAAGCTTTGTTTAGGTTGTCAATATAGGTCTGAACATGCTTACTGTGATGGATTTCCATTGTCTTTGCATCAATATACGGCTCTAACGCATCATATGCGTACGGCAACGGCTGAAGCTTAAAAGGATAATTGCTCATAATATACCTCCAAATTAATATAGTTTTTATCGTTGAATTAACTATATCACATTAATCCCTACTTGTCAACTAGGAATTTAAATTTTATTAATTAGAACCCTGCCTTCGCCAGCCTTCTTGGTAATATTCCTTTTATCAAAATAATCTAGTAATGCAAGAGCATATTTGCGGCTAGCAGCTATTGCATCCCTAAAATCTCCTAAAAGCACTTCATCCTTGGTTTTTGCAAGTTCAGAAAATATGCCCAAAGCTCTATCATAAAAATCTTTACGCATATGTATTTGCGGCGTTAAAGCAACTAGCTCGCCACTTTTTACAAGCGATTGAAAAACTTGTGCAAAGTCTCGTTTTTCCTTCACAAAGTCGGCCGCCACCTCTTCATAAGATGGCGTAGCAAAGCTCGCACTACCATATATGCCTAAAATTTTGTCTGCGATTTTCTTATGTCCATCAGTAGCTTTTGGCACAAAACCAGCATGAGCCACAGCCAAGCCATGTCGCTTCACAAAACCCAGCTCCACTAAGGCATTCACAACATTTTCCACCAGTCCGCGCTCTAGGTGAGGCAACATGCGTGTGTGTAGCTCTGGGGCAGCCATGCCCGCCTGCAAAGGGTTTTCTTTATGATATCCGTTAAGTATATTCTGCGCCCGCTTGCCTAATTCATTCACGTAATTTTTATGCACAGCAAAAGTTTTACCAACTACAATCAGTTCACCATCACCCAAGAGCTTTTTAAATTCATTATCAAAATTGTCTTCCAAAAAATACTGCCTCTTAATTCTCTCGATGTCAGGGAAATAAGCACTTCTTTCAGCAAAAATTACAGAAATACATTCTTTTACACTACCCATTTCTTTAACTTTGAGCTTTTTAGCCATATCAGAATCGCGCTTCGCTCGCACAGCCACCGCATCCAAAATAACGCCGCCGCCCACAGTTTCCACAGGTGAATAAAAGCGCAACACAAAGCGGTCACCTGTTTTTGCGGCAAGCGGCTCCGCTAGGCGCAATTGCGCATACACTCGGTCGCCGCTTGTTATCATGTCTTTATCAAATAATGTAAGACTACATAATATATCCGCTGTGCCATGATATAAATGCAACCGAGAATTGTGACGTATATCTCGCTTGAAATCAGCATCAACCTCTATTACAACATCTAAAAGTTGTGAAGTTTCTAGGCTTTGCGATTGTGCAATAAGGTCACCTTTGGATATATCCGAAACTTTTAGTCCAGCCAAATTTACTGCAACACGTTGCCCAGCCGTTGCTTTCTCATTTTCTTCGCCGTGAACCTGTATGCGGCGCGCCTTTGTAGTCAGCCCAGATGGATACAAAGTAACATCCTGCCCAAGCATAAGGCTACCCTCAATTAGCGTGCCAGTTACAACAGTGCCAAAGCCACCCATAGTAAACACACGGTCAATAGGCATACGAAAAGGTATATCCAGATTTTTTGGCGGCGATTTGGCGAGCATATCAAAAATCATATGGCGCAGGTCATCAATGCCTTGCCCTGTAGTTGCTGAAACTGGCATAATAGCAGCATCTTCAAGAAAGCAGCCGCTTAGCTCATCCTCAATGTCCAGCGTGACCATCGCCAGCCAGTCATCATCCACAAGGTCAACCTTATTAAGCACGACCAAGCCGCGTTCAATACCCAATGTTTTCAATATGGCTAAATGTTCACGCGTTTGCGGCATGATGCCTTCATCTGCTGCCACCACAAGCATAGCAAGGTCTATACTCCCCGCTCCCGCAAGCATATTACGCACAAATTTTTCGTGGCCAGGCACATCAACAATGCCAGCCTTCTCCCCATTTGGCAATATAAGATATGCAAAGCCAAGCTCTATAGTTATGCCACGTTTTTTCTCCTCAGCAAGACGGTCTGTATCCATACCTGTTAATGCTTTAATTAGCAGGGTTTTCCCGTGGTCTACATGACCAGCAGTGCCTATAATCGCATTATTTACATTCATTTCAAAGGCATCCTCCGAATATAGATTTCACTGCATCGGCAATCACATAAAAATCAGCACATGATACGGTTCGCACATCCAGCAACAATTGCTCTCTATAAATTCTTGATACAATTGGTATATCCCATTGCCGCAATTTATGTTCTAATTCTTGCAACGGCATAGCTTCGGTTGTTATAGCAACAGCAAAAGAAGGAAATTCTTCCGTTGGCAATGAGCCACCGCCCACTTGACCACTTGTTTCAACTATACTCACAGAAAATTTTTCTGTCATGGGTTTGAGTATATTAATTAATTTTTCGGCATCTACCTTTAATTCATCAGTACTCTTAGTTAGCAAGGCTATAGTCGGAATTTCACTTGCCTTACCATTTTCATACATCATTAACATGCCTTCCAAGGCCGCTATTGTGAGTTTATCCATACGCAATGCGCGATACAGCGGATGCTTTGCAATTTTGTCGATATACTTCTTTTTACCAACAATAATGCCACATTGCGGACCACCGAGCAGCTTGTCGCCGCTAAAACACAGCACATCCACACCTTGAACCATAGTTTTTTGTACTGTTGGCTCACTTTGCGATAGCTCAATCAGCGCACCTCCGCCAAGGTCATAGATTAGTGGCAACCCGCTCTCTTTGGTTATTTCCGACAACTCTGTAATCCCCACTTCTTCTGTAAAACCCACAATGCGATAATTCGATGTGTGAACTTTCAGTATAGCAGATGTGCTATCACAAATCGCCTTCACATAATCGGATGTGTGGGTTTTATTTGTGGTGCCTATCTCCACAAGCCTTGCGCCGCCCTGCGAAATCACTTCAGGCACACGAAAAGAGCCTCCAATTTCTACCAACTCTCCACGCGAAACTATAACCTCGCCACCCGCGCACAGCGCAGAAAGCACCAGAAGCACTGCCGCCGCATTATTATTAACACAGACGGCAGCTTCTGCTCCACATAGCTTTGTTAGGCGGTTTTGTATAGCACTCATGCGGCTACCACGACGGCCTGTTTCGATATCATATTCCAGATTGCAATAACCCATAGCAATTTGTGCCACATGTTTCGCAACTTCAGGCGGCAGTGGCGCACGCCCCAAATTGGTATGCAATACAATGCCTGTAGCATTTATCATTCTACGAAAACCAAAGGTGGAACTCTCATTGCCTTTAGTCACAGCCGCCGACAAAATTTCATCAACACTAGGAATTTCTGCAATTTTGCCCGACAGTACATCAGAGCGCAATTTATTCAAAACCGCCCTAATATCTTTCGCTCGCACATTGCTATCACCTAGCTCTTGCAACAAAGAGTCTACCTGTGGTATTTTCCGCAAAATATCATTTTTACTCATCATCATTCGCTCACAAATCCTGCATCTTTCAGTATCTTCTGTGCGGTTTCTAGTTTACTTTCATTTACAAGTACAATCGGTCCTGTGCAACCCATGCCGCTTTCAGCATAGATAGATGCTTTCCATAACACATTCACAGCATCGTCAAGCTCTGTAATCTCTATGCCAGAAATCTCGGCTGTCACAATCTCTTTTGGAGGGGCAACAACAGTTTCAGTGGCAACAGGCGCAGATTTTTCTGTGATTTTCTCGAGAACAGCCCGCAAGCCTGCCGCATTTGCTGCCGCAAACTCCGCCTTTAGCACCTTTTTCCAATCACCTTTTACCAGTTGTGCCGCGTATTCCATAGCACCTGCAACCACAGGTGCGCCAGATGCACGTGATACAATCAGCACCAATTGGTCGCTATTTTCGCCTATACCAGGGCCATATCCAAAGCCTGTGGCTTCGTAGCTACCGCCTGTTGTAAAGCCGGATAGCAGCTTCATCAATACATTGCCTGTCAAAGAATCGCAAACAAGTACATCGCAAGGATTGTTCAAAACATCATTGCCGCGCATAAACACGCCACCGTCTGACCTCTTGGATTGTGCGAAGTTTATATTATAACCATTGTCTGCAATCTCACGCAATGCACGCTCTACTTGCCTTGCGCCATCTATGTTCAAAATACCTACGGAAGGATTCGCCACTCCGCTAGCTTTAGCCGCAATAATGCCATATATAGCATTACGCACCATTGCCGCAACTCTGTCTGTAGCAGAGCTACCCGTGGTTGTGGTGATATAAAGCGAACGACCCGTAGCAGGTGTCACAACTTTACCTACAGTAGCAACACCAATAGGGAAAGTATAGTGCATAGCAACGGCACCATCAGCCTCGCCACTTTTCAGCATCTTTTCAATTATCTCTGTTGCTTCGGCTTCCGTTACACCACCTATGAATTTTGCCTCAAGTCCGCGTGAAGCCGCCATGTCTGCACCTTCTTGCATCTCTGCCTCGCCATGCTCACTACCAACACCCATTAGCGCAATTTTTGGCGCGCCACCAAAGCTACCAGTTTCAAGCCCTGTAGCCAGTTCATCAAAGGTCTTTGCGATAATTTTCTTGATTGTGGCCTCCATCTATTCACCCCCAAGACTTTTCGCAAAATCACGCAAGCTTTCTGCAATAAGCGACCTCACTTGCTCTTCAGATATGCTACCAGTATCAGTAGTGCCGCTATTTTTCTCAACCACAAATGATGCACCATCAAAGAGATTCGTCATGCGCCCAAGAAACAAGCTACCCTTGCCCACTATCATAGTTCGCGTAATTTTCCCTTCTAAAATGTCCTCACGTCCAAAGCCAAGATATGGTATGCCAGAAGGTATATGACCCTGTGTAGGCGCAAAGCCCACCATGCCGTGCTTTGTCACGAAATTGGGCAGCTCTGTTCTATCTAGTTCGCCCCGCTTAACAGCAAGCGCACCAATCATCTTATAGTTAGATTCTGGTACATCACCAGCACCCGCAGGCTTTGTAACATCAGGATTATGCATTTCTGGCGAGAACTTATCCACATCAGTAATTTTGATGCCCATAGCATCAAGCGGATTAGTCACAAGAGCCGTGATAACGGCCTGTGGGCTAGAGCCGCTACCCACCACATGGCGACCAACATATTCAGAAAGTATCTCTGGATTGATTCCATCATTTTCACTTATAAGTACAGCAAATCCGCCAAGCACATCCTCAAGCACAGGCAGACCCTTCTTCACATGGTCTTTGCCGTTCATACCCAGCTTCGCAGTGCTACCACCAGCAGTAACAATCACATTTTTGTATGTGCCAGATTTTACTAAAGATGCCGCTGTAATAATAGCATGAACAGGTGCCGCACAAAAACCACGCACGTCAAAGCCAGTTGCGCCCGTAAAGCCCACAATTTCAGCAGATGCTTTAGCAAGGTTACCACCACCGCGCTGGTTCATATCGCCCACAGCTTCTTCTGAACAATCTATTACACAATCCACAGAAGCAATGTTTATGCCGCTGTTTTTCACAAGATTCATCATAGATATCACAGATGTAGACTTCGACACAAGATTTTCAAGAATTACATGAGCACTTAGATTTTCGTCTATACTATGCGCTTTTTTCACACAGCCCACAAGCTTGTTGTCGTGATACAAGCCCTCTGCCCCATTTTCTTTTACTTCATTTTCAATAACCGCAATCTCTGTGCCAGGCTTTATGCGAGCCTTAATTTCATCAGTAAAAAGCGGATGACTCTCTATCTGCTTTGCCGCACCAGCCGCAAAGCTTGCTTCTAGCATAACCAAATCAAAGCAATCACAAATCTGCATGACCAAGTACAACTCTTCTTGCGGAGTGATTTCCCCAAACTTGCCGAATCTATCAGATTTTGTGCCATTTTCATACCATGGCATGGATATCTTTTCCAAATCTGCTGGTGTCATACCACCTATATATGTTTGATTCGGCGGATAGTTCACCGCATCTTCGTATTTGCGCAAAGCCTTAGGCAAAGCAACCAAATACTCACTTTCAGGATTAACAATGCGCTCTGTTGTTTGCGTTGTTCCTGCATGTATCACCAAATCAGGCGCATGTGTTAGCGTATACGCCACTGATTTTATCACAGAATTCATATAAACCTCCATTTGAAAACAGGCGGGCATATTAAGCCCGCCCAAATTAATTCTTTTAGAATTTTGTGTATTGACTGCGGATAGATTGCATTTCTGCCGCTATCTCGTCCAAATTCAATACCATTTCCATCATGCCAACCTGTTCATCATACACGCCAGCATCAACTTCTGCTTTAATTTCTTCTTCACAAATATGATATACTTTGAGTCCCAACGAGACCCCTGTCAATGGTCCTGCAAAAGTAGGGTCGCCTGCTGTCACGGTTTCTGCTGCTATGCCAGATGCTTCGCCTTCGGCGGCACCAAGGATAACAACTACATTTTCTGCACCGTGGGTTTCAGATAGCTCTTTAACCCTCTTTTGATTTTCCAAGTCCATTGCACCAGCGGCCGTTCAGACAAAGCACTCTGTGGAAGAGAACACGATTTCGCCGCCAGCCGTCTTTACAACTTCTTCGATAGCTGGACCTGGCACGCCGTCACGGTCGCCAATGGCAACGATTTTTTTGTTTGCTAAAATTGCCATTTTTATATTCCTCCTTTATATAAGAATTTACATTTCAGTAGGCTATACTCATCACATACCTGAATCAAACCTTCTCACAGTCGGAGATTTCACCCTTGCGCTTCTCCAATCCGCTCCAGATGAGTAGCCAAATATAAACAAGGCTAACAGTCCCTAAAGCATTAACCCTAAAGCTTTTAGTATTTTCATGATTGTAGCCTCCTTTACGCCTATTATATATGACGCTCTATCAAAGCTTCAATATTAGTCTCTGTTGTATCATCTTTTCCAAGGGTCTCTATCTTTTCGCCGCCTTCATAGACAACAAATGTAGGTATGCCCATAACTCTTTGCCCAATAGCCAACCGCTTATTTGTACCTGTGTCCACTGTGCCAAACTTTATTTTATCGCCGTATTTTTCGCTGCAACCTACAACGAAGGGCTTAATAGCCGCACACGGAGCTCAACCAGCCCCAGAAAACATAACGAATATTTTGCCAGATGCTTCTAAAACTTCACTAGCAAAATTTTCTTTGTTAAATTCTAACATGCTTCATCCTCCTAAATCAATATTAATGCCCCATAAGGTACTTATCTACCTGAGTAGCCGCAATAGCCCCATCAGCCGCCGCAGTTACCACTTGGCGAAGGCTCTTCACACGTATATCACCCACAGCAAAAACGCCGTCAATATTAGTGCGCATATCTTCATCAGTAACAATATAGCCGTCTTGCATGGTTATTTGACCTTCATACAGACCAGAGTTCGGCAAGAAACCAACAAATACAAAAATGCCGAATGTGCCGTCTTCATCATCTGCCATTATTTCTCGCCTTTCGCCTGTCTTGGTGTCCTCTACAACCATGCCCTCGACAATCTCGTCGCCCTTAACTTCCACAACCACGCTATTCCACATAAAGTCTATCTTAGGATTTTCCATGGCATGTTCTTGAAGGTATTTTGCAGCACGTAGCTCATCGCGTCTATGCACAATTGTGACCTTGCGAGCAAATCGTGTAAGGTATACGCCCTCTTCTACAGCAGTATCACCGCCACCGATTACATATACTTCCAAATCTTCAAAAAAAGCACCGTCACAGGTAGCGCAATAACTTACGCCCTTGCCAACAAGCTCTTTTTCACCTGGGCAGCCAATTGGGCGTGGATTTGCGCCTGTAGCAATGATAATAGTCTTTGTTTGGTAGGTATTTTCAGAAGTCTTAACTATCTTTACAGCACCTTCAAGCTTCACTTCTTCAACGGTCTCATATACCTTTTCTATGCCAAACTTTGTAGCCTGCGCACTCATGCGCTCTACCAAGCTAGGTCCAGAATCATGTTCCATCTGCCCAGGATAATTCTCAATCTCGGCTGTGGTTGCTATCTGCCCACCATCAAAGGCTTTTTCAATAAGCAGTGTTTTCAGGCGGCTGCGCCCTGCATAAAGACCAGCAGAAAGCCCGCCAGGTCCACCGCCAAGAATTATAACGTCATAGATATTTTCCATAATAATCACCTATTTATGGTTGCTTCGGAGCGGTCGATTTTACGACCGCTCCCGCAATCAAATTTTAATACTTCACTTCAAATATAGTCTGTCCATCAACAGGCGTAGCTAATGCTTGCAGAGAAGTTTCCACAATTTTCGTGCGGATTTCTTTTTCCTCAGCCATGCTTAGCTTTGGATTACCAAGCGGATGAGGAATAGCAATAGCAGGAACAATGCGGTTCGCGCCTACTGTCATCGATATTGGTGTTACTGTACAAATATGCACAACAGGAATGCCCGCGCGCTCTACTTCTTTAACCATCGTTGCACCGCAACGAGTACATGTACCTCAGGTAGAGGTAAGAATAACAGCATCAACACCATCATTCTTTAGTTTAGCCGCAAACTCAATAGCAAATGCCGCAGAGGATTTAACAGCCGTACCGTTACCTGTTGTGGTATAAAATTTGTTATGCAAAGAACCAATCTTGCCAGCATTTTCCATTTCACGCAATACATCCACAGGCAAAACGCGGTCAGAGTCCACATTTGCATAGGTTGGGTCATAACCGCCATGCGCTGTTTCGTATGTTGCCTCTGTAAGGTCATCCACGCCAGCGATATCGTATTCGCCATACTTAGAAGCAGAAGATGCCTCAATTCTATCAGGATTACCCTTTGGCACAATGCCGCCAGATGTCACCAAAGCAATCTTGGCTTTAGATATGTCCAAAACAGGTGGCAACGCCTCAACGCGGTCAAAATCAGGCATTGGAAACTCTGTTGTAAATGGTTCTTTCTTCATTTTAGCTAAAAGCATGTCTACAGCACGCTCGCTACCGCGCTTTTCTTCAAAGAAATTAACACGCATATAGCCAGGCATATAACCCTCTTCAATAGACGCACCGATATTCTCGCCACGGGCAAGCTTTAGCGCAAGTTTAGCCATTTTCGGCACAGCATCACGCATACCAACAGCACTGTCTTTTGTAGAAACAATATGCATTTTATCTACAAACATCTCTGCGCCTGGGTTTTCTATATACATGCCCGTAAGAACAGGTATGCCAAGCTCTTCTTTAACAGCATCACAAATAGTACCGCAAGCCACGCCATAACGTCCCGCATTAAAAGCAGGGCCAGCTAAAAACAGGTCTGGTTTTACACCGCGCACCATTTCAAGTATAGTCTTTTTGGCTTCTTCCAAATTTTCACCAAAATAAGAATCGCCGCAAATAATTGTATGCGTAATAGTCGCATCTGCGCCGAAAGCCGCCGCAAAAGCAGTGCCAGGACCCACAGCTCCTTCGCGCATTTCTGGCAGATGTCCAGCGTGTTCTTCGCCGCCTATGCCGCCATAAAATTGATTAATATAATGCAAAATCTTTAGCAAGTCTCTTTCCTCCTTTATGTTTCTTGATTCTGATGTTATTTACATTCGTTTATTAAATCCATCTTCTTCTATTTCATCACCAGAGTGTTCCCGCAAATTCTCACGCGCCAACATCTCCTGAGCCGTGCCAATCTTGTCTAACCCATAGCGATAATGTAGTTCTAACAGTAACTCTTGTAGGGGCAGCTTTTGGTCGCCAGCTCCTGCATCAAACAAACTAATCTGCTCCACAGACTCATTCATCAAACCACCAAGGCTAATCCCCACAAGCCGCACAGGTCGCCGTTCTACCTTATCAAGCAAAGCCGACACAATCTCAAATATCTCACGCGTGCTGCTAACATGTGAGCCAGTCTTGCTACGCGTTATCTGCTTCATATTGCCGTACGTAACCTTTAGCGTAACTGTCTTGGCAGAAAGCCCACCCATACAAATCTTGAAGCTAAGCCGCTTTGCCATAAGCCGTAAAGAATCACGCAGATATTCAAAATCCGTAACATCCTTTTGGAATGTATGTTCTTTGCCAATAGATTTTGACTTTGACGGTGTAGCCACGCGCCTTACATCCTCACCGTTTGACAGCCGAACAATATCATGCCCATGCTTGCCCAATAGGTCACGAACTTTATCCACATTAGCCAAAATATCTCGCACAGTTTGTATGCCATTTTTCGCTAATACCTCTGCCGACTTAGCCCCAACACCATATATCACACGCACATTGCGGTCTATAATCAGCCGTTGCAGAGCTTCCGCATCCGCAATTTCAAAAATGCCACCAGGCTTGCCTTCTTCACTGGCAATTTTAGCACTCATCATAGAATAACCAATGCCCACAGAGCACGAAAGCCCAATTTCATCAAGCGTACGCTCTTTTATCTCGTGACCAATTTTTGAAGTTCCACCAAACAAATGCGCACTATGTGTAACATCCAAATATCCCTCATCAAGAGAAACATATTCCGCCAAATCTGTATAATCATCCCAAATTTTATGAATCTGCCGAGATGCCTCCACATATCTGCCACCATTCGGATGCATATAAATCCCATGCGGACATAGCCTATATGCCTCTTTGATATTCATAGCGGAACGAACGCCAAATACGCGAGCCTCATAGCTGCATGTAGCCACTACGCCGCGCTCATGCGGCAAAGCACCTATTATAAGCGGCTTGCCAGCAAGCGATGGGTCATGCAAAATCTCCACCGCGGCAAAAAACGCATCCATATCCACATGGATAATACTGCGCGTTGCCATTTTTATCGTGCAGACATTTTGTTAAAGCCCATTTCGTTTGTAGCACCGATAATGGCTTGAATTTCAACAACTATGCTACCGTCGGCTTGCACATTGTTTTCAAAGCCGCCAGCAATCACATCTACATACTCTTGCGTGCCGATAACTTTGTCCAACTTAGGCAAAGTAATAACTTGGTTAGCATTGCCGCCTGTAACCACGGCATTTGCAGATACGTCAACGTCCGCAAGAGATTGGCTTGTGCCGTCACGTCCAGCATATTCATCAGTGATGATAACCGTATCAACACCTAGAGCTTCAACCTTCTTGCAGTTCATGATAAGGTCAGTATCAGGATTACCAAAGCCCTCTTGAGAGATTATAACGCCGTCAAAGCCCATCATAGCAACAAGCTTTGCCGTCCAATCACTGCTACGCTCCTTATCAGCAAGATACACATTTTCATTTGTAATAATCATACCAGCAAAATTCAAATCCTTACCATGCCGCGCAAAAAGGTCAGTTACGACAGGATTATTTTGATGATGATAAGTGGTGTTCTTATCGCAAGCAGAAACACAGTTACCGCTAATAATTGCTCCATCAAATACCTCTGTTGGGCAAATCATCGTTGTCAAAGACTGCTTCATATCCACGCCATAAACATAGGTATCATGCAAAAGACCTTGGGATTGTAGCATTTGCACATAGCCCACACGCGGAAGGTCAGGATATTTCTTGATGCCCTCAGTCACAGATGAGAAATCATAAACAATCTCTTCATCAGGTTTTACATTTTTACCCAAGCCCCCTAGCCATGATGCGGCTTTAAGACCAGCAAGACGCAATGATTTCTCATAATCATGAGCAGCAAGACCATCGCGCGGCACAAAATCCATCACAAGATTGATAGTCTTAGAAAACGGTGTATATTCCGCCCCTAGACCAGTCATGTCGATAATGCCTTCTTGGAAGCCAACAATCTTACCTACAGTGACAACCGCAGCACCTTTTAGCACATGTGTCACGCCACTACCAACAGTATCAACTTTGGCAATAACGCCAGGAAACATGCCGCCCTCACCTTGTGCTTTTGTGCGTGGTTCAATAACATCTTTAACAGGCGTTATGCGGGTACTCTCACCTGGCTTTGCCACATCAAATTTTACAGAAACAATATTGCTATCTTCTAGCACCACTGCCTCCAGCTCCTTTGGGTTTACATAGAGTGTGCCGCTTTCGACTTTGCTCTGCTCACCCAGTACAATATTAGTAATTCTAATATTGCCAATGGTTAGTTTCAAATCGTTCCCTCCTTATCGGTGTGTATTATATCTTGTCTATCATTTACTACCAAAATCAAATCGTACCGCCCTTTGCTATCATATCACAATCTATTAACATAAAGTCCTCAATCGCTGTATCTGGCAATTTCAAATTCATGCTTATTTTTTCGCGCACAGCTATTGAATTTTCAATAATGCTCACAGAATTGAAATCAGTTGAGCCAGCCTCTGCTGAAACCACAACAGAACAAAAGGGGTTGCCGTTAGGCGCAGTACCGCTTGTAACAGGGTGCGTTAGCAGCCTATTGCCTTGATGCACAAGATTCCTCACTTCTTTTAGCACGCCCAAAACACTATATCCCCTAAGCAGATTTATATCAAATCTGCTTACATACCGCTCTGCCGCCATAGGATTATTCGTAAGCAATTTGTCTATATCAATCACTCTTTTCTTTCCAAATGCTCTCAACTAAAAAAGGACAGGACAAAGGAAATAGCCTTTGCTCTGTCATCAAACCTGAGAGTTTCCTGTAAAAGTTGCCCCTTCGGTGTCTTTTGTCCGCAAAGGCAAGACAAATAAGACTTTCCAGAGTTTCGTCAAGCTGCGGTTCGTTTACCTGAGATTTTCGCGACATTTCGGCTAAAGCATCGCTTATTCCTTCGGTGCCTACCGTTTTCCTAGTAAGCTCTCCCGCAACCTTCATACGAAAATATTATTGTAAAGACATTATACCATAACATTTTGGCACGTGCAAGAAATATTTACAAAAGCTTGGGCATATCTTTGAACAAGAATATTTTCTGCGGGTGAATTCATGTCAACTCTGATACAAGTGATTTTAATCAACCTCATAGTTTCATTTGATAATATAAGTGTCATAGCTTTAGCCGCACGCGGTTTAACACCAAAAAAAGCCAACACTGCCCGTCTTGTTGGCATTTGGCTTTCGCTTGCATTAAAGTTAGTATTCACTTTTATGGTTGGTTGGCTATTTACCATAACATGGCTACATATACGTCTAATCGGCGGAATGATGCTAATTTATGTAATAGTGCAGATGCTTCGTGACACAAGTAATCACAAAGAAGTAAAAAGCGACGAAAAGTTTATCAAAGTAATTTTTACAATAATAGCCGCAGATATTTCGATGTCCTTAGACAATGTTATTGCCGTTATTTCAATTGTAGTAGATGATGCTGGAAACATTACAGCCCATGGGCTTTCTATGGCTTTTCTGGGCTTTGCCATATCCGTACCTATATTACTAATCGCAAGCGAATACATTATAAACCTAATAAATCGCTATGCAGTGCTTTTCGCGCTAGCCGCAGGATATCTTGGCTATATTGCAGCCAATATGATTTTTGAAGATGAACTGCTAGAATCGTTTTTTCATTTTATGCAATTCCCATTTGTGCCACAGTTGGCTGTAGTGGTTGGAGTGGTTGTGACATATATCAGTTGGATTATAAATCGTAAATCAAACAGACTCATCCAATGAGTGAAGCTCTTTTGGCTCAAAACCTAGGAAAATTGAACCTCTCAAATAAAGAATACCTTCACCCTTTGAGCCAAATCTCCAGCTTGACTTAGGCACAAATACCTTTTTGTACTTATCTCGCGAAAAGAGATAAAATGTCACATCATAGCCTCTTTTAAAATCAATTTGATAGCCCGAGAGGTGGTGTTGCTCGGACGTTGCTAGGTCTCCTCTGTAGTATACTCTTACAATTCGTGCTTCGTATTTATACACAGTACAAAATCTGCTTATAAACTTTGTGACGCCCCACGCAATGGCTTCAAATATTAGCATTAAATCAAATTCCCCCCAAATTCACCTAGCAAGCCTCACAAACTCTAGCCACTTATTCTACAAACCCCTCTGTCATCCACCTCAATCTCAAGCTTTTCGCCATACTTTTCTACCGAAAGAAAAAATCTCTTATTCACCTTCTTCTTTGCAAGCACAAAAGAAATATAATGACCTCTCATAAAATTGCGTCTATAACCACAGCTCCCAAAATAGAAATGTTTGGATGTATTATCATCCACGAGTACAACGCAAGCTTCCTCAGTCTTGTTTGGCATCCGTGTCCAAGCCCAAGAAATCAAAAATAAGCAGTCAATCCACCAATCAAAGTTAAAAGAAATGAATATTTCATTTAACACAGAATCTCCGTCTGTCTCTTTGCAAAAAATTATTGCAACCCATACTTCTCAATAGCATGTCTTGCCGCCTCTTGCTCTGCCTCTTTTTTATTGCGCCCAGAACCCTGCGCCATCACACGCCCGCCATGAGCCAGCTCCACAGTAAATATCTTATTATGCTCTGGTCCTTCCTCATTGACAACATAGTATTCTATCGGGTCTTGGCTATTTTTTTGCAATTGCTCCTGAAGATGTGTCTTGCAGTCTGAAATCCAAGTAAGACCCTTCATGGAATGTATATCATTTTCCAATGCACACAAAATAAACCCCTTGGCTTCATCATATCCACCATCAAGGTATATAGCACCAATCACAGCCTCGAATGTATCAGCCAATATGGATTCACGCTCACGCCCACCATTGACCATTTCCCCTTTGCCAAGCTTGATAAACTCGCCAAAGCTACGTTCTCTAGCGCATTTCGCAAGTGTAGACTCACAAACAACGCTCGCGCGAAGCTTGCTCATTTCACCTTCCGCCATATCTTGGAAATTTGTAAAAATGTACTCGCTTGTCACCAGCTCCAAAACGGCATCCCCCAAAAACTCCAACCTTTCGTTGTGTTCTTGGGGTTTCATTCGATTTTCATTTATATACGAACTATGAATCAGTGCATGTTCTAGTAAGCCAGAATTTTTGAACGAATATCCCAAAATTTCTTCAAAATTGGCTATCATCATTGTGCAGATTGTATATAATTTACAGCATCACCAACAGTCTTGATTTTCTCAAGGTCGTCTTGTGGAAATTCCATGTCAAAGGCTTCTTCTAGCTCAGAAATGATTTGGAAAAGGTCAAGCGAATCCGCACCCAAATCATCATTAAAACTAGTTTCCATAGCTATTTCGCTTTCTTCTTTGCCTAACTGCTCTGCAATAATTTGTCTAATTTTTTCAAATTCCATAGTCTTCCGTCCTTTCAGATTTGTTAGAATCAATTTTATCTTTAATTTTACCCACAACATCAGCTTTTATGAACTTACCACACTGCTTGATAGCATTTTTTATAGCTAATTCATTAGAGCTACCATGAGCCTTTACCACAAGTCCATTAAGTCCAACAAATGGTGCGCCGCCTACTTCTGTATAGTCAAAACGCTTGCGCAATCTGCCATATGCCCGCTTAGATAACAAAGCTCCAAGTTTCGAGATGCCGCTAGACATCAGCTCTTCTTTTAGCATAGACATTATGCCCTTGGCAAACCCTTCGGAATACTTTAGGATAATATTGCCCACAAAAGCATCACAAACGGCTACGTCCACCGCTCCAAGCGGTATTTCGCGACCCTCTACATTGCCTATGAAGTTCAAGTCCGCAGTTTCCAGCAAGCCATACGCTTCTTTTGTTAGCATATTGCCCTTTTCGCGCTCTGCACCAACATTTATCAGACCCACTCTAGGATTTTTTATGCCCATTAGAGATTCCATATAAACAGAACCCATCTGCGCAAATTGCAATAAATACTCAGGCTTGGCATCTACATTTGCGCCAGCATCCACCAGAAATGTATAACCCTTTGTGCTGGGAAAAACCACGCCAAGCGCAGGTCTGGCTATGCCCTTTATGCGACCAACAATAGTCGTGCCACCCGCCAAAACCGCACCCGTAGAGCCAGCGGACACAAAAGCCGCGGCACGACCATCCTTTACAAGATTTAGCCCAACCACGATAGACGAATTCTTTTTAGATTTTAGTGCGGTTGTAGGAGCTTCATTCATACCTATAACCTCTTCGGCATGAACAACCTCAATACGGCTTTTATCATAGTTTGCCGCATCCAAAGCTTGGCGAATCTCACTTTCGCGCCCCACCAAGACAATCTTTGAGATATCAGCACCTTCTAGTGCTAAAATAGCACCAGCAACCACGGTTCGCGCGCCATGGTCGCCGCCCATAGCATCCACTGCAACAATGACATCATTCATAATTAGTTACCAACTTTCAAAACTTCCACGCGCTTGTAGTTACCGCAAGATTTGCAAGCTCTATGCGGCAAAGTAAGCTCATTGCAAGATGGACAGTTGATAAGCGTAGCCGTGCTTATTTTCCAGCTTTGAGCACGTCTTTTGTCGCGTCTGCCCTTAGAAATCTTACCCTTTGGACATATTGCCATATGACACACCTCCTTAATCTTTAAATAAATCTAATAGCTCACGAAACTGTTCGTTAATCTCTCCCTCGCAGTCACAGTCGCCTTCATTAAGGTTTCTGCCGCACTTAGAACACAACCCTGCACAATCTTCATCACACAGTAGTTTCATGGGAATATTAAGTAACAAGTTTCTCTGTATAGCAGGGAAAATATCAATCATTTTATCAGAAAAACCAATGTCGTCGCCCTCCGCCCTCTCCACTTCCACATATTTTTCACTTATATGGAAAGGAAACCGCTGCTCCACAGACCGCAAGCACCTCGAACATGCCGCCTTTATCTCACAATCAGCCTGTGCATCAAGCATAAAGATATCATCAACATTTTTAAGCCGACCAGCCACAACAATCTTAGCTTCGACGGCATCAAGCTTAGGTAACACCGTTATTTCAACTATTTGGTCAATAACAATGCTCTCATTTGGCTTTATTTTTCTTGTATCAATCATATTTTCCCTACAATCTACCATTATAATAAAGTCTTGACATATTGTCAATCACTTTTTCAAATCGTCAATGCTATTTGCAAAGACCATGTGTATCCCTGGCAATCACAAGCTCCTCATTAGTAGGTATAGCCAAAGCACGAACCTTAGCTCCATCCACCGAGAAGTCCACTTCTTTGCCGCGCACATTATTTTTAGCCTCATCAGCATTTACGCCAAGATATCCAAGGTATTCACATATAGCAAGTCTCGTATCCGTGCCATTCTCGCCAACACCAGCGGTGAAAATAACAGCATCTACGCCATTCATAGCTGCTGCGTAGCTACCAATATATTTCGCAACACGATAATGGAACATATCAAGCGTAGTTTTCGCACGCTCATTGCCCTTGGCAACAGCATCTTCAATATCGCGGAAGTCGCTGGAGATACCAGAAATACCAAGCACACCACTCTCTTTATTAAGAAGATTTTCCATTTGTTTAGTGGTCAAGCCCTCTTTGTCCATGATAAACGCCACAGCAGCAGGATCCATATCACCCGAGCGCGTACCCATCATCAAGCCCTCAAGCGGTGTCAAGCCCATGGAAGTATCCACAGATTTGCCGCCATCCACAGCACAAACACTAGCACCATTGCCAAGATGACAAGAAATTAGTTTCAATTGTTCAATCGGCTTACCAAGCATAGCCGCCGCACGAGCGGTAACATAGTTGTGGCTTGTGCCATGGAAACCATATTTACGAATCTTGTATTTCTCATACAAACCATAAGGGATGGGATAAAGGAAAGCCTTTTCTGGCATTGTTTGATGAAAAGCCGTATCAAATACAGCTACCTGCGGAGTATCACCCATCAATTTTTCACAAGCCTCAATGCCAGTTAAATTGGCCGGGTTATGAAGAGGTGCTAGTGCAACACATTCAGATATCGCTTTTTTAACCTCATCTGTAACAATAGCAGATTTTGTAAAGAATTCGCCGCCATGCACAACTCTATGTCCAGCCGCCTTGATTTCGCTAACATCGCTAATAACGCCATGTCCAGCATCCATTAATGCCTCTATTACAAGCTTTACAGCCACATCGTGATTAGGAATATCAGATTCAATTGTAACTTTGTCCATGCCCTCTTTTTGATGCACCAAGCGCGAGCCAGCAATGCCAATACGCTCAACCAAGCCTTTTGCCAACGCCGCCTCGGTTGTCATGTCAATAAGTTGATACTTTAGCGACGAAGAACCGCAGTTCAATACTAGAATTTTCATAGTGATAATTTCCCTCCTAAATAATTGTATGCTTCTTCTATGTTAGTGCCGTTATCGGCAAAATCTCTAAGTACATTTTCAGATAACAATTTCTGCGCAAATTCTATCTCAATAGGAAAATGTTTAGCAAGCGACTTCATAAAATTTACAGCATTTGTTCTATATCCTTCAAGTAACCTGTATAGATACACCACCGTAATAATCTTTGACATATCGCTATCTTCAAAGATTATATCCATATTCTTGCTGGCTATATACGGAAACTCGCATATCCCCACCGCTCCTGCCCAAGGGTCTCTACTTGCTATGCGCAACTTTCGCACATCACTCATAACAATAGTTCCCATGCACATAGGGCAAGGCTCCAGTGTGGCATACATAGTATATTTACGGATTTCTGGATGCTCGTTGTAGTCCAAATCCATTAGCGCAGTCATTTCCGCATGAGCCATCTTTCTATTCTTAAAATGCGGCTCTAGTATGCGGTTGCGCCCAATAGCCACCACATTTTCATCTAAATCCACAATTACCGCCGCAATGGGCAATGACCCAGATTTAAAGGATTCCCATGCTAACTCCATTGCAAGTTTCCATGGTTTCTCCAAATCGTTCCATATCACCATAGCCCTCTAGCTCCTTTTGGCTTGAAATTGCGAAAATATAAATGCACCCACACCAACAGCAATAGACAAATTCAAAGAATCCACATTTGATGACTGAGGTAGCTTTACGCTTGTGCCATAATGTCTAAAATCATCAGGCAGACCCGTTGCTTCATTCCCAAACACTAATGAATACAAGGCTAAGTTTTGCGGGCAATTGCCAATATCCAGCTCTAGCTTACCATCCAACATAAAAGGATATATGTGATGCCCAAAAACCTCTGGCAGTATCCAGCGAAAGATGAAAACAGCTCGATTTTCATCTGAAAAAATGCCCCCATGGAAGCACGAACCACCTTAGGATTCCAAATATCCGTAGCAGGAGTTATAATCGCAAGATTGATAATATCAAAACCTACCAGTGTTCTAATTATTGTTCCTAAATTTCCCATGTCTGTAGGATTCACCAAAACAATATGCGGCAATTCATCATCAAGCTTGGAGAGATATTTTAAAAACTTTCCCAAAACATAGCTATTTTCTTTTTGATTAACTCTTCTAAAAACGGTATCATTGTATTCATAATCCACATTCAAATCTTTGCAAAGCTGAACCAGCCCATATTTATCTACAAAGTTAGAATGTATATAAATTTTTTCAGCAATCCAAGGTTTTGCCAGTAGCATTTCAATGGTCGCAAAAGCCCCAGATGTATAAGTAAAATCATATTCTTTTTTATATGCTTTCATTTCGGTTTGCTCCTTTTTGATATAAAATCCAAAAAGATGCAAAGCCCGAAAAAATGGCGCATTCTAACCTATATTATCCTCCATACAAAGCGCGCCGTCTATCTTTCAGACTTTGCATGGAGCTTTCCAAGTGTTGTACCAAAATTAATTGTCATTTGCTTACCTCCGCATAAAATGGGCAGACAAAGTTCACCTCTACAAAGCCATCACCCCTGGGTTTGCACAGCTGTTATCGCCGCAACCCCTACAATATCTTCAAAAGAACATCCACGCGAAAGGTCATTAACTGGCTTCGCTATACCCTGCGTAACAGGCCCATATGCCTGCGCCTTCGCTAGGCGTTCCACCAATTTATATCCTATATTGCCTGCATCAAGGTCAGGGAAAATAAGGCAATTCGCCTTGCCAGCTACAGGGCTTCCCTTTGCTTTAGCCGCCCCTATCTCAGGTACTATGGCAGCATCAAGCTGAAATTCGCCATCAAGAGCTAGGCTAGGCGCGGTCTCTTTGGCGATTCTCGTGGCTTCAACAACCTTATCCACATGCTCATGCTTTGCACTGCCCTTGCTAGAGTGCGAAAGCATAGCAACCACAGGCTCTGCACCCACAAGTACGCGGAAGGATTCCGCACTAGATATAGCTATGCTAGCAAGTTCCTCAGCATTCGGATTTTGGTTAAGCCCACAATCAGAAAATAGGAAAATTCCATTCTCACCAAGGTCACAATCAGGCACAACCATAATAAAAAAGCTAGAAACAAGCTTTGTGCCAGGCGCAGTCTTTAAAATCTGCAAGCTAGGGCGCAAAACATCAGCCGTAGAATTAGCCGCACCAGCCACCATTCCGTCCGCCAAGCCCATCTGCACAAGCATATTACCGAAATACAGCTCATTATTAAGCAAATCATTAGCTTCATCAACAGTCATACCCTTACTTTTACGCAATTCAGCTAACTTTTGCGCCATTTCTGGCTTTTTGTCATAGCTGACAGGGTCAATAATAGTAGCACCAGACAAATCAAGCCCCGCACCATCTGAAGCAATCTTTTCTGCATCACCAACCAAAATCACTTTAGCAAAGCCTTGTTTTAAGATGGCATCTGCCGCCTTTAGCGTGCGAATGTCGCCCGCTTCTGGTAGCACAATGGTCTTGATATTCGCTGCCGCACGTGCCTTGATATTTTCTAGAAAGTTCATGTGAATTTTCCCTCCCAAGATATATTATATATCAAATATCAGCTTCTCTAGGTCAAGCAACAGCTTTATGCCATCATCTGCTTTGCCTATGTTCTTCACAAATTGATTGCTATAGCTCAACTTGGCATTTGGTGGCGAAGAAATCATGTCTTCTTCTATAATATACACGCCCAAAATGCTATCAACAATAAGCCCAAGTATATAATCTTGATAAAAAACAACAACAATACATGTTAGCTGATTATATGGGATTTCTGGCTTACGAAAGCGCGAGCGTACATCTATAGCGGGTACAATATCACCGCGTAGGTTGAATATACCCTTTATATAGTCTTCTGTACGTGGAACAAGGGTTATAGGTTCAACCCCTATAATCTCCTTGATATGTCCAACGTCCACAGCAAACTGTTCGTCCTCTATCACAAAAGCCAGATACATATTTTTTGTAGAATCTGTGCTATTTCCCGACTCCATTAAAACATCATTTTCAACTATATTTGACATATGTTTTACCTCCTGTTTTCAATATGTCACAAACACATCCTATTTATCAAAGAAACCTGCCACATCAATAATCAAGCTAATATCGCCATTACCAAGAAGCGTACAGCCCGAAATACCGCGTATCTGCTTAATATACTTCGGTATGGGCTTACGTACAACTGCTTGTTCGCCGATAAGCTCGTCTACAAATAGGCATATGGCATCATCGCCATTTTCTATAATCATCATTATACCATCTTCAATAACCTTAACGTCGCCTTGCAAACCAAAAAACTCGTTCAGTCGTACCACATTATAATGGTCACCACGCACGGTTATCATCTCATTGCCACTTGGATCCATGAAGATATCATCTGTGCTAGCACGGAACGAATCACGTATAGATACAATAGGTATCGTATACTTACAACCAGCCACATGAACAATCATGCCCTTGATAATAGCCAAAGTAAGCGGAATCTTGAGTATGAATGTGCTACCTTCACTAGGTATGCTATCCACAACCACGCTACCGCCAACAAATTCTAGGTTTTTATTAACCACGTCCATGCCAACACCGCGACCGCTATAACTCGTCACCTGCTCATTAGTAGAAAAGCCAGGCATAAAGATAAATTGGAATATTTCTTTATCCGTATACTCATTTTCTGGCTTTTTAAGCAGACCATTGTTTTTAGCCTTTTCCATTATGCGGTCTTTATTAAGCCCATTGCCGTCGTCCTCAATAATCACCCAAACTTCGCTTCCAACATTCCGCGCTTCTAAGAGTATATTTCCTTTTTCTGGCTTGCCTGCCGCGCGGCGGCGTTCTGGCGACTCTATGCCATGGTCAAGAGAATTACGTATAATATGCATAAGGGGGTCGCCTATATGCTCCATTATGTTTTTATCCACTTCTGTTTCTTCGCCCACTATCTCTAATGTAGCCTCTTTGCCAAGGGCTTTGCACATATCACGCACAATACGGTTCATCTTAAAAAATGTATTAGAAAGCGAAACCATTCGCATAGCCATAACAGTCTCTTGCACATCATTTATAATCTTTTTCAATTGCCTTGCCTCTTTATTGAAGTTTTCAAGACTAAGTCCTTCTAGCTCTGGGTTTTGCGTAACCATAGCTTCCGCTATAACAAGCTCACCCATAAATTTTAGCAACTGGTCAAGCTTAGATACATTTACGGAAATAACAGCTTGCGCAGCTGATTTTTTTGGCATCGCGCTTTGGCTGTCCTGTACAGCAGGTACACTTGGTACAGGGGTCGATGCAGGAGCAACCACAGGTTTTGCAGTTTCTTGTGGAACCTCTTGTTTTTGTTCTTCCTGTTTTACTTCTTGCATTTCTTTTGGAGCTATTTCTTGTTCGCTAATCTCATGTTTTATTTTTTCTATGCTCAACTCTTTAAGATACACCGTTTGTGACAACATCTCATTTAGCTCATCATAACCTTTTGTCGTCACAAGGTCTAGCTTCAAGCCATCTTTTCTTATAACTTCTGCATTTGTTTCATCTACCAAATCTTCTGGCACATGTAAAAGATATTCGGCATACGCCTTGATATTATGAACAGCAGTGTATGCACGTACATTTTCCATCAACGCGCCTTCGTCAAATTTCATTTTTACAAAATAGCTATGCAAACCATCTAGGTCAAAGCTCTCCTGTGTAAACTCTTCCAGATATATATCCTTTATATATACGGAGCGGCTCAAAATGTCAAACATTTCTTTATAGGATACATCAGAAGAAAATGTAATAGCAAAGCCATTTTTGCGGATAGCCTCTATTGAATCCTCCGTTATAATATCCTCTGGCTCATGAAGTATACCCATGGCATAATCTTTTAGATTATTCACAATAGTAAACGCACGCACATTTTCCATTTGCGCATTCTCATCAAAGCGTATCTTCGCTTTGTATTTATGCTTGCCAAAAGGATTATCTGAGCTTTTCGTAGAGCTACTAGGAGCGGCGGTCGCAGGAGCAGATGCCACTGCTGGCGTTGCTGTTTCATCGCCTTTAAGGCGTTGCAAAAAGCCCGTAATATCGGCCACCACAGGCGCAGGATTACCATCCACTGGCACTTTTTGCTCTATCTTCGCCAGCTCATCCTTAATAAAGTCCATGCACGCAAGCACATAGTCTGTTAGTTCGCTATAATCAACGCCTTCGGGGTTTTCTTCGCGCAGATAATAAAACAAATCCTCGGCGGCGTGCGTTGCCGTAGCAATGGTGTCAAAGAGCATCATCGCCGCAGACCCTTTTATTGTGTGCATGATGCGGAAAACCTCGTTAATAAATTCCATCGAAAAGCCAGATTCGCTTCCGATGATTGTTTGCTCCAATTGGTCCACCAATTGATTCATCTCAAAACTAAACATCTCCAGCATGGATTCTCTGTCAAAATCAGCCATAGCCACAACCTCCTGTCATTGGTATCTATAAAGGCATCGTTGAGCCAATTTATTAGCGTGATAGGCGGCAGGTGTTTTTGCAGTGATTTTCGGCAAAAACATCGGAAGCCGTGCGCGTAATAAATTGTGCGAAACAGCCTTTAGAGATGCCTTAAGCTTCCTAATTTCTATTTCTTGTATACAGCTGGCATTACATATTTAAAATTGGACTTCACATTGCTTAGCGATTCCGAATGTCCAATGAACAAATATCCATCATTTTCTAGTGCATTATAATATCTATTGACCAGTGCTTCCCTTGTATTGTTATCAAAATATATCATAACATTTCTACAAAAGATAACATGGAACTTCTTTTTGAATGGCAAATTTTCTTCCATCAAGTTAAATTTCCTATAAGTTATGTGTTTTTTTAGCTCGTCTCTAGCTACCATATTGTCATTATCGTAGCGTTTAAAGTATTTTTTAAGCCAGTCATCAGGCATTGTTTTTAGGCTTTCATTAGAATATATCCCAAGAGTGGCCTGTTGCAATACCCTCTCAGAAATATCAGTCGCTAAGATTTCTGTATCCCAGCCCTGTTTTCCGTCAAAATAATCCTGCGCCGCCATCTGCAAAGTATATGCTTCCTCGCCGCTGGAGCATCCAGCACACCACAACCGAAGGTCTCGTGCCTTACCATGCTTGTCCTCTATCCAAGGAAACACATTAGCCCGCAAAAAGTCTATATGCTCTGGCTCTCGCATAAAGAATGTGTGGTTTGTGGTTAATCTATTAATAAAAACCACAGCAGCCTCACCAGATTTATCATTTTTAAGGTAATTAATATATTCAGAGAAATCTCCAAAGCCTTTTTGCTTCAATAATGGTCGCAAACGCGAGAAAACAAGGGTGCTCTTTTCATCCCCCAGCGATATGCCGTAATGTTCTTTGATATACTCCCTTATCTGGTTAAATTCCCGTTCTTTTAATTCCATGGCTCAATCCTCGCCACCTCTCGTCGCTTAACTTAAAAATTTTCTTAGCTCATGTTGATACTAGCATCAACGAAGCGTGAAATACCCTCAAAAGCTTATTTTTAAGCAAAACGCCTTTAGCCGCCATCCTAGCGTTATTATGAATAATCAGTGATTCATTTGTCATTTCTTCTATATATACCTAATAATACCCAAAATTCGCCACTTTGTCAAGTCTTTTGCAATCTTGATTTTATGGCTACTTTATTGTACAATATATGATGGACATAAATCGCAAAATGATGTATAATCATATTAACTTAACGATTAACCAAAAGCAGGGAAGCTTATGAGCAAAGTTTGTGGGATAATAACAGAATATAACCCTTTTCATAATGGTCATGCCTACCATCTGGACAGAAGTAGGCGCGAAGTAGGCGCGCAAGATGTAATAGCCGTAATGAGCGGTGATTTTGTGCAACGCGGCGAACCAGCAATGCTAGATAAATACCGACGCGCACAAATGGCTATAAATTGCGGTGTGGACATTGTGCTAGAGCTACCTGTGGCATGGGCAACCTCTTCTGCCGAAGGCTTTGCAGACGGTGCTTGTCGTGTTTTGGCGGCCACAAATATAGTGGACACATTATGCTTTGGCTCAGAAATCGGCGAAATTTCACCGCTATGGGACATAGCACGTCAACTTTGCCGCGAAACAGATGAGTTCAAGCAGGTGCTTAAAACAAATCTGGCAGAAGGCGTTTCTTTTCCTATGGCGCGGGCAACAGCCATAGCCACCACCATGGGCGATGATGCCGCCGATATCATCAATCACCCAAACAATATCTTGGGTATAGAATACCTCAAAGCCATCATAAATAATGACCTAGTATCTCGCATAGCTGTACGCACCATAAAACGCCAAGGTGCGGCGCATAATTCTGACCAACTCCAAACCGAACATGCATCATACGGCACAGCATCCGCTGGAGCTATTCGCAAGCATATACATGCAGGAGGCGACCTAGCCAGACTGCTACCCCTAATGCCACAAAACAGCTTTAGGGTGCTTGTTGGCGAGCATCGCAAAACCAGCATAAATCGCCTAGACAACTTTAGTTCATATCTTCATTATGCATTGCATTCTACCTCAAAAGAACAGTTATTGAAGCTTAGCGGTCTATCACAATCTATGCTAAACAGGCTCGTAAATACAGCAAAGAGTCATTATCTTATTTCCGATGTATTAGAAGCAACAAAAAGCAAAAGCCATACCCATACCGCGTTACAGCGCGCCGTTTTACGCATCATTCTTGGCATATACGCTGATTCTGCAAAAGCAGATATCCCATATATCCGCGTGCTTGGCTTTAGGCGCAAAAAAGAGGCATTACTAAAACGTCTCCATGCTACCTCAGCATTACCTGTAGTAACAAATTTAAAACACGCAAAAAATCTATCAAGCAATGCACATATTATGCTAGAAGCAGAAATGTCCGCAACCCGCGCCTATTGGCTAGGATTAAAAGCTCAAGGCGTTCCTGAAAAAAATGAGCTGGAAAGACCAATGGCAATGGTATAGAATATTGAATTAAGAGGACATTAAAATAACAGCGGCTTTGGGCAATACCAAAAGCCGCTGTTATTTTTTATCAGTTCTTAAACTTCTTAAACCCATACCCGTCGCCAGGACTCGTACCCGCACCATCGCCCAGCCTTAGCTTAAACATATGGTTTCTATCATCCGCCAAAACATCAGCAGGAATCTCAATTTTGCTCATGGTTTCTTCGTAGTTAAGGTCAGCATCATTAAGCGCGATATGACCAATAACATCTTCCGCATTAAGATACGAAAGCGACACAATCTCTAGCAATTCCCTGACCTTATCAATCACAGAGAGGTCATCGTATCTTCTACGCCAACCAACAGCCACATGACGCTCCTTAAAAGGAATAACAAAATCGCCAATGGGGTCTTTGGATGTGTTTGTAGCCGCAAAAGGCTTAATTTTAAGAAAAAGTGCTATTTTGTTTGGTCTGCCTATTACAGAGCTGGCAGTCCAGTCAAAGTCCTTTAGTTTGTCACGTTCTTCTTCTGTTAATTTTACTGCTACAAAAGCAAATTTGTGTTCACCATTATAAAAATGGTCAATAAATGGTCTTTCGCCGTTAAACTCAAGCAGTCTATTAACAATTGCATGTGCTTTATTCATAAGCATCCCCTCGTTATATAATTGGATGTGATTTAGTTAATACTCCATTGTACCATAGTATGCCCGTATTTTCAATCCCTAATTTAATAAAATGCGTAAAACTAAAGTCACTATAACTTGTCATAAACTTGTATAAGCCATCGTATATTTGTAAAAAAGCAAGGGACGAGATAATATGAATAGAGAGCAGATGGACACAAGAAAACGACAAATTTTGGGGCTTGTGATGGGCGTGGTCATTGCCTATGCCATCACCGCCACAGCTTTTATAGCCACAGCCGTAGGCATTACATACACATCATTACAAGAAACCACCATACCCATCATCGTTATGATAACTTGCGTCGTAGCCGTAATAATAGCTGGCTTTGATGCATCCCGCAAAGCAGCCAGCCGCGGCTGGCTATGGGGCATGGCAGCAGGCGGACTATACGCGGTCATTTTAATTTTAATCATCGTATGGATTAACGGCGGCTTTGTACTAGATAGCCGCAAAATCATCTTAACACTGCTTTCGGTGGTTGGCGGCGGCATAGGTGGAGCTATCGGGATAAATTTCAAAAAGTAACCTGTAGGGGCGGTCTGTGACCGCCCGTTTATTATACAAATACCTACAAGCCGTCCCTGCGAAATATTTCAGTGATTTCTTTAATAGCATCTGCATTTCTATGTGTATCTTTGTAGTAAAAGAAACTCTCCGCACCATCCGCCAGCGTTATTCTACACACAAGCTCATTTGCTTTCATTTCCAACGTAGACTTTACCATCGGCTTTTTCATAGCATTTGTGAGCTTTTCTTCTATAACAAACTCCGCACGCATTGGCTTAGGTGTTTCTAGCGCATTATCTATACCATGCACAATAACATCCGCATCATTATTCTCCGCAAAAATGCACTCGCTAATGTCATAATGAAATATCTCCATATTTTGAACCTCAGAAATTTCAATAGCCACGTCCAACTTATCAGGCGCGGAGCGATGCAAAAAGACAAGATGCGTGGCATTAATACCCCATACACCATCAGCGATTATGTATATATTCAGGTCGTCGCCTGATGCAAACATATAGTAGCCAGAAAGATAGTGCATATAGCCATTTTGCCTGATAGCCCCACGCAAACCAAGCCGCCACGCAGGCAACGAGATAAATAGCCTGCCAAGCACAATGATGATAAATGCACCTATGGCTATTTGTAGGAGGTGGTCTATTAAGCCCGTTGCTAGGCGGGATAGGTAGCGGGCTAGGGTTTCTAGCATTTATTCCTCCTGCGATTTTTGCTTTTTGGTTGTTATGTCAATATTATTACGAGTTGTTATGGTAAATGGATGTTTTTCGCCTAACATCTTTTCGAAGATTCCCGAGGCTTTATTATACCACTCTAGGGCTTTGGTGTGGTCGCCTTGGTTATCGTAGACACTTGCGATATTGTTGTATGTGGTGGCTGTGGATGGGTGTTCTTTGCCTAGAGTTTTTTCTCTAATAGATAAAGCTTCATTAAGTTTACTTAATTCCTCTTGATAGTGACCCATGGCACTATAAACGAGCGATATTAACACAAGCACATCTGCTCTAATTACTGTGTCGTTGGTTTCTGCTTCCAGAGCTGCATAAGAGTATTCTAATGCTTCATCAAATAAGTGAAGGCTAAGCTTTTTACTCGCAATTTCATACAAAGACTTTGATATTTGATTTATTTTATTCTTTTGTCTTCGCTCTGAAATTCTTTTAAATAAACCTCTAAGCATCATCACTTGCCCCCCCATAGATTGTTTTTTATCTACATTGACAACTTCTTGTTGGCGGCTAGATATTATGTATTCGCTATCCATAGAAAAAACGTCTGAAAAGTTGTGAATAAATATATCACAAAACATATTGTAGGCTTTTAGTTTTTCGTCGTTGAAGCTATTTCCTTTATTCATGAGAAACATTTTAGGTTCAATTTTAATTTTAATGTCGGCATTTTGTGAATTGTTAATTTTTCTTATCAGTTCATTTTTATATTCCTGCCAAACAACAATGGTTTTTCTAAACTTTTTAGCATCAAAATCAAGTAAATTGCTAGGATTGCCACAAGCTCTCAAGGAGGTTTTGATAATTCTCATTATCCTTCTCTTGATAATTTCCTCTGAACTTATTATTTTGTTAGTTATGAATGTAGCAATTACCGAGGTAACAATACCCAAGGCAAGAGGGATAACTATTATAGTGATAGTTTCCATAATATTCATTTTTATTCCTCCACATTATTATTCCTTAATCCTGTGTCTGTTATAGCATAGTTCGAAACTTAGAACCTGTATTCAATAATTATCAAAATCTGCCGATATATACCATATAACAACAAATGAGGTGTGAATATGGGGTATATAACAGATATTACTGATACACAATGGAAAATCATAGAGCCAT
>WRBK01000003.1 GCA_009784575.1 Defluviitaleaceae bacterium | reverse complement strand
CAGTACCTTGTCTATTATAACAGGCGGGTAGTTACTCCCGCTGGTATAACCAAAAAAATATTATGAAAGGGGAAATATAATGGAGCTATCCCTTTGTGAAGGAATAACTCCATTATACGAGATGGTGTGATGGATAAAAATGGAAAGTTGTTTGGAAAAATAAGCATTGTTGATTTGATTGTGCTATTATTGGTGCTAGCTGTTGCGGCAGGCAGCGTGTGGAGGTTCACCTCGCCAAGTGCTGCGCTAAACCAAGATAATGCCACCATAGATTTCACAATACGCATAGATGGTGTGCGTGATTTTACGCTAGAAAATTATAATTTGGAAAACTATCCAAATGGCATGAGAATATATGATAGACAGGCAGGACAGTTTATTGGTCATATACGCTATGTGCGGTACACTGATTTTTATGAATCACATCCATTGCATGATGGCACGATTGTTTGGGCGGCTGTGCCAGGGCGCGTTACGTTGTATTTGGATATTGTAGCTAATGGGCGTGTAACTCCAACTGCCGTGTTTGTAGAGGGAACATATGAAATAGGCGTGGGTTCTTTGCGTTATATCAACACAAAATATGTGCAAACCTCAGGCACTATTCATAGTATTGACATACGCTAGCAATTAATATAAAATAAAATTAGAGATCAATATACTTTACCATAAAGGAGTTGTTAATATGAGATTTACATTTACTGGGAAAAATCTAGTGGTATCTCAAGACATGAAAGACAAAACAGAACAAAAAATGGGTCGCTTATCGCGCCTATTCCCTGAAAGTACAGAGGTTTTTGTTGCTTTTTCTGTTGTTAGGGCAGATAATAAGGTTGAGGTATCTATTCCGCTTACTAATAAGCGCATGTTACGTGCTGAGGTAACAGCACCAGACATGTATGCCGCCATAGATGGCGCGGTGGATGTATTGGACAAGCAAATGGTTAAGTACAAAAAACGCCTTATTGATAGGTCAAGAAGAGATGCATCGTTCAAAGGCGAATTGGATATGATTAATTTTTCTGATAATGAGCCAACAATGGTTGAAGATGAAGGCAAACATGAAATCATCATAGAACGCCGCAAACATTTTCCGCTAAAGCCCATGGATGTGGAAGAAGCTGTTATGAGCATGGAGATGCTGGGGCATAATTTCTTTGTATTTCGCAATAGTGCTACAGATGAAATCAATGTGGTATATAAGCGCAATCAAGGCACTTATGGTCTAATTGACCCAAACGATCCTGTCGATGATGATTAAGAAGCGAGATATTGTTTTTGCCACGCGCAATCAAGGTAAAATCAAGGAAGTACAAAAGTTTTTTGCGGATAGCTCGTACAATATACTTTCGCTAGACAATGTGGGTGTTGATATTGAAGTTATAGAAGACGGTGACACCTTTGAAGCAAATGCGGCGAAAAAAGCCCGCGAGGTTTGCGATGCTTCTGGGAAAATGGTATTAGCGGATGATTCTGGCTTGGTTATTGATGCGCTTGATGGTGAGTTGGGAGTGGATTCCGCTAACTTTCTTGGGACAGATACACCATATAATATACGAAACACAAAAATTCTTGAAATGTTAGCTGGTGTGTCTGAAAATGAGCGTATAGCACGCTTTGTGTGCGTTATGGCAATTGCGCTACCAGATATGGATGAAATAGTTTTTGAACGTGCAGAACTGCTAGGTCAAATAGCATATGAAATATCTGGCGAAGGCGGCTTTGGCTATGACCCTATTTTTTTCTTGCCAAAATATGGCGTGACTATGGCGCAAATGGATATTGCTCGGAAAAATGAAATAAGCCATAGAGGAATGGCTTTGCGGCTTGTGCGAGATAGGCTGGAGAGGTTATGAAAATACTTGTACTAAGCGACAGCCATGGGATAACTGGCTTGATGGCAGATGTTGTTGCCAAACATGCCAATGACATGGCTTGTGTGTTATTCCTTGGAGACTATGAGCGCGATTGTGACGAAATATCGCAGAAATTTAGCAATCTAGTGTTTTACGTAGTGCCAGGTAATTGCGATTTTTCTAGCGACCTCCCCGAAGAATTAACCTTAGAAATGGGCGGCAAAAAAATCTGGATGACACATGGTCATTATTATGGTGTGAAATCAGGTCACGAGCGCGTACAAGCAGCCGCCGAAGCTAGAGGCGTAGATGTGTGCCTGTATGGTCACTCGCATGTAGCTGAAACATTTAATAAAAACGGCATACTCTTCCTTAACCCTGGTAGCATCTCGGAACCTAGGGGGTATGGAGGGAAGAGTTATGCCGTGCTTGAGATTTTGGGCGATGTGGTCTTGTCAAAAATTATTGAAGTGAAAGGTTAATTTTCCGCGCTGGCTTGAGCTAGAGCGTTGTTTATTGCATCTAGCAGTATGCGGCTTGTTACGGCGGCATCTGCTGGCCCTTCGATATTTGTACTCTGTTTGCTTATCACTTCTTGCGATAGCGTAGCCATTGTTGGTCTAATTAGCGGATAAAACACCTCTTGGCTCTCTGCCATTTCTGATAATGTGATATCTATTATCTTATTTTCATCCACTGTTACCAAAACACCTATGGGGCGATTGTGGATGATGATGTATGAAGTATATGTACCAGGTATAAAATTACGCGCACCCATGTCTGTATTGCTAGAGCGTGGCATGATAGCCCATATTAAAGCAATCAATAGCACCAAGCCAATAACGACAAAAATACCCGTACGCACTATATCTTTCATTTGTAATACAACAAATCTGGATTTTACCATCTTGTGCCTCCTGTATAAATTACTGTTTGCTCTTCGACCTGTGATTGGATTTGGGTCGGAATAACAGCTTGTTTTATACATCATATTATGGTCTAGCCCCTTTTAGAACTCAATAGGAGGCGAGAAAAATTAGCATACAATTTATTCTGGGCAATCCTGGCACGGGCAAAACCACCCTTTGTCATAGAGAGATTGCTGCCAAGCAATATGACGACGAAAAAAATTCACTGATATTGATAGTGCCAGAGCAGTTTTCTTTTCAAACTGAAAAAGCTCTTATTTCTGCCACGCAGGGGCGTGGTCTTTGGCGTGCGCAAGTCTTGTCCTTCCATAGATTGTCATATTATGTTTTTGGGAAAACAGGAGGGATTGAAAAGAAAATCTTGGAAGACAGCGGCAAACATATGTTGCTACGCAAAATTATTAGTGAAAAAAAACAACAGCTATTATATTTTAAGTCTGGTCAAGAAAAGAGAGGCTTTGTAGATGCTCTGGCCTCGTCTATCACAGAATTTTATCAATATGGCATAGAGCCAGAAGAACTTTTAGCAAAGGCTGAGGCAAGCGAAGCTGCCAACCTGCAATTAAAACTTCAGGACTTGCATCTTATCTACTCTGAGTATAAAAATTATATAGAGCAAGAATATATTTCGTCAGATGAAATACTTGACATCTTGGCGGAAAAAATACTTCAAGCTGATTTTTTGCATGGAGCGGAAATTTGGCTGGATGGGTTTAAAAGCTTTACTCCGCAGGAAAAAAAGGTTCTATCCACATTGATAACAATTGCCAAGTCAGTAAAGTTCACACTTTGTCTTAACCCGCGCAATGAAGATAATTCTGATAAATTCGATGCATTTTTTGAGGCAAGGGATACAATGCGGCAAATTGAGGAGATGGCAGATGGCTTAGGGATTGATGTAGAAGAGCCTGAAATTCTTGATAAGCCAATGCGATACGATAAAGCAGACGATATTGCTTTCTTGTGCGAGAATTTTCTGGGGTTTTCTAGCAAAACGTACACACGGCATCCTAAAAATATACGAATTTTTTCTGCCGATAATATTTATAGCGAAATTGCGATAGCGGCAAAAACAGTGACTATGCTGGTTCGTGATAGAGGGTTTCGATATCGAGAAATTGGCGTGATTTCAGCCAATCTAGCTCAATACGAAAAATATGTTGCTGCCATTTTTTCTCAATATGATATACCTGTGTTCGTGGATGCAAGGCGAGAAATTTTGGGACATCCGCTTATAGAGCTGATTTTTGCTGCGCTGGAAGTTATGGCTGCAAACTGGCAATACGAAGCAGTTTTTCGGTTGCTGCGCTGTGCGTTATCACCGATTCCACGTGATGAGATAGATATGTTAGAAAACTATGTTTTGGCGTATAACGCAAGAGGTAAAGCATGGGTCGAAGGCTTTGTGCTAGGTAATGATGATGAAAAAGATATAGCAAATGCTATACGAGCAAAGGTCGTGGCATTTGCGGAACCACTTTTGGTAATAAGTAATGTGAAAAAAACTTACAAAGTTATTGATGTAGCTACAGCTATTTATAGTTTTCTTGAAGAAAATGAAATCAATCAAACTCTAGGCAATTTGATGAGCAATGCACATGACAGCGGGGATAACGAGGCTCTGCGGCAACATGAGCAGGTATGGGGCAAAATAATAGACACCTTGGACAAGTTGGTTGAGATTTTGGGCGAGAGCAACCAAAGTGTAGCAGATTTCGCGAAGATTTTTGAAGAAGGCATGACTGACCTTGGTCTTTCGCCGCCCTCACTTGACCAGTTGGTGGTGGGGGATTTGCGCCGTAGCCGCTTTGGTGAGCTACGCGCATTAGTTGTGCTGGGCGCAAACGAAGGCATGATGCCTTCGCGCCCAGAGGTAAGCGGCTTGCTAGATGATTCTGATAGAAGCACACTTGCGAGCGATGGAATGAATCTGGCGAAAGATTTTGTGGCAAAAATTTATGAAGAGGAATTTTTGATATATTCCAATTTTGCGAAGCCAAAGGAATATCTGGCAATATCGTTCTATAATGGCGACCTAGAAGGCGGAGCAAGTGCAAAATCGCGAATAATTGAACGTCTAACTGAAATATTTCCCAAAATTGCTATAACAAAAATAGAGGATATTCCTAAAAACTCTGTGGCGCATATATCCTCACAACGCGCCACGTTTAGCGATATGGTGGTCAATATGAGAGATGGTATGCAAGATATATTGCCCATATATGCTGATGCTCATGATTTCTTTTGTAACCAACCTGATTTTGCAGAAAAACTAAAAGACATTGGGCTTGCTGCTGAATTTTCTGCACAGAATGACATGCTTTCCAAGAAGACGATTCGCAATCTATATGGTCGTCGTATGCGTACGAGCGTATCTAAACTAGAGCGTTATATTAGCTGCCCATTCTCATATTTCGTTGAGTATAATCTGGAGGCAAAACCACGCAAACTATATGAGGCAACCGCCGTAGATATGGGGAATATCTACCATGATATTCTGTCGCAATTTGGCGAAATGATACAACAAGTTAGTGAAGTTAATAGTTTAGGCGAGACTAAGGTAAGCGAAATGGTGGAAACAGCACTAAACTGCACCCTAGAAAACCCTAAGAATCAAATTCTGGATAGTAGCGGTAAATATAAGCACTATACACAGAGATTACGTGATATTAGTCGGCTTTCTGCTGAAGTTTTAACGAAACATCTGAAAAGTGGAGATTTTGCTTTAGCTTTTAATGAGGTGGCATTTTCTGATTTTACAAAAAATAACAATAGCCTTACATTGGGCGCGATAGAAATCCCGCTTGATGAAAGCTCTATGTTGCTTGATGGACGCATAGACCGCGTGGACATCGGCGAAATAAATGGCGAAGAATATGTAAAAATTATAGACTACAAATCTGGTCAGCATCGTTTTTCGCTTAGTGAGGTTTTTCATGGGCTGGACATGCAGTTATTGATATATTTATACGCATTTATTCAAAAATTGTCCGAGGCGCGAGGAGAGGGCTTTACAAATAAAATTTTGCCTGCCGCAGCATTGTATTTTAATTTACTAAACCCCATTGTTACCTACGGGGAAAAATTCCGCGACAATCCTGATGCTATAAAGGATGAGATTATGCGTAATTTCAAGATGAGCGGCATTGTTTTGGAAGAAAGTCACGTGATATATGCCATGGACAAGGATTTGGTGAGTGAATCTCATATCCTACCTGTCTCACTAAAAAAAGGTAGCACTCCACAAGGATTATCTGTTAAAAAAGAAAGTACAACCATAGATATGGACGGATTTTATGCGCTAATGAGCCATGTAGTTAGTATAGCTCAGGATGCTGGGCGTGGTATTTTGGATGGAAACATAGCTGTGGTGCCTGCAAAGCATAAAGACAAGCACCCATGCAAATATTGCGGCTATCGCTCCATTTGCAAATTTGATGCTACCCTAGCTGGCTCTGGTGGCAAAGCGGCATACAGACATTTGCAGTATCTAAAAAATGATGAAGTTATAGCTAAAATTCTTGCTTCAAATGATGATAAAAAAATCCGACAAAATGACTAAAGATTTGCTTGCATCATATTATAATGTGTGATATAATATCAAACGTAAATAAATTTGATAAACTATAAAGGAGTGTTGATAACTATGAAAAAGTGGATTTGCATACCCTGTGGATACATTCACGAAGGCGAAACACCACCTGATGAGTGTCCGCTATGCGGCGTAGGGCCAGACCAGTTTGAGGAAGTTACAGAATAATTTCTAAACCTGCCCGATGAATATTCAGGGCAGGTTTATCTGTTTTTATATGGAGGATGAACTATGTATTGCACGAAAAATATTACAAAAAACCTTGTTTGGGTAGGCGCAAATGACAGGCGCATGGCTCTTTTTGAGGGCATATATGAAATTCCTGATGGCATGGCGTTTAATTCATATTTGCTTTTAGACGAAAAGACGGTGCTTTTCGATACAGTGGATAAAGTTGTTCAAAGCCAGTTCTTGGAAAATATAGAGGCAACGCTTAATGGTCGCTCCTTGGATTACCTTGTGCTACACCACCTAGAGCCTGACCACAGCGCGGCACTAGAAGCTGTGGTTGCAAAATATCCAGAGGTTACGCTGGTATCAAATGGCAAGTCTTTTGCTTTTGTTTCGCAGTTTTTCACAATCCCTGAGAGCATAAAGACCCTAGAGGTTAAAGAAGGCGACACGCTATGTACAGGCGAACATAATCTACGCTTTGTTATGGCTCCAATGGTGCATTGGCCAGAGGTGATGGTGACATATGACGAGACTGCGCGCATTTTGTTTAGTGCTGATGCTTTCGGTAGCTTTGGTGCGCTCAATGGTGCTATTTTTGCAGATGAAGTAGATTTTGCTAGGGACTATCTTGATGAAGCTAGGCGATACTACACAAATATAGTAGGTAAATATGGTCCGCAAGTGCAAACATTGTTAAAAAAAGCCGCAGGGCTGGATATTGAAATGATATGTCCATTGCATGGTTTTGTGTGGAGAAAAAATTTGAATGAAATTCTAGAATCATATACGCTGTGGAGCACATATGAGCCTGAGAAGCAAGGCGTTATGATTGCTTACGGCTCCATCTACGGCAACACTGAAAATGCCGCAGAAATATTAGCTTGCCGCCTACGTGATATGGGTATAAAAACCGTAATGTTTGATACATCTGTTACACCGTCTCCACGCATTGTGGCGGAAAGTTTCAAGTGGAGTCACCTAGTCTTTGCTGCCGCTACCTACAATACAGGGATTTTTGTGAAGATGGAAGCGGTAATAAATGATGTGGTTGCACATAATATCCAAAATCGCAAGGTGGCTCTGATGGAAAATGGTTCATGGGTGGCTACCAGTGCTAAATTAATGCGCGATAAGCTGTCTGCATGTAAAAATATAGAATTTTTGGGCGAGCTAAGCATAAAATCTTCGGTAAAGCCTGATAAACTGGCAGAAATAAATGATTTAGCCAAGATTATCGCGAAAAGCTTTGAATAATATGAAAATAATTTAACGAGGTGTATAAATGAAGAAGTTTTTTATGGTAATGTTTTTGGTTAGTGTTCTGGCTTTGGTTGTGGCTTGTGGCGGTGACGATGCTCCGAGAGAAGGGCATATAAACATAGCTGTTTTGCCTGGTCCTTCTGCTCTAGGTTCGCTGTGGCTCATGGATGCGGCTGAAACTGATAATACACAAAATACTTATGATATTCAGGTGCTAGGTACGCCAGATGAGATTGTGCCGCTTATAATACAGGGTGCTATTGATATAGCGGCTGTGCCTACAAATCTGGCATCTGTTTTGCATAATAATCCGAATGTTGATATTACAGTGCTTGTAGTAAGCACCATGGGCGTTTTGCATGTGATAGATACTACGGGAGAAATCAACAACATTGCTGATTTGGCCGGGCGTACGGTACATCTATCTGGGATGGGTGCGGCACCAGAACTTGCATTTAACTATGTATTGAGCCAAAACAATTTAACATCAAATGCAAATATTTACTTGGAGTTTCATGCGGAGCAACCACATATAGCGGCACTTCTGGCGGCGGGCGAGGCAGAAATCGCGCTATTGCCAGAGCCTTTTGCAACGACAGTGACAATGCAAAACGAAAATGCACGCCATGCGCTAGACTTGACACAAGAATGGAATCGTGTACAGCCTGACTATGGACTTGTGATGACAGCTATAATAGTTCGCACGGAGTTCTTGGAAGAAAATTCTGGCGTAATAGCGACTTTTTTGGAAGAGTTTGAATATAGCATAAACTTTGTGAATAATAATGTGGCAGAATCGGCGGCTTTAGCTGTGCAATTTGGAATTATTCCAAATGAAGCAATAGCGGCGGCGGCGATACCGCGCTCAAATCAAGTGTTTATCACAGGTGAGCGTATGCGGACATATCTTTCGGGATATCTAAGAGTTTTGTACGAACAATCACCAGCCTCTATAGGGGGAGCAATGCCGAATGACGAGTTTTACTTCATCCCTTAAATATCTGTTGTCAGTGGCATTTTGGTTGGTCTTATGGCATATGGCTAGCCTTGCCATTGCGAATAGCATAATCCTTGTATCTCCAATAGCCGCCACAGCGCGGCTTCTTGAGCTTGCGGGGGAGGGGGCTTTTTGGCAGTCGCTTGGCACATCGCTATTACGCATAATGATAGGCTTTGTGGCGGCTTTGGCGGCTGGCATTGTCATCGCGGCATTAACATCTAGAATGAAATGGCTATATACGCTGATGTTACCCATATTTAATGTAATAAAGTCTATACCTGTAGCATCATTTATTATGCTGGTGCTGATGTGGATGAGTTCGAGCAATATTTCGACTTTCATTGCATTTGTCACCGTGCTACCTATAGTTTATTTCAACACATATGAGGGCACAAAAACCACTGATATAAAGCTGCTAGAAATGGCAAAAGTCTTCAATGTACGACCATATAAGATATTGCGTGATATTTATATCCCTGCGGTTACTCCTCATGTGATATCTGCGGCATCCAGCGGGCTTGGCTTTGCCTTTAAGGCGGGTGTTGCGGCAGAAATTATAAGCACGGCACGTGGCACGATAGGTTTTAATCTGCATACTGCCAGAATTTTTTTGCAAACTGAAGATGTTTTTGCATGGACAATAGCGATTGTGGTTTTGAGTTATGCAATGGAGAGAACATTCAAACTATTACTAAAGAGGGTCTCAAATGATACCAAAACCAGCACTTGAGCTAAGATATATCTACAAAAATTTTGGTGAAAAGAATATCTTTACCAATTTTAATCTAAATTTCCCAGAGGTGGGCTTTGCTACCATCATGGGACCTTCTGGCTATGGTAAAACTACCTTAGTGAATCTTATGTTAGGGATACATAAGCCTGACCATGGTGAAATCTTGGGCTTTGATGAAAGGAAAATAGCAGTGGTTTTTCAAGAAGATAGATTGCTGGAACATAAAAACGGACTAGAAAATATTATGTTTGTTTTGCGAAATCCTGCAAAAGATGATGAGGACATGGCTTGGGAACTACTAACCCGCACAAGGCTTGCAAAAGATGCGCACAAATTGGCACGAAACTATAGCGGCGGCATGAAGCGGCGGCTAGCTTTGTGTCGCGCCCTTGTAACGGATTTTGACCTGCTGATTTTGGACGAACCCTTCAAAGGGCTGGATGTTGCATTAAAGCCTGATATAATGGCATTAACAAAGCAAAGATGCGAAGGCAAGCAAGTTATTTTAATAACCCACGACATGCAGGAGGCGGAATATTTTGGTGGCTATATTGTCGATATTTCTAACCCTCCGTTATTTTTTGACGAAATGAATACCTAGAAAATTGACATGTTTTGACAAAATATCTTTCGGGACTTGTATATAATTATATGCAGGTCTTTTTTGATGCGAATGATGAGGATGGTAATATGTACATAGATAAAGACAAAAGTGAACAGGTACTAAAGCCCAATTTTAGTCGAACTGCTATAGTCGAATTTTTTCTGATAGCTAGTAGTTTTTTGGCGGCAAGGGTATTGGTTTTTGATGCCGCCAGCCCCTTTGCGCTTGCATATATTTCAACCTTTTTGTTTCGCGGCACAAAATTTTATGTGGCTGCTCTTTTTTCTGCCTTAGGTGTAATAACTAGCTTTCGTGCAGAGTTTTCTATGAAATATCTCTTGACCATAATTCTGCTGTGCTTGGCAAATCTTTTTCTTAGTATGCGACCAAAAATGGCAGCATCTGTTTTGCAAGCATCCGTGGTTGCTATTGTTGCTGTTATTTCAGGCTTTGCACTTATTTTTATTCGTGGTCAGGGCATGTATTATTTTGCTATAAATCTGTTGGAGGCGGCACTAATTTTTGCTTTAGCAATCGTGATTTCCAAGGGCATCTCCTGTGTTGCGCCGCGAGCCAAACGCAAACCGCTAAGCAACGAAGAGTTAATTGCGGTAGCGGTTTTGGTGGGTATTTTGGCGGTAGGTACTAGCGATGTACATATTTGGCAATTATCTTTTCGGTACTTTTTCGCCATGATAATTGTGTTGCTTTCTGCACAAAGTGGGGGTGCAGCCATCGGTGCGGCGAGTGGGATATTATTGGGCTTTTTGCTTAACCTCACAGGCTTTGAGTACATATATTTTGCTGTCTTGTTAGCTGTGTGTGGCTTTGCGGCGGGTAGTGTGCGAAAATATAATAAATTGTTTCAGATACTAGCTTTTGTTTTGGCGGGTGTTGCATGTATTTTATATTTTGACATTTCTTTATTAACAACAAGTTTATTATTTTCTTCTATTGCCGCCGCCACATCATTTTATTTTTTGCCGACCAATCTATTACTGAATATACATGCCTCCGTAAATCCTGCCACGCAGGATACTAATGATTATATACATACTCTCAAAAATCGCATAGTTGACCGTGTGCATGATTTTGCATCGGGCTATGGTAAGCTATCATCCATGTTTGAAATACGTTCGGTAGTACAACCTAAATCTATTGCCCTCAAAACCAGTGATTTTTCAGAATCTATGAAAAACGATTTTTGCCTAAAGTGCCACAGGCACAATACATGCTGGAAAGAAAAATCAGAGAAAATGAAAGCGCATGTCGCGCAATTAGTGGCAAAAAGTGAAAAACTAGGTAAAATAGATATTGAGGATGCGCCGCTGGACTTGTCTGCCACATGTATAGCTCCCGTAGATTTTGTGCGGTCGCTATGGGCGCAGATAAGCCGTAGTCATTTTGAAAAAGATTTGGAGGTAAGACTAACGGAGACAAGAGCCTTGGTAGCGCAACAATTTCAAGAGCTTTCGATAGTTATGTACGAGTTTGCTGATGAGCTAGATACAACGCTAAATTCTCGTAAAGAATCAGAAAATAGGATTATAAGCGAATTACAAAAACAAGGGATAGAGGTGGAAAATGTGATAGTGATAGAAAACAAGCGTGGTAAATATGAGATTAGCCTTAGTGCAAAACGCAAAAGTGATATACGTCAAACTCGTGATATAAGCATGGCACTTTCGCGAGTGACGGGCAGAGATATGTCATTAGTGGGCGAACGATTTGATGGGCGCGTTGTACATATGGAGTTTTTTGAAAAACACAAATTCTACGTACATAGCGGCGTGGCTAAGGCTAGCAAAGGGACTACATCAGAAAGTGGAGATAGCTTTTCGTTAATACAGCTAAAAGATGGGCGATGTTTGGCGGCTCTTTCTGATGGAATGGGCAGCGGCAAAAAAGCTAAAGAAGAGAGCGAAATAGCGATAGAGCTGCTAGAAGAACTGATGGAACGCGGTTTTGAGCGAGAAATAACCATGCGATTGATAAACTCTGCACTATTGATGAAAAGTGGTGAAGAGTCGTTTTCTACACTTGATATTTGCTTGTTGGATATGGGTACTGGGCTCGCAGAGTTCGTGAAGGTGGGTGCTGCGGCATCATATTTGATGCGTGCAGGCGAGGTTAGCGCGATAGGTTCATGGACATTACCTGTAGGCATTCTTGAATCAATTGATATTGATGTGCAAAAAAAGCAACTAGGTCATGGAGATATTGTTGTTATGATGACTGATGGTGTAGCGGATTCGCTAAAAGGCGTTGCGGCTAAACGACCATGGATAGAAAATTTGCTGACAAGACTACGCACGGGAAATCCGCAGGATATAGCAGAAAAGGTGATTTCTGCTGCCAAGGACAATTATGGCGATGAGGTAGGGGATGATATGACGGTAATGGTGCTACGCATATCAGAAAGAGGGTAATTTGCTATTTTCCAATTAATGGAATAATAATTGGAAAAATTGTCCATGCTTAAAATACAAGAAAGGGGCGAAAGGAAATATGGATTTTGTAAAAGAAGCTGAAAGAATTATAAATGCATCATCATACAAAGGTGTATATCATGGCAACAATGCTCTAAATACCTTGCCGCCCCGAACAAGCTCAAGGCGTGGCAAAACAAAAATTGCTCCCGTTTCTCGTACAGACAGAATACTTAATTTTATGCTTTTTATTACAGGGATGGCCATTGTAGCATTACTATTTCTGAATTTTCTATGAAAAAAACACCTCAAATCTAAAGAGGTGTTTTTTGTTAATTTCATCCAAATATGACAGAATGAACAAATATGAAATAAATACCAACAAATACTCCGATGCTAGGCACAATACGGCATCATTTCTGCGCCACCTCTGTTTTGTTTGTCAATATGCTTATATGCCAAACCAACCATACCCATCCACCGACTAAAAACGCAACAATTACAATAATAATACCTAACATTCCGAAAATAGAATCCATATTTGTGAACGTCTTGTAAAACCAGTCGCTGGCTACAATCATTATTAACCCACCTAGTATCATGTAATGCTAATTATCCTTGCTTTGATTATCTCTTTTTTGGCTTCTTCTCTCCGTTAATGAAGGTATATTATATTTGGCATTCCTTTTGTTTATTCTGGCCACATGTGTTTTTGGTGCAAATAAAGCAAGCGCGCCTATAACTATTATGGTAATGCCAAAATAAGCTGACATAAAAATACCTCTCTATGTAATATAATCCTAATGCCCAGCAAAAGTCCTCTCGGCTAGTACATTACCATTACTATCCAAATATCTCATCTGAACATAAAGCACATCAATGCCCATAGCACGACGTAGCTCTTGAGCCATCATAGTCGTAGAAGCGGTCATTAGAGCAAGCTCATTATCCAAATCCTGACCAATAGTAGGTAAAAATTCTGTATTAGGTCCATAGATAAAGTTATAAACGAGTGTATCATTACCATAAATTTCCAAGGTAATGCTCATTTCAATACCAGTGCCTCTTGTCAATACCTCTGCTTCTGTATTCATTTCATCTACAAGCTCAGCCCATTCTGATTGGTTTGCATCGAAGAATTCGCGTACATTGGCTGGGCGGGAGCAGGCGGCAAACAGCATAACAGCTGCCAATAGTAACATGGATAGTGCAATTACTTTCTTTGTCATAAATCTCTTTCTCCTTCTTAAATAAGTTTTTATGTAATTAAATAATTACCTAAATGAATTTTTTCGTAACGTTATAATTGAGAAACCTGCGGCAGATAGCAATAGAGTAAACCACACCCAGATAGATGCAACGAAGCTGATACCGAGATTCATACCAAAGCCCATGCCCATCATGCCACCGCCTATCATATTCATCATATTGCCAATAGAGCTGTTTATAACCATCATAGCTATGATAAATACTAGGGAGGTGATGAATATCACAAGTGTTGCAAGCTGACCAACGAGACCTGCCGCTTTGCTACGAGAAAGCAAAAGAAACGCGAAGCCAGCAAGACCCAAAATACCAAGAGTCTGCAAAACTCTGATAGCTGTGACAGCGAACGACATCATGCTAAAAGGTGCGGTTACTGCATTCATAGCTTGCGCCGCCCATGGGTCTGTCATCATTGCTACAGATGTCATTGTACTTATCATCCAATCCAGCATGGCGGTGTAGTTTCCTAGCTCATGCAAAGTCATGGAATAACTAACATTGCCGCCAGCAAACATGCCGCCCATGCCACCGCGCATTCCGAAGTCCCACATAAAGTCTTCGACTATCTCGGTTAATATGCCACCCATAACACTAAAAGGCGACATATCTATACGCAATGTGACCCATCCCTGCAACATAGTTGCCACTAAGATAATAGCAATTGCTACCACTATGGCGCGCATCATGCGATTATTGCTAGTTGCGGAAGGTGGCGGGGCTGCTCCGTATGGAGAAGCTATTGCGGGATACGGAGTATTTGGTTGTGGTGGATAAGGCGAAGGCAGAGATGCTGGTGCTGCCTCTGCGCCAGTAGTCTTTCCGCAATTGGTACAAAACTGGCTGTTTGCATCCATATTTGCGCCGCAATTGGTGCAAAATGTCATAATTTTTCACTCCTTCTAAAGATTTGCGCTAAAACAAGTTTAGTGCATATTGATATTCTATTGTTGCACACGCCCAGTATATTCCCCTGTACGTGTATCAACTTTAATAACATCACCAATGTTAACGAATAACGGCACAGTAACAACCGCCCCTGTTTCTAGCGTAGCTGGCTTGGTAGCACCTGTTGCGGTGTTGCCAGCAAAACCAGGCTCTGTGTCCTTTACTTCCAACTCAACGGAAATAGGCGGCTCTATGCCGAAGATATTGCTATTATGCGACATGATTTTTACAACATCATTTTCTTTAATATAGATAAGTGAATCGCCTACACTAACAGCATCTACAGGGATTTGCTCGTAATTCTCCAAATCCATAAAGTGGTAAAGGTCACCATCTTTGTAAAGATATTGCATGTCTTTGCGTTCTATGTGTGCACGCGGCATTTTTTCTGCTGGGCGGAAGGTTTTTTCTATTATGCCGCCTGTTACAATATTACGTAGCTTTGTGCGGATAACAGCCGCCGCACGACCGCTTTTGGAGTGCTGAAACTCCATAACAACGTAAATTTCACCTTCGCATTCGATGGTCACACCGTTTTTAAAATCTCCTGCTGAAATCATTACTCATAAACCTCCAAATTATTTTTTATATGGGCGTAAATGGCCAATACATAGCTGTGGGAGCGAAAGCCACAAATAGAACCCTGGCAAACAGGGGATATAACAGATTTGTGGCGGAATTCTTCTCTTGTGTGCGGATTGGACATATGCACTTCTATGACAGGAATGGTAAGGCTTGCCACGGCATCGCGGATGGCATAGCTATAATGCGCATACGCTCCAGGATTGATTATTATGCCGTCAAACTTTTCTTCAAAGCAGCTTTGTAAGATATTGATAATTTCGCCTTCGATATTGGACTGAAAAAAATGCAAGTCAAGCTTGACCAAAGCCATTTCGGCAAATATCTCAGCTTCTGTTGATATTTGGCGGTTTATTTCGGCTAGGGTTTGGTTGCCGTATATATGTGGCTCGCGTATACCAGCAAAATTGATGTTTGCGCCGTTTATGATAGCGATTTTCATTTATTTCACCTCTCAATCTTTGGGTATGTCTATTCTTTATATTAATACTTGCCACATTATATTATATCACTTTGTGACGAATTTGCAAGTGTTGAATATCTGCATAATTTTGGTCATAAAATTAACACAGCATAAATGTGGTTTGGTAGCGAGGTGTTACTTTGGCAAAAATTAACACAATAGCGTTAAAAAGGAAAGTGACTGCTACTTTTGAGCTGCCACCAGATATAATCTTGGACTTGCCAACTATGCGAATGGCAGGTAATGAGGAGCTTGTAATATCAAATCATAAAGGTATTGTCGAATATACCAAAGAAAAGATTCGTGTGAAAACAAAATTAGGTATAGCGAGGATTTTAGGGCAAAAGCTTGTGATAAAAGAAATAAATCGTGATGATATCGTGGTAACAGGCAGGGTTGATGCTGTTATTTTAAAGGATTGATGAGGTACGAAGTGATGTTTATAAAAATATGGAATTTTTTGTGTGGATATGTTAGAATAGATATGAGTGGTTTTTCTGTAGAGCGACTGATAAATCAAGCAGCGGTAAACGGTATCATTTTTTGGGATTTAGAAAGGATGCACGCGACCATCGGTGCGCATGTATCGCGCGGAGATTTTTTTCGTTTGCAAGCAATTGCGGCAAAAACGGGAACTGTGCTAAAAGTGATTCGTTATATTGGGCTACCAACAATAATTGCGCGATTTAAAAAGCGCGTAGCATTGATTGTAGGGGGCATAGCTTTTGTGATAGGGCTTGTTGCGCTGACATCATATATATGGAGGATTGACATCGAGGGATATCAGAGAATAGATTCGGAAGCAATAATTGATTTTCTTGCAGAAAATGATTTTGCGATAGGCACATTCCGTCACGGCATAGCATATAGGGACATAGAAAGCTTGCTGATGGCGCAATTTCCTGATATTGCTTGGGTTTCGCTTACCATAGAGGGTACAAGGGCGCAAATTACGTTGATAGAAACCATAGAGAAACCAGAAATCGTAGACCTAACAACGCCTACCGACATTGTGGCTGCAAAAGACGGACTTATAATGCAGATGGCGACAAGTCTTGGTACGCCGCAGTTTGTGCCAGGGGATGTGGTGCGGTCAGGCGAAGTGATTGTATCTGGGCAGCTGACAATAGGCGTAGAGGGCGAGCCTATTACATACGAGTATATACGTGCGCAATCCGAAGTGTGGGCGAGGCTGTATTATAATATAAATTTCGACATTCCTCTTGTTTTTTATGAAAAAAGCTTTACTGGACGAGCAGGGCGTGTTTATAGTATAATGATAGGAAGCAATGAGTTCAGCCTACCACATTTTGACCACGACTTCATATATTACGAAGAAATCATAAGTCGAAATCAGCTTAATTTAGGGCAAAACTACCCATTGCCGCTGGGCTACATAGTAACAGAAAGCTTTGAAATCGTACGGCATTTACAACGTCGCACGCCACAAGAGGCGGCGGCTATAGGTGAAGAACTGGTAGCGGCACGCATTGCAGAAGAGTTGCCAGAATATGCGCATATAGTTTCGCAAGAAATAAGCATGGTTGAAAATGAACATAGCATTACGATGGAGGTGTTTTTAGTGACAATAGAGCGTATAGATACAGAAAGAGCCATAGTTTTCGATATAAATTAGCGCAAGATAAGGGAGGAATACATTATAATACAGACAAAAGATATAGGACAAACAACGATATCCAGCGAACTTCTGCCAACAATTTTTGGTAATTTGGATGAAAATATCATAAAAATAGAGAAAGAATTTGGTGTTAATATAGTCAATCGTGGTGGTAAACTTGCTATTGTTGGTGAAAATGCCGAAAATGCGCAGGAAGTTATGCGCAAACTTTTTAATATTGCTGATAAAGGTGAAGAGATTAACGAAACCACGGTTAATTATCTAATAGACTCAATGCGTGATGGCACAATCAGCCAAGTTGGGCGAGGGGACACGGATACAGTAATAATGACCCTTGCGGGCAAGGCAATAAAGCCGAAGACAATGGGGCAAAAGAAATATATAGATATGATAAAAAAAGAGACAATAGTATTTGGCGTGGGCCCAGCAGGCACGGGCAAGACATATCTTGCTATGGCGATGGCTATTGCGGCTTTTAAGAAAAACGATGTAGACAGAATAATACTTACGCGACCTGCTATAGAAGCAGGCGAAAAGCTGGGTTTTTTACCTGGGGATTTGCAACAAAAAGTAGACCCATATTTGCGACCACTGTACGATGCACTATTTGAGATTATGGGAGCGGAGTCGTTTCATCGTAATTTGGAAAAAGGGGCTATAGAGGTTGCTCCGTTAGCTTATATGCGCGGTCGCACGTTGGATAATTCCTTTATAGTGCTTGATGAAGCACAAAACACCACGCCAGAGCAAATGAAGATGTTCCTTACGCGCATAGGTTTTGGCTCAAAGGCTGTGGTTACAGGCGATATTACGCAGATAGACCTGCCTGGCAGCACAAAATCAGGGCTAAAAGATGTTCTTGCCCTTCTTGAAGATGTGGAAGGCATAGGTACAACAATGTTTACGAATAAAGATGTGGTGCGCCATCCGCTCGTGCAACGCATCATCAAGGCTTACGAGAAGCGTGATGCAAAGGATTTGTACAAAGAAAAACGCAAAATAAAATTAAAGACACCAAAGAGGTAAAAAAATGGATAGTCAGAAAAACAGAAGGTTGTCGCCATATGTGATTATTCTGCTTGCTGTTGCGTATTTGGCTAGTATTATGGCTGTGGGGCTCGGGTATTTTATGCCCGAAATTTATGACCTAGAACCTGGTATGCCAGCACCTACCACATTTCAAGCACCTAGGCAGTTTGTAAACACATATCGTACCCAGCTAGAGCAAGATGCCGCCGCCGCCGCTGTAGGTGAGAGCTTCTTTAATGATGCTGCTATTTCGGCTGAAATTATGGACGAGCTTGAAGATATTATCATTGATATTGGGATTTTGCGGGCGGAGTATTTTCCTATACCATCCCCAGGGCAGCTGCTACCAGATGCCCAACATGGCGAGATGCAAGTTCTGCCAGATTTCTCTGCGCTACCTATGGAGCTTAACCATGAGCAGGCACGACATATTATAACAGGTGATTCTGCTACATTTGTTGGGTTTGTAAATGCTATTATAGTGCAGTTTGAAGAACATCTAGGCGAAGGCATTACCGAGGGTGCGTTAGCGGGAACGGCTTGGACTATTGGTGAGGATTTATACAATCTGTATTTTGATGAAATGTATGCTGGCATTGGTCATGCTATTGCCATATCTATTTTACGCAATAATATGGTGGTGGATGAGGAGTTGACGGAGTCTCAACGCCAAGAGGCACGTGATGCTGTAATGCCAACGGAGTTTATGCAAGGTCAGAATATAGTGCGCGAAGGCGATATTATTGATGATGAAGCATATCTCGCGCTTACAGAGCTTGGATATATAGGCGGCGATGGCGCGGCTTTATTTGTGGGTATTTTAGGGACTATACTCACAGTTTCTATTGTTTTTGGCATATTCATTTTTAGTATCTTTCTGTTTAAGCGCGACTTGGCGGACAATCGTCGTCAGGCATTGCTATTATTTAGCCTATTCACAGTTACAATAATTTTAACACGCGCCATGACACCGCTGGATTATTACTATACCCCTATAATGCTGTTTGCGATGCTTGTAGCTATATTGATAGATATGAGGTTAGCGGCGGTTCTAACCGTGGGTGTGGCCATCATCTCTGCCGCAATGCAACCTATGGATAATATGTTCCTAACATATGCCCTGATAAACGGTATTGCCGCCGCTATGATAGCAAAGCATATAGTAGCGCGCGGGCGAGTGCTTTATGCTGTGCTTTCGCTTTCTGCAGTTAATGTACTGTCTGTTTTTGCTAATCACTTTATGTTTTCATCTGGCTTTAGCATGACTATGGTGAACTCTGCTGTTATCGCGCTTTTTGTCGGCTTTGTGACAATATTTTTAACTATTGGTTCGTTGCCATTTTGGGAATCCATTTTTGAAATTGTGACACAAAATAGCTTATTAGAACTTACAAACCCCAACAATGTGCTTTTGCGCCGTTTGGCAGTGGAAACACCAGGCACATATCATCATAGCCTTGTTGTAGCAAATTTGGCGGAAACGGCTTGCTTTGATATCAACGCAAACCACGTGTTAGCGCGGGTTGGGTCATATTATCATGATATCGGTAAAATGAAGTATCCGCAATACTTTGCAGAGAATCAAAGTGGCGAAAACCCGCATGATACCCTACCGCCACGCACAAGCGTTGAGGTTATCACAGACCACATAACGCGCGGTATGGAGCTAGCAAAACAGCATAAATTGCCAAGCCCTATACGTGACTTTATTGAAGAACATCACGGGACATCTTTGATGAAGGTATTCTTCTACAAAGAAAGTAAAAATCATCCAGATGACGTGATAGATGAAAACGACTTCAGATACAAAAACCGCATACCGCAATCGCCAGAAACAGCCGTGGTAATGCTTGCCGATACATGTGAGGCTGCCGTGCGCTCTAAGATGACACGTGAAGGTTCGAAGATAGAGGAGATGTACGCTTTTGTGCGTATGCTGATAAAGGACAAGCTGGAGGATGGTCAGCTAAACGACAGTGGGCTATCTATCAGGGATTTGGATACTATCGCGAAAGCTTTTATGCGTGTATTTAAAGGCATGTACCATGAGCGTGTACCATACCCAAGCGGGACGGTCAGAGAGATTGTGGCGGGGAAATAAATTAGGGATGAGGAATTGGGGATGAGAAACGGGGAATTCTTGATTGATATTGACACTCAAGGGCTTGGTGTGGATTTTAATCTAATAGAAAAAGCTATTTTGGCTGCTTTGATGCATCAGGGATTTAAGCATAGCGGTGAGATTAGCGTACTTTGTGTAGAAGATGCTGAAATGATGGGATACAACCTTGAACATCGCGGAAAGGAAGGCACTACGGATGTGCTATCGTTTCCGCAATATAGCGCGGAAGAGATTGCCAATACCTGTGATGAATTTATTTGCCTAGGCGACATCATCATAAATATAGATTCTATGCGGCGGCAAGCTGAAGAATACGAGCATAGCCAAGCACGAGAGCTTGCTTTTTTAATTGTGCATTCTGCTTTGCATTTGCTTGGTTATGACCATGACACGGAGGATGCGGAAGAACGCATGTTTGCACTGCAAGAAGAGATTCTGGGAGAAATGGGGCTAGGAAGATAGTGTTAAAACCAAGGATAATTACGGCGATAGCTATTGTCACTGTTATGTTACTTCTGGTGGCTTGCGGTGGCGGAGTGCAGGCGGATATGATGCCAGAGGAATCAGAGCCTACACCGCTCGTCATTCAAAATCTAGAACCCGAGCCAGAATCAGAACCCGAGCCAGAATCACCGCCAGAGGGCTATGCTGTCAGCTTGCTTACGGGGCTGTATATCCTCGAAGAAGCGGCCGACAGGCGACCTATAGCTGTAATCTTTAACAATGAAACACGCGCTTTGCCACAATCAGGGCTTATGCAAGCTGATATAATCTATGAGGTGCTGACAGAGGGTAGCATCACGCGTGTTATCGCGATTTTTCAAGACTTTGATGCTGAAATGATAGGACCTGTACGTAGCACACGTTCTTATTTTACTTACTTCGCCCTTGACCATGGAGCTATTATGGCTCATCATGGCGGCTCCGTTTCGGGCTATAATGCCATTTCTAGTCGTGGCATACCAAATATAGATGGCATGAGATTTGACGGCACGGTTTTTTGGCGCGATGCTGAACGTCGGCAGAGCAGGGGCTTGGAGCATTCGTCCTATACTTCTGCTAAGAATCTGCTAAATATTGCAGAAGAGCTAGGTTTTGATATGACGATACGGATTGATGAGGAGAGCGGAGAACAAATACTTGGGCTTTTCAATTTTTTTGAGGAGCTGACAGCGCCTGCATCGCAAAATTTAGCAGACATTGTGAATGTGCCTTTTCATAGTAGTAATACTACCAGATTTGAATATAATCCTGAAACCAACTTATACTACAAGTTCGTTTTCGGCGACCCACATATGGATGCTGCCATTGATTCGCAGATAACCGTAACCAATGTTCTTATACAAATAACAAGCATGAGAGTGATTGATAACGAGGGCAGGCGTGATGTAACCATGGTGGGTAGTGGTCATGGATATCTTGCTACACATGGTACGTATTCACGCGTGTATTGGGAGCGGGTAAGTGCCAGCGAGCCTACAAGATGGTATGATGAAAATGGCGAACCGCTTACGCTAAATCGTGGCAGAACATGGATATCTGTAATTAGTGATGAGCCAACCTTTGAAGCACGAGTTATAGAATCGCAGGACGAAAACAATGGAGAGTATGAAAATGATTAATAATTTTAAATCGGGATTTGTGGCTATTGTGGGGCGGCCAAATGTGGGCAAATCTACATTGCTTAACTCCTTTTTAGGCGAAAAGGTAGCTATTATCACAAATAAACCGCAAACTACACGAAACAATATCCGTGGGATATTAACAAATAGCACTGAACAAATCGTATTTGTAGATACGCCTGGTATACACGCGCCAAAGCACAAGCTAGGCAAAAATATGGTGAAAATGGCGGAAAACACCATGGCAGATGGCGATATTATATTATTTGTGATTGCACCTGCTATCACCAAATTTGACAAGGAAATTGCACAAAGATTAGCAAAAAGCAAAGCAATAAAATTTTTGGTTGTAAATAAAATCGACACAATACAGAAGTCTGAAATCCTGCCCATTGTGGATGCATACAAAGAGCTATGTGATTTTTCGGAGATTATACCCATTTCCGCTATGAAAGGCGAAAATCTTGGTACGCTAAAGGATAATATTATCAAATATCTACCCGAAGGACCTAGATATTTCCCTGAAGGTATGCTAACAGATGCAACAGATGCTTTTATAGTGGCGGAAATGATACGCGAAAAGGCACTGTATCTGTTGCAGGAAGAAATTCCGCATGGAATGGCTGTGGAGATTCTTTCATTGGCTCGCCGAGATGATAAGCCAATCATTGACATTCAAGCGAATATATATTGTGAAAAGTCCTCTCACAAAGGCATAATAATTGGCAAAGGCGGTGCTATGCTAAAGGACATTGCCACCAGAGCAAGAATGGATATAGAGCGGATTTATGATGAGAAAATTAATCTGCAATTATGGGTAAAGATTAAAGAAAACTGGCGCGATAGTGATTTCTATGTGCGTAATTTGGGATATCGTGAGGATAACTAAAGGCGTTTTCCAACATTTTATAGCATAGCTAACTCACCCTTTGGCACACTATTTTCGAGGGGAGCTGTGATGATATGCTTGAGAATTTTTGGAATTTATTTGCACATACTGGCAATACTGGTGTTTACTTGATGTACAAACAATATCTGAAAGATGATGACAAAGAGGAAATATGATTTAATGGCTATTATAAAGGATTTTGGAGTGGTGCTTAGGCAATATGATGCGGGCGAAAGTAATAAAAAACTAGTGTTATTAACGCGTGGACATGGCAAAATAACGGTATTTGCAAGAGGTGCAAAGCGTACGGGTAGCAAGTTAGCCATAGAGCTATTTAGCTATAATGAGTTTGTGATTTTTGATGGAGGGGACTTCTATAGCCTTAACTCAGTAGTTCCGATTCATATATTTGAAAATATTGGACAAGATTATGACAAATTTTGCGTTGCATGCTGCTTTTTGGAGCTAGCGGATAAAATGGTGTTAGCCAGCATGGATACAAATGAGATACTTAATATATTGCTATACTCTATACAAGAACTTTTACGGGGTCGCCATACGCCAAAACTTGTCTTTGCTGTCTTTGCTATCAGACTATTGAAAGAAGAGGGTTTTGCGCCGCTTGTCGCTGATAAATACGTGCAAACAGGCGAAAATACACTTTGGCTTTCTGATGAGATAGCAAAAGCCCTTGTTTACATAATGAAAGCAAATTTGAAGAATTTATTTGCTTTCAAGACATCTAACGATGTATCACATGGGCTATACATAGCTGCTCGCGCTTTTTTGTATGAAAATGTAGAATCTGAAATAAAAAGTCTTGACATGATGATAGGAGATTAAAAGTCATGAAAATCTATCGAAAACGCTATCTGCCAGAGGAGTTGCTCTGGTTAAAAGACGATGAAATCCTTTTGGCGGACGATGAAAAAATTATCACTGCGTGGCGCAGTATAAAGCCGCGTCCAGACTTTTCGCATGGTATATCCTGCTACTTTTTACATAAAAATTACAAAATAAGCAAATTTTTCGATAGCAATGGTAGAATGATTTACTATTATTGTGACATTGTGAAGGCTGAGGTTGATGGAGATAAATATATTTTTTGCGACCTCTTAGTGGATGTAGTTGTATTTTCTGATGGTTCGGTAAAGGTGCTAGATACTGATGAACTAGCTGAAGCCTTTGAAAAAGGAGAAGTTTCTGGTGTAGATGTGACGATTGCGCTTAAGGCACTGAACTCTTTATTGAAAATTGTATATAACGGAAATCTTGCAAAAGAAGCTGAAGTTCTTGATATATATGGTAGTGATGAACGATAAAAAAGCGAAAGCGCATAACCCAAATGCGGGACATCGCGAGCGGATGAGGGCGAGGTACAAAAAAGGTGGAATAGAAGCAATGGCAGACCACGAAATTGTCGAGCTATTGCTGTTTTATGCTGTACCGCGCCGCGATACAAACAAAATTGCGCATGGTATTATTCATGAATTTGGTAGTTTGCACGCTCTTTTGGAATCTGATGTTGACCAAATACAAAAGAGATGTGGTCTTTCGGAAAATACAGCTACACTTCTTTCGATGCTGTTGCCAATTGCTCGCCGTTATGACATATCTAAATGGGGTACGCGCGTAAACTTTGCAAACACGAAAGCCATGGCAAATTACTTAAAATCGCTTTTTATTGGTCAAACTGCGGAGTGTTTTTATCTGCTTTGCTTGGACAATCGCGATAGTCTCATATCTGCGACTCTATTGGAGCGTGGAACATTGGATCGCGCAGAGCTGTATCCGCGAGAGATTATGAAATGTGTGCTTGCTAGCAACGCTGCCTATGTCATTTTGGCACACAATCATCCCAGTGGTTCTTTAGAAATCTCTGATGCTGATGTAAAAACCACACAATATTTAATTTCCATGCTGTCTAGCGTAGAAGTTGCTGTGCTAGACCATATTATATGCGGCGGACAAAGTTATGTTAGTTTTGCAGAAAAGCGTATCCTAGGATTAGTGGGCATAGAAGGCTTGAGCAAAAAATAAAAATCCCGACACATTTTGTTCGGGATTTTGTTATCTGTGTTAATTGCGGCTACCGCGAATAAGCAGGAAGCGTAAAAGTTGCATAACGGCCATAGTTGCAGCGGCTACATATGTTAATGCGGCAGCATTAAGTACCTTCCTTGTGCCACGCATTTCATCGTCATTTAGATATCGTCCAACCTCTAAAACCTCAGCCGCGCGTCGGCTAGCGTTAAACTCCACAGGCAACGTGATTAAATGAAAAGCCACTGTGACAGCGAAGAAAATAATGCCCACATCAATAAGAATATCTGCAAAACCACCGCCCACACCAAGAATAAAGCCAATAAAGATAAGTGGAACGGCAGCACCCGATGCAAAACGCACTATAGGAAACACCGCACCGCGCACCACAAGCGGAGAATAGCTTTCGCTATGCTGTATGGCGTGACCTGCCTCATGCGCAGCAACAGCAACAGCGGTAACAGAAGATGAATCATGCACATGAGCAGACAGGCGAATCACCTTGTGTGACGGGTCATAATGGTCTCCTGAATTGGCATCCAGACGCTCTATGGCAACGTCACGTATACCGTTTTCATACAAAATGGCGGCGGCAACATCTTTTCCGCTCATGCCTTTTTGGGTTGGCACTTGCGAAAAGCGCGAAAGGTTAGTGGATACGCGGGCTTGCGCCCAAAGTGCTAGTAACATAGCTGGAATCAATAGATAAAATGACCACATGTCGAAAAAAAATGGCATAGAATATCCCTCCGTCTTCTATTAATTTATACGTGAAATTTATTAAATTGTCTGTTTATATTCGAGTTTTGTGCCAATTTCTATTTTGTGACCTCTCATAAACTCTGATGCTGACATTTTTTTGCCGCCGCTTGGTGTTAATTCAATTATACGCACAATGCCGCCATTTGCGGCTACAGAAATCCCATTTTTTGGACAAGTACCCACAATCTTACCTGAAATGCGGTTATTTGTGTCAAGTGTTTCGTCTGTTACTGCCCTCCAAATTTTGACTTGCTTATCATCGAGCCATGTATAAGCACCAGGGGAGGGGTTATATGCGCGTATCTGATTTACAACATCTTTTGGTGACTTATTCCACTCAATTTGCGCCATTTGCTTTGTGATTAGCGGCGCATAGCTCGCTAGTTCGCTGTCTTGCTTAATTGGGACAATACTGTCTGTTGCTATCAAATCTATAGCCTCAAGCAATGCTATGGGTGCGACTTGACAGAGCTTATCGTGTAACAAACCGCCCGTGTCCTCTTGGTCTATATCTACAATATGCTTTAACAATATATCGCCTGTATCCATGCCCTTATCCATTTGCATTATTGTGATACCTGTAGATGTCTCACCATCAACAATGGCTTGCTGAATAGGCGATGCACCGCGGTATTTGGGCAAAATTGAAGCATGAACATTTATTGCTCCAAATCTAGGCATACTCAATATCTTTTGGGACAATAGCTGACCATATGCAGCCACTACGAAAATGTCGGCACCTAGGGATTCTAAGATGGCTATGCTGTCTTTTGATTTGATTTTTTCGGGCTGAAATACGGGTAAGCCATGTTGCATTGCACAATTTTTAACTGGTGATGACTGTAGCTTTTTCCCACGCCCGCTCGGTCTGTCTGGTTGAGTTATTACGGTTGCCACTTTTATCAACATGGTTGCTCCTACGAGGGCATCTAGGCAAACGCGCGCAAACTCTGGCGTACCCATAAAAACGACTTTTAATTCTCTTTTTTCAACTTTCAATTTCTTACTCCTCATCTTCATCGCCTTGTTGGCGCATTTCTATTGCCTTTTGCGTGTACAATACACCGTCCAAATGGTCTAGTTCGTGATTCAATGCTACTGCCAACTGACCTTCACAGTGCATCTCAAAAGGTTCGCCATGGCGATTAAGGGCACGGACTATGGTAATATTAGGGCGCACCACATTCCCAGACTTGCCAGGGATAGATAGGCAACCCTCCCAACCTGTTTGGCTACCTTTGTGGCTAATAACCTCAGGGTTAATAAACTCTATTGGGCTATCACCCTCTTCAGTTATATCAATGACTAGCAGGCGGCGCAAAACACCTATCTGCACAGCCGCAAGCCCTACACCATTATGATGATACATGGTTTCTAGCATGTCATCAAGCAATTGACACGTCTTGTCAGTTATTTGAACAACAGGACGTGATACTTTATGTAATATATCATCTTGTACTACACGCAGAGAGCGCAGTGCCATATAACTTCCTCCTGTAACTTCTATACTATATGAGCAGGGTCAAGGGTGAGATGGATGCCAATCCCCTCTAGTGCCTCATTTTCTCTAAGTTTATCTAAACAATAATAAACAAATTTCTTTATAATTTCCTCGTCTTTGCATTTTATAAGTAATTTCCAACGGTAGTTTTGCCTTATTTTGGATATCACCGCGGGCGCAGGTCCTAAAATCTCGCACAACCCTTTGCGGTTGGCGCGTTTCATAATATCTGCAAGGCGGTACAGAGCTTGCACAATATTTTTTTCATCCATCCCTGTAAATAGCAACATATATATATGCGAAAATGGTGGATAATTCATCTGGCGGCGTATTTCTATTTCATGGTCATAAAAAGCTGCGTAATCGCCTGCTCGAGCATAGTTTATGCTATAATGCTCGGGATTATAAGTCTGGATGATAACGCGTCCAGCATCATCGCCGCGCCCAGCGCGCCCAGAAACTTGTGTTATAAGCTGATATGCTGTCTCGGCAGCGCGATAGTCACCATTATTAAGAGCCATATCTGCCGCAACAATACCTACAAGGCTAACACCAGGAAAGTTATGTCCCTTGGCAATCATCTGTGTGCCAACTAAAATGTCGGCCTTCCTATCTGCAAAGGTACGGATAATGCGACTATGACTGTTTTTGCCCGTGGTTGTATCCAAATCCATGCGCAAAACTCGCGCATCTGGGAACTCTTCTACTAGATACTCCTCGATTTTTTGTGTGCCTACACCGAAGTGCTTGATGTAGATAGAACCACATACGGGACAGTTTTCAGGCATTTTTGTGGTGGTACAGCAGTAATGGCACAGCAAACGCTGATTATACTTATGGTATGTATAATTTACATTGCAATTGGTGCAACCGAGTACATGTCCACAGGTACGGCAACTCACGAAAGTAGAGTGTCCGCGGCGATTTAGAAATAATATGCTCTGCTTGCCCTCTACCAAATTTTGCGCCAAAGCCGCGTGTAAGGCAACAGAAAAAATTGTCTTATTACCTTCGGCTAGCTCTTTGCGCATATCGGCTATTTCCATGGCAGGATAGCTGCGGTTGCCAACGCGGTTTTTTAGTGTGAGCAACTGCATTTTGCCACTACATGCCTCATGGTATCGCGAAACATTTGGCGTGGCAGAGCCAAAAATAACAGCACAACTCGTTAATTCCGATAATTTCAGTGCTACAGAGCCTGTCTCATATTTTGGAGCAGTTTCAGATTTATATGTGTTTTCGTGTTCTTCATCAATAATAATTGCGCCAAGATTTGTGAAAGGGGTAAATATGGCGGAACGAGGACCGATTATCACTTGAACCTGCCCGTCACGCGCACGCTTCCATTGGTCGAATCTCTCGCCAAGCGACATACGGCTATGGGTAGCTGTAACTTTGCTGCCAAAGCGTGTGATGAAAACGTCAATAGCCTGAGGTGTAAGTGAAATTTCTGGCACTAGCATGATGGCTTGTTTGCCCTCGGACAGCACTTGGTCGATGATGCTCATATAAATTTCGGTTTTTCCGCTACCCGTAACGCCCTGTATAAGTACAGGTTGCAGATTGTTGTTTACTATATTATTTTTAATTGCATCAATGGCAACTTGCTGCTCTAGTGTTAATTGAAAATCGGGTACTGGCTGCATGGTGGCATCCTGCAAGATTTCTCTGCGTATCTCCATTTTCTCTAAACGCACAAGCCCTTTTTTTTCTAAAGACATAATGGGTGAAGGGGAAATCCCTAATCTATGTTGAATATCCGCCACAGAAAGCGACTTTGTATCCATCAACATCTCCAAGACCGCTGACTGTTTGTCGCCCTTTTCAAGCACTTGCTCTGCTTTTGTGTCAAAATTTGGTATATCATCATTGATAAATGCCGTGTTTATACGTATCGCATAACTCTTGACATCATATACATGTCTTAAAGTTATAAAATCCATATCTGCTAAAGACTGTAAATTAGCCCAAGTGGAGGTATTGCCAAAATTCTCCTTTATCTCACGCTCGCCCACAGCACCATGATTCTTGATATACTCAAAAATCAGCTTACGGCGACCTTTTAGACCCTTAGGCCCCACTCCATCTACGACCTCTGCCACATAGTCATTTTTCATAGCTATACCAGAAGGCATAATGGTTTTTAGGCAAACAGCAAGAGGTGTTGAATATTTTTCGGACATCCACATAGCCAAATCAAGCATTACAGGCGAAAAGATAGCAAAGTCCTCCAAAACTCCTGAGATTTCTTTTACCTTGGCCTCGTCAAAGTTGATAGAATCAACAAAATCTACAATACACCCTTCGGTGCTACGTGACTTGCCAAAAGGTACAAGCACACGCTGTCCACGCGAAAGCGACCCCTGCAAATCAGGTGGAATGGCGTAGTAAAAGGGTTTGTCCAAATCTTTAGCTGTGGAGGAAACAATCACCTTTACGTATTTCTTCATTCAAGTTACCTATTCTTCTTCATCATCAACCTCATCTTCCTCGTCCCAAGCATCATCGTATTCGCTTTCTTGAATGATGTCATCATCGTCATCATCGCCCATAATTTCGTCTGCATTTAAGATAATATCATCAGACACAAAACTATCGTCAATAACGGTTGGTAGATTTTGTATGATATGCTCGCTGCGTGGCATTGTGATATTTTCTACCGAACCAGGCACAACACGCACAAAACCACGCTGAATCTCGTTTACAGCGATACTCACCGCCTTATCAGTTTTCGCGCCAAGGTCTTCATACTCTGCGCCGCCAACAATCTGGCGTGCGCGTTTTGCCGCCGCAATAACGATAGAATAGCGGCTTGTAACCCTGGCATCTGCGCTGGCATCTTCATTTAAAATTTTTATCAAGCTGGAATAGGATGGGTTTAACATAATATGTCTCCTTTATAGTGAAATCCAATATCTTTCAACAATATTTCCGCAATCTTCAGTAAATTCATTTTCTAACACCCCACCATTGCGTAAAATTGTTCTACGGGATGCTTCATTATCTTTGTTGCAGGTGACAAGGGCTTGATTAATATCCATGTCTCGGCACTTGGTCAATGCCAAAGCCAACATTTTTGTTGCGTAACCTTTGCGTCGCTGAAATGGTCGCACATTGTAGCCCACATGACCGCCGCTATTTAGCAGGTGTTCATTAAGCTCGTGCCGTATCTGTAAAATACCAACAATTTCATCGTCTATTACTGCAAAATAGACGGTAGCGGGAACAACCAGTTTGTTGCTGTGCGTAACATCTCTTTCGATTTTTGCTAGCCATTCTTCGTAGTTATCCACATAGGCAAATCCTGCGCTGCCGTTAATCTTTGGTTCGTTATTATCAAAATGCTCTTGGCGAAAATCCATTGCAGCTTGCTTCATTTCACGGGTCGGGAATATTAATTCCATATTATCACTCCCCATTCTCAATATTATCATGAAAATGACTAATTTTTTCATTACTGCGATGCGGTTTTAATTTTTCTGATGCAACAATCAATTTAATTTCATTAACGGCATTTTCTACAGAATCATTAATTACAAGATAGTCATATTTTGGCAATTCTGCCACTTCATCCCATGCTCTGCGAAAACGCCTATCAATCTCCGCCTCATCTTCTGTTCCGCGTAGCTCCAAGCGATGCCGCAAATCAGAAAAAGTAGGAGGCATAAGAAATATCAAAATGGCTTCGGGATATTTTTCTTTAACTTGCAAAGCACCTACCACATTTATTTCCAAAACCACAGTATGCCCATTGCGCATCTGGTCATTTACATACGATACAGGTGTGCCATAATAATTGTTTCCATACATGGCGTGTTCCAAAAGTCCATCAGCATCACGCACAGCACGAAATTGGTCTTTGTCACAGAAAATATAGTCGATACCATGCACCTCACCTGGTCTTTGAGTGCGTGTAGTCATGGATATAGATAGTGCGAAACCCTCTGTGGGCTGTAGATTTTTGCACACAGTGCCTTTGCCAGAACCCGAAGGTCCAGAAATTATCAGCAAAATACCATCTTGCAATAGCCTATCCTGCATTATTGCCACCTCGTCATTAGTAAATACTCGAAAAATTATTTCAGAATTCCCTTGTATTGCCATTTTGGTTTACGATGGAAAAAGACAGTAATTGTTTTCTCAGGGCAAAGATTAACACAGCGATAACATACAGTGCAGTTATTTTTATGTATGATTTTGCTATCAACAATTTCTAAATTTTTCATGGGACATATCTTGGTACAAAGACCGCACACAGTACAATTTTCATCTATTTGTACGCTATTTTTTGCCTTAGCCTCCATTGAACCAATTACAACATTCGCACTAGAGCTATTTCCTTGCCAGAACCTGCCCTGAACATTTCCTAAAAAACGGGAAAATTCTGAAAATCCACGTTTCTTTATCTTGACCACTGAAATATCTTGGCATATTTGCTTGACTTTGCGCTTCGCTGTTTTCATACATCTTGTAATACTCCGCTTGCCAGCTTTGGGCAAAAGTGCGAAGTTGCAAACATTATTTGGCATAAAGAAATGCTCGGCATATATAATGTCAAAATGATTTTTTGGGAATAAATCGCAAAAAACTCTAGCCCCATCGCCCGAAAAAATTAGTTGCGTAACAAGTATCACTAACTTCTTGCTCTGCAAAGAGCTTGCATGACGAGTGGCGAATTGCCTCATAATCAGTGGTACACGTGAACCATAAATCGGATAGCAAAATGCGATGGTACTATATTTTGTAAATTCTGAGACAAAATTGATATCATCTTCGATAGATAGGCATTTGCTGCCCATTTTCTCTGCAAAAAGCTTCGCTACATATTCGGTATTTCCCGTGCCAGAAAAATATACTGTAAGCATCAATTAATCCTCTGCGTGATTGTTTCTGGTTGCAATGATGAAAGTATGATATAATCAGTATCTGTAAAAATTACAGCTCGTGTTTTGCGACCATGCGTAGCATCTACAATGCGCCCAGTTTCCCGCGCCTCTTGTATCATGCGCTTAATAGGGGCGGGTTCTGGGTTTATAATAGAAACAACCCTATCGGTGGCCACCATATTTCCGTAACCAACATTTATAAATTTTGTAACACCCAGCGCAGATGCATCATTCAATATTCTGCACCTGCTCTCGAATTTTTTCAATCTCGCCCTTTAAATCTATCACAACTTTGGTAATGTCGGCGAAATTAGCCTTAGAGCCTATAGTGTTTGCTTCCCTAGCCAGCTCTTGAGCCAAAAAGTCAAGCTTGCGACCTACAGCCCCTCCTTCGTCTAAAATCTGGGGCAGTTGTGCCAAATGGCTTTTCAAGCGTGTTATTTCCTCGTCTATGGCTGATTTGTCAGCAAAATGCGCCACCTCATTAAGGAAACGCTGCTCATCTACCACAACACCTGCCAAGGCATCTTCCATGCGTTTTTGTAGCTTTTTACGGTAATTTTCTGTTACATCGGGGGCTTTTTTCTCAATGATAGCAAGCAGCTTTTCGATATTTAGACCTTTTTCGCGAATATTTGCAGCAAGAACAGCACCCTCTGTTTCGCGCATAGTTAAAAAACGACTTATGGCATCTTCTGTAGCAGAACTTATGTCACTCCATAGACTATCCAAAGCTGTATCACCAAGGTCTCTATCAATTTCCACGACATCAGGAAATCTGGATACGAGTCCTAAAATATCCCCATCATGTCCACGAAGATTGAATTTGCGAGAAATTGCAGTTAGCACTGTATGATAATTTTCTGCCAAAGCCTCGTTATAGACAATTTTTGCATCTTGTGTGGAATTTGTGCGAAAGTTGACCGAGACATCTATGCGACCGCGAAAAATCTGTGCCGCAAGTAGCTTGCGCAATCTATCCTCTAGGGGATTAAAAATTCTTGGCATACGTATATGAAATTCACAAAATTTATTGTTTACGGCACGTATTTCAACGGCGAAACTACGCTCACCGACCTGCATTTCGCCTTTTCCATAACCCGTCATGCTGCGTATCATGCACACACCTCCTACGACTGTATAACTCTAATCTATCCATTCTACCATACTTTGGCTCAAGATGCAACATTTGACTTTTGGCTAATTTTGGGTTATAATACTGTGACAAAATGTGTAGGAGGCTGATAATGCAGGGTGAAAGAGAAATTGCGGTACGCGGCTTAATGGAAATTTTCGAAAAAAAATCCTATAGCAATGTGGCTTTGCATCGTATTTTGGAGCGGCAAAGCCATCTAAATCGCATTCAAAAAGCTTTTGTAACCGAGATTCTATCTGGATGTATCAGAAATTTGATGCTTTTAGACCATATTATCAGCAATTTTTCTAATACGCCTATTGATAAAATGAAACATCAAGTCATCAACATACTTCGCATTTCGGTTTATCAGATGCGCTTTATGAATAAAGTGCCGACATTTGCTGTATGCAGCGAGGCGGTTGAACTTGCTAAGAAGATGGGTTTCGCAAAACTTTCGGGCTTTGTTAATGGCGTATTGCGTAATATAGAGCGCAATTTGGATAAGATAGACCTGCCTGAAACATTGGAAGTCAAATATTCTTGCGCACCATGGATTGTGGAGCATTTTGTTGGAGAGCTTGGAAAAGAAGCCACGGAGGCTTTGCTCAAAAATATCAACAAACCGCCGCATGTGACTTTATGCACAAATACGCGAAAGATATCTTCTGACAAGCTTTTGCAGACTTTGGCTGATGAAAATGTGGAGGCAAGCTATGGCAATCTTTGCAAAAATGCCCTTGTTGTTACCAAAACTTCTGATATTGCAGCTTTGCCATCGTTTAAAGCGGGCAACTATCACATTATGGACCAAGCTGCCATGCTTGCTGTTCAGGTGGCTAATCCAGATGAAAATGCTTGTATAATAGATGTTTGTGCAGCACCTGGTGGCAAAAGTTTTCTAGCGGGATATCTTGCCAAGGGAGCAAAGATTTTGTCAAGAGATATACACGACTTTAAGCTAAAAATGATGCGTGAAAGTGCCAGACGTTTAGGTCTTGATGGTATAGTAAAGCAAAAGTGGGATGCTACGGTTCATGATGAAAAATTGCAAAATACTGCAGACCTGGTGATAGTGGATGCGCCATGCTCTGGACTTGGCACAATGCGCCGCAGACCTGACATTAAGCTATTTAAAACCGATGACATCGATGGGCTTGTTAAATTGCAAAGAAAGATTCTTGCTAGCTCTTGGAAATATGTAAAGCCTAGCGGTAAGCTACTTTATAGCACATGTACAATTAGTGCAAGAGAAAATATAGAAAATTGCAATTGGTTTTTGGAGACCTTCCCTTTTAGGGCTATTGATATTTCCGATAAAGTTCCTAATATGGCTGAGCTTAGTACAGCTCAAGATGGGTATATTCAAATATTGCCACAATATTTTGATACTGATGGTTTCTTTATTGCCATATTTGAAAGAGTGTGAAATTTTATGGAAAATTTTGATATTCGAAGTGCTAGCCTTGATGAAATCAAGGGATTTGTGACCAGTATTGGCGAAAAGCTGTATAGAGCAGAGCAGATTTTTGGGTGGATAAACCAGCGTGGAGCTAACAGCTATGATGAAATGACCAATTTGCCTGTTAGTTTGCGCGAGAATTTGGCATCAAAAGCACCCATTACACATGCAGAATGTGTAAATCTGCAAAAATCCTCTGATGGCTCTACAAGAAAATACTTGTATAAATTGCACAATAATGGTATAATGGATGTGTATGTGGAAACTGTGCTTATGACATATAAGCATGGCTATAGCATTTGTGTATCCACGCAGGCGGGATGCCGCATGGGTTGTGACTTTTGTGCATCTGGCATAGATGGGCTTATGCGAAACTTAACGGCGGGAGAGATTGCGGCGCAATATTATGCTGTCTCTCATGACATCAATGCCCGCATAGGAAACATTGTGATAATGGGCAGCGGTGAGCCGCTGGATAATTATGACAATACAATGAGGTTTATCAAGCTAATAAGCAATGAAAATGGTGCAAATGTAGGCATGAGGCATATAACGGTGTCTACATGCGGAATTGTTCCGCGAATTTACGACCTAGTAACCGAAAATCTACAACTGACACTTGCTATCTCGTTAAATGCGCCAAATGACCAAATTAGGCGAAAGTTAATGCCTATTGCTCGGAAATATGATTTTGACGAGCTGATTACGGCTTGCAAGGTCTATGCAGATGGCGGGAGGCGCGTTAGTTTCGAGTATGTTATGATTGATGGCGTAAACGATAGCGAAGGCAATGCTAAAGAGCTTGCGAGAAGGCTCATAGGAATTAATTGCCATATTAACCTAATTACGGCAAATAAAATTCCAGAAAAAGGATATAATAAAAGTAGTGCTGCTACTATTGCGGCTTTTGCCGAAATTTTGGACAAAAGCGGTCATGGTGTCACTATACGCAGAGAAATGGGAACTGACATCTCTGCTGCGTGTGGTCAGCTTAGAAATGAGCAAAAAGATACTCTTTAAGAGCCTGTTCAAAACCTGTTTTCACGCGACTTTCTTCGCTTAACGCTCTCGGTGCTTTTGCAAAATCACGCAAAACACCTGTTGCTACATCACTTCTTATAATAAATGGTACAAGGAGTGTACCATTTATTATAAGAAGTGATGCTCAAAAATATAAGTATTATGAAAAATGAGGTCAAGCTATGCATGGATTTGGAAAAAGCGATGTTGGTAAAGTTCGTGCCAGCAATGAAGATGCAATTTATGTGAATAGCGATGGGCCTAGCCCTCTTGCAAACCTTTTTGTGGTGGCGGATGGCATGGGAGGTCATAAAGCGGGCGAAATTGCCAGCACTAAGGCTATTTCGGTTTTTTGTGAATATTTCAATGACCACACAAGCTTTATTTATGTAGAAGAATATTTAGCAAACGCCCTGTTGCAAGCTAATGCGCATGTACATGAAGCTGCATCTGATGATGTTGCTTTTTCTGGTATGGGAACTACATTTTCGGCTGTCACTGTAGATGAAAATAACTTATATTATATACATGTAGGCGATAGCCGCATCTATATTGCGACAGATAGCGAACTAAAGCAAATAACTCGTGACCACTCTTTGGTTGCTGAAATGACAGAAAAAGGAATTATAACGGCTGAAGAGGCTCTTCATCATCCAGAGAAAAATGTGATAACCCGCGCCATAGGTACGGATTTACATGTTAATGTGGATAGGGGCTATTTTCCGCTTGCTGATGTAAAATATATACTAATTTGCTCGGATGGTTTAACCAATATGGTGACTGATGCCGAGATTTTTGATGTTCTTTTTGATGATACAGCAATGTCCGATAAAGTTGATATCCTGGTAGCCAAGGCGAATGAGGCTGGTGGCGATGATAATATTTCTGTAATTGTAGTGGGGTGGGTGAACATATGATTTTGGAAATTGGCAGAATAATTGCTAATAGATATGAAATAGCTGAATTGATTGGCGCGGGTGGCATGTCGCATGTTTATCGCGCAATAGATAAAAAACTGCACCGTAGTGTCACTGTGAAGGTATTGCGAGAGGAATATATAACCGACAGTAACTTCGTTGACCGCTTTGACCGCGAGGCGAGAGCTATAGCGAGCTTAAATCACGCAAATATTGTGAATGTTTATGATGTTGGAAATGAGGGCGATGTACATTATATCGTGATGGAATATATCGCTGGAAAGACGTTAAAAGAGCTTATTACCAGTAAAGCTCCGTTTTCCAACGAAACCATGCTGGGCGTTGCTAGCCAGATAGCGGCGGCCTTGATTCATGCGCACGAAAATGGAATAATTCATAGAGATATTAAACCGCAAAATGTATTGTGTATGCCAAATGGTGTTGTTAAGGTAGCGGATTTTGGCATTGCAAAGTCGCGTAGCTCAAAAGACCTTAAAGATGACGACTTTTCTACCATGGGTTCTGTGCATTATGTATCGCCTGAGGTTGCTTGTAGTGACCCTATAGACCCTAGAAGTGACCTTTATTCGCTTGGTATAGTGATGTATGAAATGATGACAGGCGAGCTACCTTTTGACAGCGACAATGCAGATGACATTGCCATGTTGCATGTAGAAGCCCCACTTCCTAATATACGCAAGAAAAATCCCAAGGTGTTGCCTGTTGTGCGCGAAATTATCGTGCGTCTTACTAACAAGCAACCTTTTAGGCGTTACCAAAGTGCCAGCTCGCTTTATGGAGACATTCAGCGCGCTGTGATGGAGTCTGCTGAGGAGGATTATCGCAGCCAACCCCGTGCGGAGGAGCGCCCAAGTCCATTCGATAAAAAGCCACGCCCACATGAAATTCCGCAATCCCACCCACGCCCAAGACCACCAAGGCCAGAAAGGGATGTGAATTTTTCTAACAGCCCCACCGTGGCATCAAATAATAAAAATAAAGAACGCTTGATAATCATTGGTGGTGTTGCTACTGCTACCGTGCTTATTGCGGCTTTGGTTTTTGTTGTATTTTGGTTTATGGGCGGAGGGTCAAACAATGAACTTGTCAGAGTGCCAGATATTATTGATATGGAGCTAGAAACTGCTCGTGAGGAGTTAGAAGCCATTGGGCTTTATCTGGAAATTTATGGAGAAGAACCCCATGAATACATTGAAGAGGGTCATATAACGCAAGCAGATTTCCGCGAAGGCGACACCATACAACCAGGCACGACCGTGAATGTCGTTGTTAGTCTTGGGCTGATTGGTGATGTAGGCGCAGAGCAAGTACTTGTTCCAAATATTGTTGGCATGCATTTGGATGCTGCTGTTGTGAGCCTTGATGGTGCGCTTAGAGTATATGATGCGGACTATCGCTTCGACTCGGTTTTTGCGCACAATTATATCCTTGAACAGCATCCGCCAGCAGGAGAATATCTTATGCGTGGAGAACAAATACGCATCGTCCTCAGCTTAGGCGAAGAACCTGAAACCATAGAAGTACCTGATATAGTAGGCATTTTAGACTCTGCGGCTAGGTCTGCGCTTGTGCAATCGGGTCTACGCGTTGGCAGAGAAATACCAACAGAAAGCCCAACTCATAGCGTTGGTATCGTAACATGGCAAAGTGTTTCTGCTGGCACAGAAGTTCCCGTTGGTTCATATATTGATTTCATGGTTTCCTCGGGGATTATTCAAGAGCCTGAGGATGAAGAAGATGAACCCGATGATAATGATACAACAGATGATGATAATCAAAATGACAATCAAAACATAGACACAAATGATGACACAGATGACGATAATGTCGATACAAATGGTGAAAATAATGGTACGGAAGACAACGACGACCCTAGCGATGGTCAGAATCAAGAACAAAACCAAGGTCAGAATCAGCTACCAACGCTTACTTCACGCACTGTAACAATAAACCCTGTTGTTCCAGCAGATGTTACGGTGGAAATATCCTTGGTACGCCGTATGCCTGATGGTTCATTGGGTGGAACAGAGTTTATGGGGTCTTTCACAGGGCTGGAATTGCCGCAATTTGTGACTGTGCAAGGCACTGGAATTGTGGAGTTTAGGCTGCTTGTCAACGGTGTAGATGTTGGTGGTGAAACTGTGAATTTTAATGATTAATTCTAAGGTATTGACTGGACGTATCATAAAAGGTGTCGGTGGCAATTATTATGTCGCGACGGAATATGGAGAACTTGTGTGCCAAGCACGCGGGCTTTTTCGTAAAAAAGGAATAACGCCGCTTGTAGGTGATTTTGTAGAAATATCTTCCATAGACTATGAAAAATCTACAGGGTATCTACAAGGAATTTTGCCGCGCAAAACTGAGCTAAAACGCCCTCGTGTAGCAAATATAAACCAAGTTATTTTGGTATGCGCCGTTGTACCTGCTATTAATTTAGATGTTATTGATGGATTCTTAATTGTGTGCGAAAATCAAGGTATAGATGTGATTTTGTGTATCAATAAAATAGACTTGGATAAGGGCAAAGAATATATGAAGATTGCCGAATCTTTTCGAATGGCAAAATATCGTGTGATATGTGCTAGTGCTGAAAATGGCATGGGGCTGGACGATTTAAAGGATGCTATGTTGGGTAAAACATCTATTTTGGCTGGACCGTCTGGCGTTGGCAAGTCTAGTATACTTAATGCTTTATATCCTCAGTTTTCGCTTGAAGTAGGTGGACTATCCGAGAAAGTTCAACGTGGCAAGCATACCACACGACATACATCATTATTAGAAGTTGCGAAAGACACATTTGTCGTTGATTCGCCTGGCTTTACGTCTTTCTCGATAGACCATATAGACAAACGTCAACTGCAACACCATTACAGAGAATTTAAGCCATATATCGGTGATTGCTATTATGTAAAATGCATACATGTAAGCGAGCATGACTGCGCCGTGAAAGAGCATGTGGGCGTTGATATTGATATTGATAGATACGAAAGATACAAAAGATATGTAACTACAAACAGGGAGAAGTGACTAATGATAAAACTTGCTCCATCAATACTTTCTGCTGATTATGGCTCTTTGCGCTTGCAAATGGACATTGTGACTAAAGCGGGAGCTGACTACATCCACCTTGATGTGATGGATGGTCATTTTGTGCCAAATATTTCCATAGGGTTTCCTATAATACAATCTCTTCGAAAACAATCTGATTTGGTCTTTGATGTACACCTGATGGTGGAAAATCCAAAGGCCTTTGTTGCGCGCTTTGCTCAGGCTGGCGCAGACATTATTACTTTTCATGTGGAAAGCTGTACTGATGCTGCCGAAGCTAATGAAATTATAGCCATGATAAAGGCTAATGGCAAAAAGGCGGGCCTTGCATTACGTCCAGACACACCGCTTTCGGCTATTTTAGAATTTGTTCCGCATGTAGATATGGTGCTGATAATGTCTGTAGTACCTGGTTTTGGCGGACAAGATTTTATGGTCGAAACATTAGATAAAGCTCGCGAATTGCGAGAATACATGGAAGGTCTAGGGCTTGAGATTGATATTCAAATGGATGGAGGCGTAAATTTTACCAATGTGCGTGATGTCTTAAAATCAGGCGTTAATGTTGTTGTTGTAGGCTCTGCAATTTTTGCACATTCCAATATCCATGCAGCCACAAAAAAATTCAAAAGTATTTTTGGTGAGTTTAAAAAAATAAAAACCAAAGTTATAATTTTTGCGAATGGCGAATCTGATGATTTGACATTTTTCAGTGAAAACATTGAGGATGCCAGCTATATTATATGTTGTGATGGTGGTGCTAGCTTTGCCAACAAGATTGGGATTGTTCCAAATCTGATAGTTGGTGACCTAGATTCGCTTGATATCCTTGTAAAACAAGATTATGAGAGCAAAAATGTAGCCTTTGCGAAATTTCCATCAGATAAGAATGCGACCGACCTAGAACTAGCCATGGAGATAGCCCTGCAACGTATGCCTGATGAAGTCGTAATATTGGGTGGTTATGGCGGCAGACCAGACCATTTCCTAGGGAATATACAAACACTAATACTTGCGGCTAGGGCAGATGCAAGGGCTTTTTTGGTTGGTTCCTTTGCAAAAACCTTTGTTATCGATAAATTTGCGGAAATACCACGTGAAAATTTTGATTACATATCTCTTGTGCCGCTGGAGGGCGAGGCTAGCGGGGTTACTACCACTGGTCTAAAATATCCACTGCAATCCGATACATTAAACAATGGCACAACAGTTGGTATAAGCAACGAGTTTGCAGATGATGTTGCCACAGTGACCGTGGACGATGGGCTTTTATTAGCGATTTGCACAAGAGCTTAATTATATTTTATAGCATGTATTTTTCTGCTCCTCTGGTAATATAATGCCATGGGGTGATTTTGTGGGCAAGAAATCTCTAAAACCTGGGCAATTACGGCGCGTTGGCGGCATTATGATGTTTTCGATAGCCATAGGGATGTTGATAGCGTTATTGTTTCCATCATTTTCAGTGCTTGGCTCTATACTTCTGCTAATTGGTGGGTTTTATTTCCTTTTTATGTAAGCAGAATGCTTAAAAAAGTCCTTGACAAGGGACTTTTTTTGTGATAGTATATTGTGGTATTAAATAAGCGGTCTGCGAGCGCAGAATATACCGCATAAGTAATCTTTACGATTAGTAGGAGGATGTTTCATGAAAAATGGTATCGTTAAGTGGTTTAATGCTGAAAAAGGTTTTGGCTTCATTTCTGTAGAGGGCGAAGATGATGTATTTGTACATTTCTCTGCCATCATGTCTGATGGTTACAAAACCCTTGAAGAAGGTCAAGAAGTTCAATTCGAAGTGGTAGATGGCACAAAAGGTCCACAAGCCTCTAATGTTTCTCGTGTCTAACACGCAGCTAATGCTTTTAATTCACAAAGTATAAAACATGTTATGTTTGCATATATATTGTTTTCTGATATTTAGTGGTTAAATAGCACCTTTACCCTTCATGGTCTCCATGGAGGGTTTTCATTTATACTATAACCAATGAAAATATATAGCATGGAGGAAAAATATTATGACTTCTGCACTTTCTACAAAAATCGGCATAATCGGCGGCGGGCAGCTTGGTAAAATGATGATTCTGGAGGCGAAAAAAATGGGCTTCTATGTGTCTATTCTTGACCCAGACCCAAATTGCCCTGCACATACCTTAGTTGACAACCACATTGTGGCAGGTCTAAAAGATAGAGAAGGCATCCTTAAACTAGCAGAAATCTCTGATATTGTAACATATGAGATAGAGCATATTAATGTGGATGCTCTTTTTGAAGTAGAAAAGTCTGGTAAGCCTGTATATCCTACACCTCAAAGCTTGAAGATAATACAAGACAAATTAACACAAAAGCAAGCTCTGCTTGATGGTGGCGTAGCCGCCCCAGATTTTATGATAGTAGAGACTATAGCGGATATTGTGAAAGCTGGCGAAAAATTCGGCTATCCTATGATGCTGAAGGCGCGCCTTGGCGGCTATGATGGACGCGGCAATTTTAAAGTAAATTCTGCTGAGCAAGCAGAAGAAGCTTTTGATACCTTAAATGGCAAAGAAGTGCCACTAATGATTGACAAATTTGTAAACTTTGATATGGAAATTTCCGTGCTTGCTTGCCGCGCAAAAGATGGTGAAATTGCCATCTATCCTGTTGCGCAAAATGAACATAGAGAAGAAGTTTTGTTTGAAACAAGGGTGCCTGCTAATATTGATGTAGCCACAAGCGATGCTGCTATGGAGGTGGCTCGCAAGGTTATGGAGGTATTTGGCGGCGTTGGTATGTTCTGCGTGGAGATGTTTGTAGAAAAAAGCGGCGAAGTGCTTGTAAATGAGATTGCTCCACGCCCGCATAATTCTGGGCATTATACGATAGAGGGTTGCTGCTCAAGCCAGTTTGATAATCATGTACGTGCTGTATGCGGTTTGCCGCTGGGCAACACTTCGCTCATCAAACCATCTGTCATGCGCAATATTCTTGGCGAGCATGGTCATGACGGACCAGCGTTTGTGCAAGGAGCAGAAGATGTGCTAAAAATTTCTGGTGCATCATTGCATATTTATGGAAAGCAGGAGACCAAAGCAAAACGCAAGATGGGTCATATAACAGTGATTGATGATAGTTTAGAAAATGCTGTAGCTAAGGCAGCGAAGGCTCACGATAGCCTAAAAATGATTTCAAAAGGGTAGGGTGACATTATGGCAAATCCAAAAGTTGCAATAATTATGGGCAGCGATTCTGACCTGCCCGTTATGAAAGATGCTGCTGAAATCCTCGAGAAATTAGGCATTGCATATGAACTTACAATTGTATCTGCTCATCGCACCCCTCATAGAATGTATGACTATGCAAAAAGTGCGCATGATAAAGGCGTTTCTGTGATAATTGCTGGTGCTGGCGGTTCTGCACATCTGCCTGGTATGGTTGCGGCCATCACGCATTTACCAGTTATTGGTGTGCCTGTGAAATCAAGCAATCTTAGCGGTTGGGATTCTATGCTGTCTATAGTACAAATGCCGCCTGGCATACCTGTAGCTACAATGGCGATAAACGGTGCGGCTAATGCGGGCTTACTCGCCGCGAAGATGCTGGCTATATCTGATGCGAGCTTAACACAGAAGCTTATAGAATACGCACAAGATTTGGATGACATGGTAACAAAAAAGGCCAAACGCCTAGAGGAAATTGGTTATGAAAAATATTTGGGCTAAATTGCTTATCGTAACTTTTATACTGCAAATATTTATCCTTATTGGCAATCTTAGTTTCACATTTACGATTTTTGGAGGCTTTGATGGCAGCGGTGGAGGGTTGGCAAGCTTGCAACAGTTGCTCTGGAACGTAACTGCGATATATTTTATGCCTTTTGCAATTTTGCCTGCATTTTTCTTGACTCTAGCCTGCTTAGTTGCGGGATTTATAGGCATAAGGCGATATATAAAGTACAATACATCCTCAAAATTATTTACAACATTTTTGTTGTCACAGTAGTAAATTCATTGTTTTTCGGATTGGTAATAATGTTTATGTTTGCTTACTTTAGATAAGCTTTACGAAAGTCACGAGTAAGACGGATAATCGCGCGCCGTAAGGCGTGAGGAAAGTCCGAGCTCCGCAGGGCACGGTGTCGGGTAACCCCCGATGAGGGCGACCTTAAGGAAAGTGCAACAGAAATAAACCCCTTGTAATTTTATAATTATAAGGAAGGGTGGAAAGGTGGGGTAAGAGCCCACCGCGCGGTCGGAGACGGTCGTGGCACATGTAAACCCCACTTGGAGCAAGGGAGAAAGCGCAAGAGGTGACCCGCCTCGCTTTCGTAGCACCGCTAGAGCCGCCGCGGCGACGGGCGGTCCAGATAGATGATTATCTAGTGCAATTTTGCACGGTACAGAACTCGGCTTATAGTCTTGCTCGTGACTTTTGAAAAAATTTGGAAACAATAGCGGAACATTCCGTCTCTAGTATGCCAGCAGTAATTTCTGCTTGATGATTGAACGCTGAATTGTTTAGCAGATTAACAACGGACTCCACGGCACCAGCCTTGGGGCTAGCCGCACCATAAACCAGGCGTGGTATGCGGGCTTGCAATATTGCGCCAGCGCACATGGGGCATGGCTCTATGGTTACGTACATAGTGCAATCTTCCAATCGCCAATCGCATATATGCGTACTTGCGGCATCTATAGCTATGATTTCTGCATGATACAGTGTGTTTTTTTGCGTATTACGCAAATTGTGTCCTGCACCAATGATTTTGCCTTTATGCACAATGATACAGCCGATGGGTACTTCATCCATGGCATACGCGATTTCTGCGAGCCGCAAGGCTTCTTTCATATAAAATTCATCCATATTGTGAATTATAGCATAGGTTTTGTGTGTGGTCAATGGAGGTTGTACGATGATGGATATTGTTTTTAATCTTTTTTGGCATGATACCTGTTTCTTGGTGGTTTTGATGATATCTATAATTCGGATAAGTATGTGAGGTAATGTGATATGATAAAATTTAACAATGACTGGGATGACTATGTGGCGATTGAGCGGCAAAAGCCATATTATCTCGCGCTTAGAGAGTTTCTGAAGCAAGAATACTCCTCCAAGGTGGTCTATCCGCCTATGCATGAGATTTTTTCAGCACTCATACATACCGCATATGAAGATACAAAGGTCGTAATCCTTGGGCAAGACCCCTATATAAACGCTGGTGAGGCTCACGGTATGGCATTTTCTGTGATGCCTACGGCAAAGATGCCGCCATCGCTTCGTAACATTTTCAAAGAACTAAGCGATGACCTTGGTTGCCATATGCCGAATAATGGCTATCTAATGCCATGGGCAAAACAAGGTGTACTATTACTAAACACAACGCTAACAGTGCAAGCAGGACGCTCAAAATCCCATGCGGGCAAAGGTTGGGAGGAATTTACAGACAGTATAATAACCCGCCTGGCAGAACGTGAAAAGCCCATAGTCTTTATGCTATGGGGCAAACATGCGCAGCAAAAAACTACCCTGGTAGACCCTGCACACCATAAAGTGTTGATGGCGGCGCATCCAAGCCCACTGGCTGGCGGCAGGTTTTTTGGGAGCAAGCATTTTTCTCAGGCTAATGAGTTCTTGGTGGGGCAGGGGGATGTGGGGGTTGATTGGCAGATAGCGAATGTGTGAGTACTTACCGTTCAAACGATGCCGCCCACTACTTAACCTTGTATGCACCTGTTTTTGCATTATATTTGTTCATTCCCAAAGGAATCTGTGAAGAAATATATAGTCTTGCATTATACGAAAGCTCTCCACTTTTGGAAACTTCTTTGGTGACATTAATATTAACTGTCTGTGAATAGGCATATCCAACTATATTTTGGTAATAAATATGTATGATTCTGCTGTAGACTTCGGGTTTTAAATCGAAAGACAAATCAAAATTGCCTTCACTAGTGAGCCGAAATGGATTTTCTCCTTCTGATGGCTCAAAGCCGACATACTGTATATTGTGTGCTACTCCATCACCACCATTCTTGAAAATCATGAATGAGTTCGCATTCCCTTCGTTAAATGTGTGATTAAATGCTCCGTCCATGGGATTCCAAAGACGGGCAAAAGAATCTACCCAATAATATACCCTTGGTATTTCAAAATAAGGTCGCTTCGTGTTCGCATTTTCGTTGTCTCTAGTATGATAAAAGACAACCGCACCAAGAAAAATTGTTCCCGCACCTATAAGCACAGCACCAAAATACGATATTGCATCGCTTGTACTCCAATCATTGATACTAAGAAAGTTAGGACCACTCAATGAAAAGAGAAAGTTGATTATGATTGGAACGATGAATAAAGCGATAGCACTGGCAATCGACAACCACCAAACCAACTTTGTAAGAAACTTTTTGTTCATAGTAACACCTCTGTATAGCAATAATCAATTAAGCATATCCAATAAGCTAATCCTCAAAGTCCCCCTAAAAAACTCCATCCCCCTACCCCTCTCCAAAGGCACACCAATATCAACATACAAATAAACCCCATCCGTCACAATATGATTAAGCCCAATACCACGATAGATGGGTTTTGTAATATACCCCATCAATTCCCAAGTCTCGCCCTCATCCTTGCTAAAAAAGAAAGAAGCGGGGAAGTCGTAACCTTCATAGGATAGAAACATAGCGTATATAATGCCATTATGCATTATCATATCATATGCAGGACCAAAAAATGGATAAGGCAGAGTTAGGGCACGGGAGAACACACCTGTTGTGCGGTCATGTCGGGCTACGCCCATCCATGGTCCTCCATCAAGCCCCCAAAGAATATGGGTGTCAAACACAAGCCCGCTAGTAGGCTGAAAACCACGTGTTACAACCTCCCAAGTATATCCATTATCCAAGGAGCGTATGATTTGGGCATTTTGCCCATCGCCTATTGATTGATAAATTATGCCATCATCTGTCATCAGAATCTTATGCATGTGAAAATCTATTAACTGTGGCGGCTCATAAACTGTGACCCATGTCTCGCCAAAATCTAGCGAGCGATATATACGACGTGCGTTATTATCAAGCCATTTAAAGCCGTATTCAGACATAAACATAGTGCCATCTTGCGAAGCGATATTCCAACGTAACGGTACGCCAGCACCAATATTTAACACATGGTCAAAGTTCTTGCCGCCATCTGTAGAGCGAAATACCTCGCCCGAACCTTCCGCTGCCCAGCGGTCCAGTGTAGTAGTAACAAAGAGATTACCAAAATCATCAGCATATATGGCATTTATGGGTCTCGCAAATTGATATATAGCCGTCCATGTATCGCCATGGTCAGTAGATTTTAGCAAACTGCCTGTGCGAAACTGTGTAGCCCAAAGGGTATCTGCATCGGCTTCAAGAACGATTATGCCCCAGTCTAAAAATGCATAATCCACAATAAAGTCATGGAAATTATCTGCAAGACGACCGTCAATGCCACTTGCGGGAACGGGGGCTATCTGTACGGTGCTTGTAGCAGCATTCCAACCCACATAATAGCCCAAATTCTCCAATATGCTACGGACAGGCATCATGACAGCATCTCGACCAACAAGCTGTGCGGGCGCATCTAGTAAAAACTCCTTTTCGTTTGCCGCAAAAATATTGCTACCTATAGTGATTATTACATTGTTATGATTATTGGTCAAAACGATAGTCTGTGTGGCGGGATTCCATTCTGTGCGATAGCCCAAATGCTCAAAAACTTCACGAATTGGAACGAAGGTTCTGCCGTCTATAATGGCTGGCTGAGCATCAGCAAACTCCACCTGTGCAAGACCTATCTCCACATTTATTTCAACGGCACTTAGCGATAGCGGCACAAAGATGCTAAAAAATATCAAAGATGTTGTAGCTAATAGTTTTTTAAATAATTTCATATGTGTTCTCCCTAAATTTTTCTCAGTCATGATTGTACCATAGCTGTTAGCTTTTTGCAAGGCTATGGTGATTTACGGAAAAGGCGCAACCCGTTTGGGTTACGCCCCTTTTTATTCAGCTAAGATTTTTTCAACCCAAGCAACATCTTCTTTGTCCATTACTACCTTGGCTTTTTTATCATGCCTTGTATACCTTTGTGGTTAGCTAAATTGGGATAGTCCTGCACAAGCTTGAGTAAGTCAAAAAGCATGTTTTGCTGACGCTCTCTAATTTCTTTTTCAGATGTCACTTTGCCATCTCCTTACTACTCTGCTGTTGCTTCTGCTTCCTCCAATTTTGCCAAGAAAGCATTGATACCATTTACTAGTTCATCACATTTTTCGGAGTCCATACCATGGACTTGGCAAGCCTCTACAAGAGACTCATGCGCTGCCGCCCCTCAGCCAACGCAATGCATACCATTTTGCATTAATATCATAGCTATACGTTTATCCACAGCCAAAATATCGTTTATTAGCATGTCTTTACTAATTTTTTTCATTTTGCACTTCCTCCTATGTTAAAATTGGATTACCTAATTAAGCCTATTGATGGAAAATAGGTGAAGATAGCGCGACCCAAGATATTCTCACGCGGCAGATAGCTTGTTGTTTGCCAGCCCTGCCCGCCAAGCCCGCGCCCATCCAAAGAATGGTTTCTGTTATCGCCCATAACAAAAAAGTTGTCCTGCGGCACTTCAAAGTGTTGCTGTGGTCCATGGGCTGGTTCTGGCAGATACCATTCATCTAATGGAACAGTGTCGCCATTAATAAAGACCAATCCGTCCATAATATCTATTGTGTCGCCAGGTAGACCTATTATGCGCTTAACATGCAACTCTGCCTCATTATCAGGATAACGAAAAACCACCACATCAAAACGTTGTGGCTCAGAAAACAAATAGGATAAGCGAAAAGCTACAAGACGCGAATTTGCCGCAATAGTATTTTGCATAGAGCCAGTGGGAACAGATGCATTGACGATAATAATATTATTGATAATAAGTGCCGCCACTGCCGCAAAAAGCAAAACCCGCACCCAAGAAAAAATTTCTTTTCGGATTTTTTGGTTACGTGTGATGTTGCTTTTTGTGATGTCTTTTGTGTTATCCTGCTCCATACGTTCCTCCAACCATTCGTATTTGTACACTACAGTGTAAATATTATACCAAAAAAGTCTGACAAAATCAATAGGAAATAAAAATTTTTCTTCTTGACAAAGGATGAGGTTAATATATAATAACATAATATTATATAATACGAGGAGGGAACGAATGCTGCCAAAATCAAAGCTAGACAAAACTGATATCGTTGCGGTGATTTTTCGGGGCTTAATTCTAAGATAATAGCCAAAGACCTAGGTTGCTTTACGCAATCAATTTTCAGCATCTATGCGACTATGGATGAACTGAAAAATATGGCTTTTTGCGCATGACATAGCCACAATGTCTGTTACATCACCATAATATACAAATTAAAAAAAGGAGACAAGAAACATGATGGAGAGGCTTAATCTTGATGCTTACAAATTAAAATGGTTTGCGATAATAGCAATGGTACTTAATCATATGGCTATTGCGTGGTGGGATATCATCCCTTCGTGGCTGGTGTTTCCGCTATATGCCATAGGCGGGCTTACATTTCCGATAATGGCATATTTTGTGGTAGAGGGCTACAAACACACATCAAACTTAAAGAGATATATTTTCCGAATATTAATGGTGGGCATAATAGCAATGCCATTTCATATTTTGGCTTTAGGCGTACCTTTAGGCGGTGGAAATCCCGCATTATACCCTTGGTTAAACATAATGTTTAGCATAGCCCTAAGCTTGATTGTACTTGTGATTTACGACAAAATAAAATTTCGTATACTATTTTGGTTGATATATATAGTTGTGATAATTCCAGTTTCATTTTTGTTCTTTGAATGGTATTTTATCGGCATTACCATGGTGCTGCTGTTTTATATCATTAAAAATGAGACAGCAAGACGAATTGTACCTCCTGTTTTCACGGCGGTTAGTTGGGCGGTATTTGGCTTGCTAGCAGGATTTATGCCAACATATGAGGGCATGAGCGGTCTTATTATGAATCCAGATTTTATGCTAGTGATGCCGACTTTTGCAATAGGTAGTTTACTAGCGGCGTTTCTCATAAAAAATTACAATGGCGGGCGTGGGAAGAAAATGAAGTGGTTATTCTATATGTTCTACCCATTACATCTGGCTGTATTGTTAGGTGTTGCTATAATATTAGGCATCGCGGATTTAAGCCTAATAGGTCTATAAAAACAGAAATCGAAGTCAGCAATCCGACTTCGATTTTTGTTTTTATCCCGCTACTTCCATGGTCCCAAGACCACTTGGTTGCATCATCATCATTATCAACAAAAGCATCATCATGTTATCGTTACCGCCTGGTCTACAGAATGAAGAATCCATCATCATCATTAAAAGTATCAACATAGGAAGGTTGTTTTGACCTGGTCTGTGCATATGCATACAACACCTCGTTTTTATAGAGTTTCTAAAGCATATGCAGTTATATTTTTGTCCTATTCCATTGACATTGAAGAAAATGAAATATATAATTAAACTAGCGATATTTCTCGGAGGATGACCTTATGAAAATTATGCAAATACCCCTATGGGAAAAAAACCAATATAACTACCATACCGAAATAGGCTTTGTGCCACAAATAACAACATATCTGCTAGAAGGTTCTAGCCCGCGCCCAGCAGTGCTTATAGCCCCTGGCGGCGGCTATGTAAATTGTAGCCCGCGCGAGGGTGAGCCTGTTGCTATGAAATTTATGGCAATGGGGTATCATGCCATCGTACTCACATATACTGTAAATCCATTTGGGCTTGGTGAAACACTGGGACTACAGCCCCTTAGGGACATAGCAAGAGCAATGATTTTGATACGCAAAAATGCCGAGGCTTGGAAAATAAAGCCCGATGGCGTTGCTGTATGCGGCTTTTCGGCTGGCGGGCATTTGGTTGGTAGCCTTGCAACGCTATGGAATAAAGAGTTTTTGCAAGATATCTGTGGTGCAAAGGAATTTTCTGCCAAACCCGATGCCGCGATAATATCATATGCTATTTTGGCAGGTGAACACATAGCAACCGACCCAATAATCAACGACCTTGGAACAAATATACCTGAGTTATTAGCCTTAGAAAAGCATATTGGTGCGCATACACCACCTACATTTTTGTGGCATACCATCACAGACACAAGAGTGCCAGTGGAGCATAGCATGATTTTTGCGGGCGAGCTGCGTAAAAACAATATACCTTTTGAGATGCATCTATTTTGTGAAGGAGCGCATGGCGTATCTACGGCAGATGATGAAATAATCCGCTATGGACATGACGAAATGTCGCCCACATTGCTGCAAATAAGAAAATTTATTGAATACAATATAAAAATTGGGAATAAGGACATGGTAGCCAGAAGCGTGAGGATAGGGGATGCAAACTCTTGGGATGAGTGGGCAAAGCTTGCCTATGAGGATGCAGGAACAACGCATAACGCGCCGCATCTAAATGATTGGATAGAGCTTTGCGAGCATTGGCTGGCTAAAGTTTTCGGAGGATAAAGCGAATGGAAGACCAAAAAAACCTTGGCAAAAAGCTCTCTGTAATTAAGACGGTATTTGCCTATAAAATAAATGTGGCTCTAGCCGCAATTTTGATATTTCTAAATGTGCAAACGCTAGTTTCTGTGACACTGGGCATGGGGGAAATAGGGATGACACCTGTGCTTACAAGCTCTCTATTAACCATGCTATCTCTCATGTACGGTCTGTTTTCTTTTAATGGCTACTTGACAAAAATAGTCATGCACGAAAACGGCTTCGTCATGAAAAGCCTCTTTAGCGAGACTATAGTATATGGCGATGAAATAAAGAAAGTGATATTTAGCCGCGTTAATCTTAGAAAAATGACAATGCGAATATTATTTAAAGAAACTAGGGCAAAAGAAATAAATATCAACAGCACAAAATATATTGACACCGTGCCGCTTGTGGAATTTCTAGCAAATTACAAAGGGTAGCCTTTGGAAGAAGTCACAAGCCGCGATATACCTTTGTTTTTGCTACCGCATATTTTGCCAAATCATTATAAGGGTCTTGGGCTAACGATTTATCAAAAAACCTTTGCGCTTCGCCATAGCTACCCCTATTAAAACGCATTACGCCCCTTGTGTAATTGATAGCAGAGCGGGTGCGGCGTTTTGCCAGCTGTATGCAAATATGCAAAAGTCCAAGCGACGCAAGGCTTAACCCTATCAGCGTAATATAAAAATTGTTGAAAAACAGGCTAAAAACCACCCAAATAAGCCCAAGCATAGCAAGTTGCATATGTAGAGCTACAGGACCATATGGCAGACTGGGCTTCCCAACGGTTTTGCGGATGGGCTTTTGTGTATCTGGCTCGCTCCTACTTGCTTGTGCGGCTTGCGCTGTCATTAGCTCCATAATTTCGGAACGGCGTACGCTTTCTGGTTTTTTACGTGGCTTTGGTAGCCCCTTGGTATTTTTTATCACCTGAAATTCTGATATTTCATCGCCTTTCAGCTTAAACATAATATGCACAGACTTTGATAATTCTTTGCCTTTGTCACTGCGTACTTTGGTTGAAATATTAAGAATATAGTATTCGTTTTGTCTGTACAAATCGCAGGGGTTAAGCACAATAAGATTACGCGTGGAATCATAAGTAATGATAACATTAAGGATATAGCCGTTAGTCTCTGTCACATTCATTGAATGCTTTGTTACAGAATCTGGGTCAAGTGGCGTATTAAAGCGGATATACCAATACACCGTGCCATTTGGTTCGGTGATATTTGTGGTTATTTTCCCCTTCAATTTGGTGTCACTCACCATCATTTTTATATTCTTGCTATCCATTTTTGCCTTTTCCATGGCATCAAATTTCTCCTTCATAAGCAATCCTCCGCTTATCTCCGTATCATTTGTATTTCAACTGCATCTTCACCTGATTTTTGCTCAAAACCATATCTTTCAAACAGCATTCGTGCATTTTTGTTTTGCAAATCTGTTGCCAAAAAGCCTGTGACTGCGCCCTTGCTTGCGCCCCATGATATGGCTTGCTCTATCAATGTTTTCCCTATTTTGCATCCTTGATGCTCAGGGTCTACAGCTACACTTCTTATCCAAAGATTTTTGCCGTTATCGTAGACGGCCACACAGCAAATGCCTACAATAGCAAAATCCTTTTCCACAACAATTACTCCATTGCCTTCTTTGAACCATTCCTCAAGCCATTCTTTTTCGTCGCCCTCAAACCCTCTGGATTGCAATTTGCATTTCTGCGACACCTCGGCGGCATCAGCACATTTATCAGGTGCAAGCCATACAATTTCTACGACATTATCTAAGTCAGCGGCAGTAATCTGTAAATCGCGATTAAAATGGTCAGCAAACTCTGCCCATATTTCAAATCCGATACCTTCAAGTGCCGAAACGTATTCGCGTGGAACAAAGTGTATGGAGACCTTGCCCTTCACTTTGCTAATCTTGCCAACCATTGCCTTAAAATCATTTATGGCAAAATTAATATGTTCACTATGCTTATCAAATAGCAAAATAAAGTCATCATCACAGATGATTTCGCTATTTCTTAAATCATCATATTCTGCATAACGTATAGATGAATATTTCATTTCATTCGCTTTTGTTTTGATATCGTTAAACGCATTTTCACTAATCATAAACCTCTCCTATCCATGATATTCCTGAAATTTTTTCTCTACCTGCTCTGCTGTAACGGTATTATATATCCCAATAGTAGATATAGCCGCGCGGCGGAAATATTCTTTGGCATTGTCCTTATCGCCCTCACCTTCATAAATAAGTGCTAGAAAATATGCAGCATCAGCAAGATTCTCGCGCTTGGACAATGCTGTGTGGAAACTTTCTTTTGCGGCCTCCATGTCGCCTTGCTTATACTGGACCTGTCCAATATTATCCCAAGCTGCCCCATGGTCTGGCTCATCCTCCATGGCGAGCTTCGAAAGCTCTATGGATTTGTCAAAATTTTCTTGAACAAAATACAGATAGCCAAGAGTGGTCAACACGCCAGCATTAGTGTATTCATGAGTAGTGCGCATTTCTTCTAGCACATCAATGGCTTTTTGGGTGTCGCTTGCTAGCCAATGGCAACTAGCCAATGTAGTAATGATGTTGCGCTCGTCTATTACAGAGTTAGCCCGTACCTTTGCTTTTTCTAGTAAAGCAAAGGCGGTTTCGCTATCCCTGTCATCCTGCACAGCCATCAAAGCAAGATATATGTAAGCGGATGGACTTTTTGTATTAGCATCAATGGCTTTTTGTAAAATAAGCTTTGCCCGCACTTTTTGTCCCATTACATAAAGATAATTGCCACGCACAGCCCAAACAGAAGCACGATTAAACCAATAATACACAATAATAACCGCGGCATAAGCAAGCAAAAGCACATACAGCGGCTGCCCGCCAAAAATCATTATGCCTATATACATTCCATATAGCACCACGGCCGTTAAAAGCAAGAAAACATAGCGTTTTACCATATCTTTTTTATTCATTAAAACTCTCCTTCGTTATTGAGATATTATTTTAATTATACATGCTATTGAGCATCTATACAAGTACAATTATATTATCATAAAAAACGCCGCTATTCCATATATCACCGCAATAAATTGCATCTTGATGATATTTTGATGGAAAGCGGCGTAAACACTACTTCTCGTTAATTATACTAGATTTCTAACATCGTCCTCGGCTTCAAAATCCACCTCATCAGATTCTTGATAATCTGCACCTCTTGTGTAGCTAAATTTCTTAAAATTTTTGATAGAGTCTATGATATAGTCTAGCTCTTGTGCATCAAACGAGTCTAACATACTTGATACCATCTTTTTCTTACGTGATACAACATCCTTCTTGGCTTCACGTAATTGAGCTTTTCTCTCACTTACGGATAGAATTTTTCTTGGAGTAAACATAGCCTCATAAGATTCGCCGAAGAAGTCGCAAATCTTCAAAAAAGTCTCTAAGCTAGGGCAACGCTCGCCCCTTTCTATCAGACCCACATAGGCAGTAGATATACCAAGGAATTTCCCTAAAGCTTCCGCGGTAAATCCTCTTTCCTTGCGGGCTATGCGCATGTTTTCTCCGAAAATAGCACATTTTTCTGTAATGTAGTCTTTTGATGGCAGGTTTCCGATGCCTGCGGTGGTGCTTTGAATGTTTTTGGGCTTCATAAGTTTTCCTCCAGTCTAATTTTGTGTCATATCAACTTGCTTACCCAATATCGCTTACCACTTTGTATTATATCAGTAAAATCTACAAAAGTAAACACTTTAATAAACTGCTCTGATTTTTACAACCTATTGTACACAGATTCTTAAAGTCTTCGTAGCAAAACACAGTTTGACCATAGCTCCCAATGGTAAAGATAATGTAGGGGCGCAATGACCGCAAGAAATACCATAAACTATAGGTATTTTAAGTTCAAAATTACTAATTATTTCCTGAATAGTTAAACTATTTTTTTCATCCTTGGCACAGCAATCTGCAAAATCACCAAAAATAATGCCAGCGACATATTTAAGCTTGTCTGCTAAGTGTAATTGTGTCAACATTCTATCAATCCTATATGGCTCTTCACCAATATCTTCCAAAAATAATACTTTGCCTTTGGTATCTATCTCATACGGTGTACCCATAAGACTTGTTATTACAGATAAATTACCCCCACAAAGCACACCTTCTGCATTACCTTCTACCAAAAATTCCCAAGTGAACCCATTAGGATTTTCGATGTATATGTCATCTATTTTACCAAATATGCATTTATTAAAATATTCCAGAGTATATGCATCAGCATCACAAAATCCTGCTTCGCACACCATTGGAGTATGAAAAGTCATAAGATTTGCTTGTTGATTAAATGCAATATGTAATGCCGTTATATCACTATATCCACAAAAAAACTTTGGATTTTTGCGTACATTGTCGTAATCTATGGCATCCAAAATTCTTGCCGCCCCATATCCTCCGCGTATGCAGAAAATACCCTTGACATCTTTGTCCGCAAAAGCTTGATTTATATTATGCGCCCGCAAATGGTCTCTGCCTGCAAGATAGCCATAACGAGCAAGTGTACTTGTGTCACAAACTGGCTCAAGCCCGAGTGATTTTAGGTATTCTACGGCAGAGTCAAGTCGCTCTGGATGTAAAAGCGGACCAGATGGTGCTATTAAAGCTACTTTATCACCAAAAGCAAGCGGTGCAGGTTTGTGCAATTGCCCCATAATAAATTGCCCCTTTACATTTTTGGATTTTTTTTGTATTATTATCGTATGAATGCAAACTATAATTATAGTCATTTGATACCAACTTGCAATCTTAGTTGCAGTTTGGTATGACTGTAAAACCAATTCCAACACAGCTAAGGAGGAAATCTTATGGAAACACTAAAAGTCTCAGCAAACTCTGTACCAAAATCAGTGGCGGGTGCTATTGCGGGCATTTTGCGTAATAACGAATCTGCGGAAGTTGTAGCTATTGGTGCTGCTGCTGTAAATCAGGCGGTAAAGTCTATTGCAATTGCTCATGGCTATGTCGCACCAAATGGTATAAATCTGGTATGTGTGCCTGCTTTTTCGGAGATAGAAATAGAAGGTAACTCCAGAACCTGCATGAAATTTGTTGTTGAAAAACGATAGGGCAGGGAGGGTATAATGAAAAAATCTAGAGAACGTGCAAAAGGTTTTGTGATAGGCTTTGTTGTGGCCATGGTGCTTTCGTCATCCATAATGGTTGCGGCAAGTACAGGCGTTATGCGTGAAATATTTTATGGCGTAAACATAATGGTTAATGGTGAAATGCTAGAGCTTGATGACGATATGCAACCCTTCATCATGGGCGGGCGCACATTTTTGCCTGTACGTATTATTGAGCAGATAGTGGATATACCTGTGAACTGGGATGGGGATACGCATACAGTGCATATTGGGTTGAGCAAAGACATGCTTGTGGGCAAATGGCGTGTTGTGAGCGCGGTGACAGCGTTCAATTTGGAAGATGTAGAAAATTATATTGAAGAACCTGATTATGATGCCTTTATGGAAATTTTTGCAGATGGTACCTTTGTTGCCTCTGAATATGGACATACAAATGAATATGGGCAATGGGAGATACAGCACGGTCAGTTTGTAATGAGCATTAACGATGACCCTTGGTCTCCTGTGACTTTCAGAGCTGACGTAACGGATGATAAATTAATTTTGATAGATGATAGTTCTATGTGGGGGTCATGGATACTCACATTAGAGCGCATAGAATAGGGGGATTTGACTGTGTTCAGACATGTAGTGATGTGGAATTATAAAAAAGGCAACGATGCCTCAGATGGACAAAAAGTAAAAGCGGCTCTGGAGGGTTTAAAAGGCATTGTGCCAGAGATTGTAGACATCAAAGTACACATAAACGAATTAAGCTATAGCACAAAAGACATTATGCTAGATGTTAGCTTCGCTGACGAGGCGGGCTTTTTGGCATACAAAGATAACCTAGACCACAAAGCGGCAGGCGAGATAGTAAAACAATACACAACTGACCGTGTAGCATTCGACTACAACATATAGGCATCGTAGGGGCGACCTGTGGTCGCCCGTTACTTTGCAATGACTAACAAAACCTAGGAGCTGATACCTTGCACAAGAAAACCCCTAATTCCAAAAAAACATACATACTCCTAGCCGTAATATATCTGAGTTTCATAGCCCTTGGTCTACCAGATGGCGCGCTAGGTTTAGCATGGCCCATCATACGCGAAGAAATGGGTATGCCCCTAGAATCTGTAAGCATTCTATCTATTATATTTGCGGTATTTTATGTGCTAATAAGCAGTCAAAACGGTCGCATCTCCAAATACATAAGCACAGATAAAATGAATCTTCTTGGCTTGGCTTTTTTGATGGCGGCATATGCGGTCTTCGCTTTCGCGCCTAGCTTTGCCGCGCTTGCTATGATGACAGTATTTGTTGGCACAGGTGCGGGACTGATAGACACAGGGCTAAACGACTATATGTCGCGCCATTTTTCCTCGCGCCACATGAACTGGATGCATTGCTTTTGGGGTATGGGTGCTGCCATAAGCCCAATTATTATGGCTCAAATGATGATATTGCATGGTTGGCGTATGGGATATGCCGCAATTGCGGGTATACAAGGCTTTGCGGCTATTTTGGTGATAGTGAGTATAGTTAAGGGTATCTGGAAGCGAGAGGTTCAAGAAGAACAAACCCAAGAAGAAAAGGTACATTGTAAAAAATGTCGCTACCTCTCGTCGGGGCGTTATGGCTTCTTGCAAATGCTGACCTTCTTTTTATATGTTGGAATAGAGGGTTCTTTGGGGCTGTGGATTAGTAGCATTATGATAGAATCCCGCGGGCTTCCTATGGAGACTGTGGCTATTTTCCCCACGGCATATTTTGCGAGTATCATGGCGGGACGTTTTGGCTTTGGCTTTGTTGCCGCAAAGCTTAACAATATGATTATTATACGCATAGGTCTGCTTATGGCTGTGGCGGGCATTGTCATATTGGTATTCACCAACAGCCCCATTGGCATTACCCTGGCGGGTCTTGGGTTAGCTCCAATATTTCCATGCCTTATGCACGAAAGCTCGCGTCGCTTTGAACCAGATATGTTATCGAAGTTGGTTGGTTACCAAATTGCCGCGGCTGGTGCTGGTGGTGCCATTTTCGCGCTCACAATGGGCATGGTGCTTTCGCATATATCGCTAGAGGCTCTTTTTCCGATTATGTTAGGGTTGGCGGTATTGGTAACGCTAGCGAATGAGATGCTAGCATGGGGATTGCGCAGAGCTTAGTTGCTTTTGTGAATTTCTTTTAACAAATACTTTGGTCAAGTGATTCTGGTTGTGTTTCAATAATAAAGCGTTGAGATGCATAAAGGCATAAAAATCCCGAGTATAAACTCGGGAAATATGGGCTTGATACTTCATTTATGGTATAGCCACGTCTGCAACACTTGTAGATAATGCCAGACATAAAATAAACCCAATTGCCACACCTTTAACTCTTTCTTTGTTCATAATAAATTTCCTCCTTGAGTATTCGGCTTTGCCGATAGTTTATGCTCCCATTATAACAAAAAAACGCAAGTCAATATAAATTTTTCATAAAAATAGCCCCTCGTTGCCAAGGGGCTATTGCTTTATTTTTTATCTTCTTGTACAAACTGTATCTTCAGTTCCTCCAACTGCTCAGCAAACACCTCATTAGGCGCACCTGTCATTGGGCAAGCACCATCTTGTTGCTTCGGAAACGCAATTACATCACGAATATTTGCTGTGCCACATAGCAACATAGCCAGCCTATCAAGCCCCAATGCCACACCGCCATGTGGAGGCGCACCATATTTCAAAGCTTCCATAAGATGAGCAAAATTTTCATGAGCTTGCTCTGCTGTGTAGCTTAGGATTTCAAACATTTTTTCTTGCATATCTTGACGGTGAATACGGATGGAGCCACCACCTGCCTCGTATCCATTTATGATAAGGTCATGCTGTTTGCTACGTGCCAGTTGCGGCGTATCGCTGTCCAAAAGGTGAAAGTCCTCGTCCATTGGCGCGGTGAAAGGGTGGTGGTTGGCATAATAGCGGCCATCTTCCTCATCCCAAATAAGCAGCGGAAACTCTACAACCCACAATGGCTTGAAATTACCGTCATCTGGTGCAATCAGACCTTCGCGGCGAGCAAGCTCGCAACGCAGATTGCCCAGCGCATCAAACACTATATCATTTTTATCAGCGCAAAATAGCAACAAGTCACCATTTTCGCTGCCCATAGCTGTAATTATTTCTTGAAGTTTCGCCTCATCAAAAAACTTGGATATTGTTGTCTTTGCTTCGCCAGTCTCGGTTAGCTGAATCCACGCAAGACCCTTAGCCTTATAGGTTTTCACATAATCTATCAATGCATCTATTTGCTTGCGACCATACTTGCCGCAGCCCTTAGCATTAATGCCGCGCACGCTACCATTAGCATCAAGCGCACCTTGGAAAACGCCAAATTCTGAACCCGCAACGATATTGCTAATATCCACAAGCTCCATGCCAAAACGCAAATCTGGCTTATCGCTGCCAAAACGTTCCATGGCCTCCTTGTGCGCCATGCGCGGGAATGGGGTAGGGAGCTTAACACCTATAGTCTCTTCAAATACCTGCGCTACAAGGTTTTCGGTCAACATGATAACATCATCTTGGTCAATAAAGGCTTGTTCTATATCAATTTGTGTAAACTCTGGTTGGCGGTCTGCACGTAAATCCTCATCACGCAAACACTTTGCTATTTGGAAATATTTATCAAACCCACCCACCATCAAAATCTGCTTTAGCACCTGAGGCGACTGCGGCAAGGCATAAAAACGCCCAGGATGCACGCGGGATGGCACAAGATAGTCCCTAGCACCTTCGGGTGAAGAATTTGTGAGAATAGGAGTCTCTATCTCCGCAAAACCTTCCTTTGCCAAGAAATTACGCACAGAAAGAGCCGCCGCATGGCGCAAACGTATATTTTGCTGCAATTTTTCGCGACGCAAATCAAGGTAGCGGTGCTTTAAACGCAAAACATCAGACACATTTTCGTCGCCTATTTGGAAAGGCGGCACTTCGGATGTGGATAAAATCACAAGGTCGGTCGCCATTATCTCAATTCTGCCTGTTGCCATATCTGGGTTGATGTCTTTTTCGCGGCGCAAAGCCACGCGACCCCTTATTGCAATTGCGTATTCACTACGTAAGCTTTCTGCTTTTTCAAATAGCTCTGGCGGCGTATTTTCATCAAAAGCAATTTGTACAAGACCTGTATGGTCACGCAAGGTCACAAAGATAAGCTGCCCCAACCTACGCGAGCGGTTTACCCAACCCATAGCCACCACATTTTGCTCTGCCAAATTTTCATTAAATTCGCCGCAATAATGGCTGCGCCTAAGATTTCCTAAATTTTCCATTATATCCTACCTCCGAAAAATTCTACAATTTTATCTATCTCAATCTCTTTAGTTTCGCCGCTTTGCATATTCTTAATAATGGCGTGTCCGCTTTCTAGCTCGGTATCGCCGATTACCAGCGAATGTGCGGCATTTAGTTTGTCTGCATATTTTAACTGTGCTTTTACAGAACGGTCGCATAGGTCGCTGATGGCAGAAATGCCTGATTTGCGCAATTTATAGACTATTTGAGCTGCTTTTGCAGCCCCTGCATCACCCATGCCGCCTACAAAAACAGCAATATCCCTAGGGATATGTGGCAATTTGTCTTGAGCTTCCAAAATAAGGATAAGTCGCTCTATGCCCATTCCGAAACCAACAGCACCGCCATTCACCAAAGTGTCGTAGCGACCACCACCGCCAATAGCAGACTGCGCCCCAAGGTCTGTAGATAAAAACTCAAATACGGTGCGGTTATAATAATCCAGCCCGCGGACAATGCCTTTATCAACAGTGTATGGTATACCGAGGTTTGTAAGATACTCTTGCACTTGCTCAAAATGCTCTTCGCATTCCTTCGAAAGATGGTTCAGTGGAACAGGCGCATCTTTTATTATTTCTTGGCAAGTTGAATTTTTGCAGTCCAATACGCGCATAGGATTTTTGTTCATGCGCTCGCGGCATAATGGGCATAGACCATCTATTTGTTCTGATAAATAGCTTAAAAGTGCGACATTAAAACGCTTGCGGCAATCAGCATCCCCTATGGAATTTATGTGTAAAGCAAAATTTTCCATACCGAGCCGCGTAATGAAAAGATGGAAAGTTGAAATTAACTCAGCATCAGCGGCGGCAGACGGCGTACCAAAAAACTCTACACCAAATTGATGATGCTGGCGATACCGCCCCTTTTGAGGACGCTCTGCACGAAAATGTGGTGCAATATAATAAAACTTTGCGGGCGCAGGCAATGTATGCAAAGAATTTTCGGTATAAGCACGCACGGCGGGTGCTGTGCTTTCGGGCTTTAGTGCATATGTGCGGCCACCTTGGTCGGTAAAAGTATACATCTCCTTTTGCACAATATCCGTAGCCTCGCCCACACTACGCACAAAAAGCTCCACATTTTCAAACATGGGCGTACGCATTTCCTCTAGCCCAAAAAGCGCGGCTGTTTTGTGTATCTCGCTTTCTATATATCGCCATAGGGCGGCATTTGCGCCAAAAATATCGGCTGTACCCTTGGGTTTTGTGATATTTGTCATATGCGGCTACCTCCAGTCTTTCTGGATATGATAGCATAGTTTGGCATGATTTGCAAGTTTCTATTGCAAGTTTTGCAAGATTTTGATAGAGTAATAGAAAATGAAACTGTGGGGGACTACTCGATGTATGATGTTTACACAGGGCTTTTGAAGATGATGGATAATTTTCAAGATGACGAGGCGGATATAACAATAAAATATGCACTAGACGATGATTATCAAGAACTATGCGAAACATATAAGCTGAAATACATAACGGGCAATGGAGATGACTTTAGCAAAGCAATAAATTTGTTAAAATGGATTTCTGCGAACATATACCATATTGGAAACTTTAAGAATCATGTAAAAAATACAGCGATGGATTTGTTTAATTACTCATTTGACAAAGGTGAAGAGAACGGCATAAACTGCCTTGCGCTGTCTACTGCGCTAACTGAATGCTTACTTGCCATAGGCATAAAGGCGCGTACCGTTTTTATTATGCCATTTTCGCCATATGATTTCGATAATCATGTTGTATGTGAAGCTTGGGTTGAAAAATATGGAAAATGGATTATGTTTGACCCTACATATAATTTATATGCACTCCACGATGGAGAGCCACTAAGCATACTAGAAACACGTAAACTCTTGGCAAACTAAGAGGATATCTCATTCAACGAAGATGCCCATTATAATGGCAATCCGATAAACAAGAAAGATATGTTGGAATATTACGCAAAGGATTTATTCTATTTCATGCTATCAGATATTCAATGCCAGAACCCTTATGATAAAGATGATGTGAAGTATTTCTATGTTGTCCCAGATGGGTACAATATTAATAAAACAATTTTAGCAAATATAGATCACTGCATAAGAAAAAATGTGGCTGGTGATAATCTTCTTAAATATCGGAAAAATGTGGAAAAAGAGAAGTTTGCATATAAAGGATTAGATGCTTTGTACTAGGGAGTACGCCCTAAAATCTAGGCGGCGTATCGTTATGATGCGCCGCCAATTTATTTTACCTAAAAAGCTACTCAAGATGCTTTGCCGCCGCCAACAAAACATCCTCATCAAATCTCCGTGCCATCAACAAGCATCCCGCAGGGCGGTCACCTTCCGTTGCCAAAGGAAAAGTGATACTAGGAAAGCCTGTAGCCGCCGCCAGCCCACAATGTGCAGACATCATCATTATCACATCCACGCCGTGTCGGTTAAAATAAGCATCAAGGGCATTTTGTGCAGCCGTCCGTTCTGTCAATGCCGCCACATATTCGGGATTTATCTGCCAATCATTACCAATCTCACTAGCGGCAACAAGATTCCCTTGCCCATATTTCAACGCGATATCTGCATTTTGTTTATTGTATTCGATAATTTCATGGAGATTTTGTGGGATACTTGGGTTGCCTTGTGCTGACAGATAGCCATTTATACCATGCTGAAACTCATAGCGCATTAATGGGAAAATGAAGTAATTATCGCGAGCCTGCGCGTAGGCTTCAATGTCATCATTTGGCAAGTCTATAACCTTCATGCCAATACGCCCCATAACTTCTGCTAATTTTTTATTAGCATCGCGCCAACCTTCGCTAGGCATCCATTTAGCGTTATCCAAACCAGCATAGCAAATACCGATGGTAATTTCATTAGGCTTACGAGCCATGTTATATACCCTGCCGCTCATAGCAGAAAGCATTATAGCAACATCGCGAACGGTTATGGCCATGGGTCCAAGTGTGTCCAATGTAAAAGAAATAGGAATGACACCATCCTTGCTAATAAGCCCATTCGTGGGCTTTAGTCCGACTATGCCACAAGCCTGCGACGGCGAGATAATAGACCCATAAGTTTCGCTGCCAACAGCCACTGGTACAAGTCTTGCCGCCACAGCCACAGCCGAGCCTGTGCTAGAGCCAGAAGGGTCGGCATCTTTATGGGTGGGATGCATGGTCTGACCGCCACGTGAGGAATAGCCATTTGGCATCTTTTCATTCTTACGAAAATCACACATATAATTAGCAAATTCTGTAAGATTTGTCTTGCCTATGATTACAGCACCAGCATCGCGCAAAGCCTTTACCGCTGATGCATCTTGCATAGCAATATTTTGCGCCAAAGCCACAGAACCCGCACTGGTAGCCATCTTATCACCAGTGTTCACATTGTCTTTTATCAAAATAGGTATGCCATGTAGCACACCAGATTTGTCGGTGGCGGCATCTAACCTTTGTGCTATCTGCAAAGCATCTGGGTTTATCTCTATAACGGCATTAAGATGGCTGTTTTCCTTAATTTTTGTCAAACAATCTTTTGCCAATTGCTCTGATGTTGTCCTGCCTTGCTCCATAGCTAGTTTCATATCACGTATTGTCATTTTCTGCACCTCCTTGATGAGACAATTATATCATGAATTTATATTCCGAGTCCAATATTTTAGTTCTAATATTATAGTTGATAAAATTGTCACAATGCATTATAATTGTAATGATAAAGAAATGGAGAGAGTGGTTTTGTGGATTTGATTACAACGATAACGGATTTTTTCGCTAGCTTTAGCCAAGTAGAGGGCATTATGGCTATTACGCTTGGTGTAGTTGCTGCTATTACACTTGTACTTCGCATAGTGCTTTTTAGCGCATTTAGCACAGGTATTGTTCTGATAAATAGAGCAGTCAAGGGTATAAAATCTAAGGGCGACGTAGAAAAGCTAACAAGCGGCACTTTTGCACGTGCGGCAAAAGAATATGCCGCAATGGCGGCACTTGGCGCACGCACAGATGCGCTAGATGTGGCACGAATGACCATGACAAAAAACCGCCTATATTTCTTTAATTTTAAAAGCCTAGCAAACCTAATACGCCTGTTGGAGCGTGCATTTCTGCCTTTTGTGATACTTTTTGTGCTTGCGGCAACAGCGCAAGTGGAATTTATAATGCTTTCTGCCGCAATTTTTTTACTGATGATTATTTTAGCTGCCATTTTTGACATAGATGCGGCGCAGGATAGATACACAACTACTCTGGCGTATGTATTAGCACGTGATATAGGGCGGCTTTTCCCTACGGACATATCATCTGCCGTATATACTTTTGGTAAAGATTTGGACGAATACCTTGCGCGTCAGTCCGCTATGTATAATGAGGTGCTTAACAAGATAAAATCTGAATTTGCAGGGGCTATTACTGCCAATATATCTACCATGGCAAAAGGGCTGGATGCAACGCTAAACTCCATAGCAAATCATGAAGCTTTGGACAGCGCGATATCGCGCTGGGCTTTGATTATAGATAAATCTGCGAGTGTTACTACAGATGCTACAAATGCGAGCGAAAAAATTGGAGCAGCAGTTGAGACCATGGCAGAGTTTAGTAAAACCATGCAAAATAACCGCGCAGAAATTAAAGATGATATTGTGCTGCTAAGCAACGCTGTAAATAAGCTAAATGTCCTTGTGGCAAGCATGGAGACCAGAAATACCACAATGGATGGCGAACTTGGATTGGTGATGGAAAATCAAAAAGCTCTGGAATCCGCCGTGGCGGCATACGAAATCTCGTTAAAAGAGATAACATTGCAAATGGGCGATGCCATGGGCAAGATTGTTGCGTACCACCTTGGCGGCGCAGGAAATCAAATTGCCGAAGGCATTTCGGATAGCATAAAAACAGCACTTTCGGGTACTACAGCGCGTGAAGAACAGATAAAAGGCATCCTAGAAGACTTTGCCGAGCAAAACCGCTACCAAACACGATTGATAAAAGACTTGGTTGAGCGAGGGGAGGGTGATGCTGATGGCGATAGCACATAGCAAACTTCTAACACACTTGGAGTACCCTTCCCCGAAAATTGCCCTAAGTACAGATAGGATAGATGCCCGGGGCGCAGAGCTTGTGGAGGGCAGCTTTGAGGTGTTTAATATAGGCGAGGGTGAGCTAGAAGGACGAATCGATTCTGCATCAGACTTTCTTAGCTTTCCGACTGATACCTTTGCTGGCAACAAAGTTAGCATTGATTACAGCATAAACCTAGAAGGGCTAACAGGTGAACATAAAGCAACAGCCATATTAACATCCAATGGCGGCGAAAAAATTGTTGCATTTGAGATAAAAGTAAACCCGCCCGCCATTGTACGCGGCACTAATAAAATAGCCACACCAGAGCATTTTATGGAATATCTAAAGAAAAATCCTATAGATGCCCGCCGCCTTTTTGGGCAAAAAGATTTTATGATATGGCTTTTTAACACAGGATACCAATCTATGGATATTTACGAAAAATTTGCGGCAGACCCAAACAAAGAACGCGCCGCCGATAATTTTCTTATCTTTAGCGGATTAAAAAACAAAGCTGACATTGTGCCAGAGCAAACAGACATTGTGGCAAACATAGGGCATGGCGAAAGTGTGGCAACTGGTGGCTTGTGCCTACGCAAAACCACATGGGGCTACGCCGAGGCAGATTTTAAGGTACGCCAAGGCGAGCGATGGTTTAAACTAACCAAGGAGCGTATAATATCTGCTGATTTTGCCGATGACAACACAACGGAGTTAGACTATATCATAATGGCTGAGGAAATAAAGAGACGTGATGTAGCTATCGTTGATGTGATAGCGGATTGTGGTCAAACCCGCTCTATACGCGTGCAATGCAATATTTCTGGTGCTTTTGAAGCTAAATTGGACAAAGAGGCTTACCACTTTGAAGATAGTGGCAAGCTGCTTTTGCACAACAACACAGGCAAAGACCTAATGATAGATATATATTGCGAAAATTTTGTGAAATTTGAAGCGCAAAGATACTTTATCGGCAAGTATGCCGAAATAGATTTCCAAATAAAATTCTCTAGCCTAAAGGCTGCCACCCTTGCATTTAAAAAACAGCTACAAGCCGCAACATATGTGCATATAAGAGCAGCGGCAGCAGGGCGGGATTCCGTAAAAAAATTAAAGCTAAAATTATGGGGTAAATCTTAAAAATGGCAAATAATGCAATTAAGAAAATAATAGCATATGAGAGGATTTATAACGCCAATAAATCCTCTGTCACAGCCTTTGTGATGGCGACACGCTATTATATGGGTTATGTGATAAGTGGACAGCGCGATTTTTTACATAAGGCGAATTATGTCGCGCTAGCTCACGCAAACACATCAGATATACCCATGGTTTTTTTGCGTACCCATATTGCTTATGAGATGGGGCATTTCGACAATGCAGAAGACCTAATAGCATCTCTAAAACCCTATCGAAATGTAATGAAAAGCCAAGATGCAACACTATATGCGCATTATTTGTATTTCAATTGTGTGCTCGCAAAAGCGCGAGGTAAAGAAAGGGCGGCAAATAAACGCTATCGTCTTTTGCGAGATTACTGCAGGGAACGTCGCCCGAAATGCGGCTATATGCTTATGGCGGCGGCAAGCTGTGTCTTTGGTGCTTTTGGTGATGCACTTGGTTATCTGCTCTTAGCATACAAAAATGGCGATAGAAGTCCATATTTCTATATCTGCTTGGCGCGCGCGCTAGAAAATGTGCCGCCGCAAGGCGAGCAAGGCAGGCTTTTGCTTCCGCTCATACGCTGGTCTTTAGTGACTGGTCATCATATAAACAATATAATTGTGCGTAATCGTGCCGCCGTAGAAGATGTTTTGCGCAAATATTCTGATGATGCCGAAAAATTATACTCAATATATCCGCTTGATTGGATTTTGTATATTATTTGCACACGCAGAATGATAGGCAATGACCTTTCGCGGGTGGCTTTTGCATACTACAAAGAAGCAGAGGTGCGGCAGATACACTTCCCTCAGCTGTATGATTTTTTGATACGGTCAGCTCACAAAAACAGCATAGAGGATGTTAGTCGCTATTCCGTTGCTCAGTATCTAAAAATGGGAACAGCACCTATGGACATGTTGCCTTTTGTGTACCATCTAGTGCTAAAAAAAGCGCGTGCAGATGGTGGCGATGAAAAAAGCAAGGAATATTTGGAAAGTATTAAAGAGGACATAATGCAATGTGCTTACCATGCCGTAGAAAGTAGACTGTACGGCAGGTATTATTATAGCCTTTATCGTTTTGCTTTACAAATGGCGTTGGCTGGCTACGTTGTAGATAAGAACATTATTAACTTTGCGGAGCAAACTCTAAAAAACCTGCTATTTTCTTATGAATTGAGCTTTGACGATAGCCGCGTAAGCCAAGTTCTTGTTCAAGAGATTCATAAGCATGGTGAAATATTGTATGATGCGAAAGGCGACAAAATACGCTTGGAGCTAGCTGTATATGACGAAGTAAAAATAACATGCTTTGATGAAAATTTTAGAAATATCATAGATTGCAATCTAAAAATGCAAAAATTGGTTGAGAATGTTGATGTTAAGATTTTGGTTTATTTCTTCAATAAAGGACTAGATACACCAGATTTGCTGATAAATCTATGCTTGCACTATATGGAAGCAGCAGAGCTGTCTCTTTCTGCTGTTAAGGTTTTTGAACGAGCAGAAGCAAGCACACAGATTTCGCGCTCATTTAAAATGCAAACACGTGTGGCATTGGGCAACTTTTATGCCAAAAACCGCGATTATCCAAGGGCTGTGCAATATTACAAACATGTGGACGAAAGCCGTGTAGCCCCAAGGAACCTTGAGCAAATGCTACAAACATATATCCATGCTGGTGAAATAGCCTTGGCAAAACGGCTTATAGCACGTGCAGGTAATCATATAGCGGACAAAAATCTCTTTAGTGCGATAAAACGTGTATCAAGCGCAAGCACCGCGGCAACGGCTGGTTCAAAGTCTCTTGCGGCTCTAGCTTACGAGCAACTTTTGCGTGGAAGGTATGACGAGGCTATGCTGGCTCTAGTATTAGAAAACCACGCCATAAACTTAGCAGGATGGGTAGAGCTAGCGAGAAGCCTTGCGGCTATGGGTGAAGCAAGCATGGCTCTACATGCAAAGATACTAGAAATAGCGATACGCACACGAAATGGTGCAAGCAAAGGCGTTCAAGGGATTTTTGCTAAGATGGCAGAACTTGCGCCCGCAGATGATATCCTACATGACTTTGCGGCGTATCTATCCTTTGAAATTATGATGAATGGTCTTATGCCTGAATATGATGCAGTGCATGCTATGGAACGTCAATTCTTTGCATGTAATGACGAATTAATATCATATGCTTTGGCACATGTGTATATAAAAAATTCTGTAGTAACAGGGCAATCGGCTGAAATACTGCAAAAAGCCATCAAGGCTGCTACGGAAGAAAACATTATTTTGCCGATTTTTAAAGATATAAAAGACAAAAATCTAATTTCGCCGTATATAGAAAAGAATATGCCCTTTGTATACAGGGGCAAGGCTGGTAGAAACAGCACCGTTAGCTTTTACTATAGGACGATTGGCGAAGAAGGCTATGCAGAAGTATCCATGAAATATCTACGTTTTGGGCTATTCTTATGCCATATACCAATTTTCTATGGAGAAGAGATGGAGTATTACTTTAACGAAGAAATAGAGAATATTTCAGGCAGCATAACCACTTCCCCTTTAAAAATTGCGAACAATCGCCCGCATCTGCTTGAAAAAGCCTCTGATTTATATTACATTATCAATAGTGCGCTTGTATATGAACAGATGTTTAAATATGATATGGTGGAAGAAATTGTCACCCGAAAGCTAACAGATAAAGAACCGCCGAGAGCGAAATTAATATAATTCGGGAGGATTGAAGATGGGAACTTTAGGATTAGACATGGAAAGAGGCCTATATCTAGGCATTGACTTTGGCACAACAAACAGCGTAGTTAGTATCTACAATTTTAAAGACGGCGAGGCGCAGACAATTCCTATTGACGGCGGCAATATTTTTCCTACTGCCGTACAATTTGAAACCGACCCAGAAGACCCGCAAAAGCTAGCGCGCATCTTTGGCGTGCAAGCGAAAGAAGCGGCTGTTATCTATCCGCTTTCTACTGTGCTTTCTATAAAGCGATACTTGGGTAACGACGATGCTATAAAGGTTGCTGTGGATGACAAAGAGCATAATTTTACGCCTGAGCAAATAGCGGGTGAAATTCTGGGATACTTAAAGTTGCGTGCCGACCAGTATGCGCAGGACGAGCTAGGCATAGAAGGCGAGTTTTCGGGATGTGTCATAACTGTGCCCGCAAACTCGACGGACAAGCAAAAGAAGATGACAAAGCAGGCAGCTATATTGGCAGGCTTCGATGAAGATAGTGTGTATTTGCGCTTAGAGCCAGCCGCTGCCGCTATTTCTTATGCTGTAAATGAAACCAAAGACAAGAAAATTCTTGTTTATGACTTTGGCGGTGGCACTTTCGATGCATGTATATTGAAAATCGAAGCAAGCGAAGATGACGAGCCAAATATCGCGATTGTCTCCACATTTGGTGATAACGACCTTGGTGGTAATGACATTGACAAAATCATTATAGACATGATTCTTGAAGAGTTTAATAAGCTAACAGATTCTGAAATCAATCTTTTTGACGAAGATGCAGATGATGGCGTGAGCAAACGTCAAAAGAAAGTGGCTCAGGTGCGCTTGCAGCAAGTAGCAAACCAAGCAAAAGAACGCCTAAGCCAAGCAAAGTCTACAAAAATAACATTAGCACCATTTATCCAAGAGCCAAAAATTGTAAATATTAATATGGAAATAACACAAGAAGATTTGGAAAGCTACAAACGTAACAGCCGCCAAAACGACCATGAGGATATCTTTGCAAAGTTTGAAGGCAAAAGCCTTAATGATATTGTGGATTCTACGCTAGAATGCATAGACAAATGCCTTGCGGCGGGCAACCTAAAAGAAAGCGAAATAGACGAAATTTTCCTTGTAGGCGGCAGCTCCTCTATACCGCTTGTAGAGCGCAAAATAGCCGAAAAATTCGGCAAAGAGCCATTTAGGTCAAAAATAAGCCCAGCCCTCTCCATATCGCAAGGTGCGGCGTATTATTGCAATATGATTATGATGCCTACTGTAAAAGGACCTACTGTGCAAGAGCGCACTATCCATCCTTTGGGGTTAGAGATTGCTGGTCGCCGCTTTATGGAAATTGTGCCAGCTGGCATGGATATTCCGCGTGATGGACTTGTAGTAGAGGCTGGCGAGCTACTTACAACCAATTTTGACAATGTGCCATCCATGGCAATAGTGGTATATGAAAACACCGAGCCAAGCACATCAGGCGAAACAAAACAAGTTAGCCGCTCTGGCATGAAACGCCTAGCGGGAACAAGCCTGCGCGGCATACCAGCCGCACCAAAGGGCAAAGAAAAAGTAAAGGTAATCTTTAGTGTAGGACAAGACAATATGCTGAAAGTAACAGCAAAATCGACAAGCGTGGATGGTCTTGTAACAGAACTATCTGTAGATGAACTATACTCGTAACAACTTATAGCGAAGGAGACGTATATTGTGTCCAAAAGCAAAAAAACCGAAAACCTAAAAGTCGAAACAAAGATTTTTCAAAAATGGACCGCCGCCGCCTCTATCATTGACAAATTGGTAGAGGCGGTGCGTGCGGATGTTTTTCGTGGACTGAAATACCTTGTGGCAGAAAAAATAAGCATAGCTTGCGGCAACGACGAGGCATTGTCCTCTTATGATACCGAAATTTACGAAGCATATATGCGTATTATTGACACCTACAGACAGGTTGTTGAAATCTATCTTGATACTGAGCGGCCCATAAATTCCCCCGCTGTTAAAGAAATTTGGGATGGCATATATGAGGTGCTTATGTCGCGTCTGCTTGCTATATCTGAGCGCGATAGCTTTGCTAACCCTGTTCAGATTGAGAAAAAAGATATAGTGAGGAAAATAATTTCCGCTGCTTCTGAGCAAATGGATAATATCACAAAACAAATAGAAGCAAATAGCACACAAAACGAGAATTTTGCTGTTAGGCGATGGCTGCTTGGTATCGATGATATTAGCTTTGAAGATGTGCAAGAAGTTTGTACAGAAATTGCGAACAATGCCAAAAACCGCTGCTTGCGTGATTTTTATGGCACATATATTTCTGCTGTTAAGCTTGCCCTTGTGAATCTTAACGACTTATCCGAGCGACATAATGTTTCTTATTACAATGAGTTGCTAAAAGAGGAGCAAGACCTTCTGCGCCAAATAGTTGTGGTACAGGTAATGGCTTTGGAAAAAGTAAATTCAGAAGGGTTTGCAACAGAAGTTGAAGCCGAAATTATAGAAGAAGCCCTCAATGTGCTACGCGAAACACACCAGCGCGAAAGCAGCGAAATAGACCGTATAGAAAAACTATTTAATGAAAGCGCGGCAAATTTCAGAGAAAATATGGGTCAAGTTGTGATGAATGTAGAGGACGAAGAAGATTTTGCTGCATCATTTGACGGAGTAGCACCCTTTGGCAAGGATTTGCCGACGATATTTGAGACCATGAAACAAAGCTTTGCAAAGGAGCAAAGTGCCTTTATCGAAGTGGTGGAAGACTTTGCGACCACGAAACTCACAGAATACGCGAAAAAGCAAGAAAAGCAAGAAGCCTATTTCAGCAAGAAGGCAGTGTCTGCGCTTGTCATGATGGCGGGTGATGTTACGAGATGTTTTGCTGGAATTTTGGAGTATCACGATTCTAATAGCGAGAATTTAGCGAATTGCGATGAAAAAGACATCATAAAGGGTGTGGTAGAGACCATACTTATTAAAATAGATAGCCTTAATGAAGCTGTGGGAGTCTTTGAAGAAGGCACAGATGCATTTTTTGCTTCTGTGCCGCAAGGCAAAGTCACGATAGACCCTGAAACCATAGTCACCTTTTTGGCATATATGGTTGAAAACCTGTTGCCTTTTGGTAAGGAAGAAAAAAATGGTGCGAAAATTGTTAAGCAACTCGCTGATGCAACCGCTAAACATAGGGATTTTAGCGACTATCGTCAAAGCCTAGAAAAAAGCTCATCTAAAAGGTCAGAAGGCATAGAAAAAAAGATGATGAGCTTTATGCGCGATAGCTTTTTCTATGAGTTATCAACCTTTGAGGAGATAATGTATTATTCTGTTTCTAGGCTACGTGAAAGTGGCGATGAACATGTGATTGCCTTTGTGGAAGAAATTGATAATCAATACAAACAAACAGCCGACATCCTCACTAAATATGGCGTGGAAAAAATTGTGCCACAAGCACATGATGTCTTTAACCCAAAGGAGAATGAGGTGTTGATGGCAGAGGAAAGTGAAGGCTTTAAAAAAGGCGAGATAATAAAGACTATCAATAGCGGCTATAGGCAGGGCGATGTTATTATAATGCGAGCCAATGTTATTGCGGCGAGATAAAGGAACCCATAATGAACTGGAAAAAATACCGCGAGTATTTCGAGAAAAACAGAATATCTGAAGACCACTTTGTACTTGGTATCGATATGGGTACTGCCACATCCGCCATATCCTACTTTGACCCTGTGCGCCGCGTTGCGGAGGTTTTGGACATCAGCGGCGGCTATGGTAAGGCATCTGCCCCTACGGCTTTGCAGTATATAGCTGACACACGCGAGTGGATTTTTGGCGAATATGCCATTATGAATGTAGATGGCGATGATTCGCAAGCTTTGATGACCAACTTTGTGTCCAAGTTAGGTACGGGAGAGTATATAGACACGGGTGCAAGCGCGCGGTCCGTGGTGGATATTGCGGCAATCTATCTTAATGAGTTGATTGAAAATTGCCGTAGCATCAACCCCAAAGCGCAAATTGCGGGCATTGTAGCTACCATGCCCGACTTTGTGAGCGCAGAGGCAAGAAATGCCATGTTTTCGGTATACAGGGCGGCGGGCTATGATAGGGTACTCATAGACCTCTTATCAGAGCGCGAAGCCATTTTATCACATTATTTCCTTGAAAAAGGCATAATGGAAGATGAAAGATTGATGCTGATTGATTTCGGCGCACGTGGCTTGCGCGGCAGTATTTATGATGTCTCTAGCAATACGCGCAATGTAAAATGTGTATCTGCTATGATGGACGACAGCCTAAGTACAAAGGCTGTGGATGATGCCATTTACAATCTCTTAACTGAACATTATTGTAACAATCGTAAAATACTATTTGAAAAATTGACTAAGGCTGAACACGGACAGTTAAGCACCTTTGCTCATAGCCATAAAGATATGCTGTTAGGGCATAGCGATAGCAAGCCATTAAGGTTATACTACAACTTCGCATATCCGCCATTTTCTGCAACTATCACACAAAATGATATAGAAAATGCATTCTTGCGCACAAATAGCCAAGCCGTCACCAGCTTTGTTAGAAATTTAGCTGCTAAACTAAATGACGGATATAAAGGCATAAATACGGTAATCTGCACAGGTGGAGGCTTTGAAATGCCTTGGGCCAAAAAATGTATAATGTCAATGTTTGACAAAAAGAATCTGCAATTTTTTAAGAATTCAAAGACGGTGCTGTCGCAAGGTGCAACATATGTTGCGGCGACACGCCTTGGACTTTTGCCGCAAATACGCTTTGATATAGAAGATGCACACAAAATGCCATACGATATTGGCATACAAATTAGCGGCGATGCAAAAGGGCGCAAGAACCGCTTTTTGCCTATACTTGAACGTAACTCGCCGCTATGGCAAAAACCTCGCCCAGCATATGTAATTCTGCAAGGCGGCGAGCTGAAAATCGAAATTTTCAAAAGAGACGAAAACGGCGAGACAGCAAGAATAGGCATAGCGCAGCTTGCGGACTTTCCGGAGCGACCTAAAGGCACAACGAAAATCTCCATTGACATAGAAGCAAAAACCGCAGAAAATTGCGTGATAACCATAAAAGACCTAGGCTTTGGAGAAATTTTTCCATCTAGCGGCATTTCTGAAGAAATTGAGGTGAACATATGAATTGGGAAGAGTATCGCAAGGAAATAGAGGCAAAAGGAGCATTGCCCGAAGATTGGTATATTTTGGGTATAGACCTTGGCACAACGAACTCTGTTATTAGCTATTGGGATAACTCGGCCAAAAAGCCCGAGCCAATAGACACATCAAATGGCTTTGGCAAAGTGCCGCTACCCAGCGTTGTGCAATATCGCCCAGAAGATGAGGGCGAGGGCGAATGGGTTGTGGGTGAAGAGGCGCACCGCTCCTTCAAGATATATCCAGAAACCACAATACGCTCAATTAAGCGCAAGATGGGTACAAATGATACCGTTGAAGTTGGCGGCAAAAAATATCTGCCAGAAGAAATATCCGCTAAGATATTGCGAGAGCTTGTAGACTACTGCACCAGCCTTAATCCAAAGGCGGAGATAGCGGGGCTTGTTGTTTCTGTGCCATATGACTTTGACGATGCCGCAAAAAAAGCCACTATGCGAGCTTGTGAGATAGCGGGGCTGGCTGATAAGCTAATTTGCCTTATGGAAGAGCCAAAGGCGGCGGCACTCGCCTATAATTTTAGACGTGAGTTAGCACAAGATGAAAAGATATTGGTATTTGACTTTGGTGGCGGCACGCTTGATATCACACTTTTTCATGTGGTGGAAAAGACCGAGAGCAAGATTGTGCTTCAAGTGATATCCGAAGGCGGCGAGGCGCATCATGGCGGCGATAACATAGATGAAATAATTTTAGGGCGTTGCCTTGGGCTTATAGAAGATAAGATAGGGCAAACAGCGGCAGACCTCTCGCCAGAAAACGGCGCAGAGCTTATCATGCGTAGCCGTGAGGCAAAAGAACGGCTATCCGGCGTTAAATCATTCCGCATACCTTTTACATTTTGCATACCTCCTTTTGTAGAGCAAATCACGCGGGAGCAATTTGAAGAGCTTGTCTCCGATTTTATAGAAAGAACGCGCAAACTCGTGCAAAAGGCTCTGCGCGAGGCATATACAGGAGCTGTTTATCCAGACAGTATTGACAGGGTGCTGCTTGAGGGTGGTTCTAGCCAAATGCCATGGATAAAGGATATGTTTATTGAGATATTTAATGACGAAAGCAAGGTATATACATCAGAACGCCCCGCACTTGATATTTCTTTGGGTGCGACATATTATGCGGCTATGAAAATGGGTCTACTAACCAGTCCAGATATGGAGGCGCAAGATGCACACCTTAATGTGGAATTTGAAGTAACCGTGCCGCATGACATAGGACTGGAGATACAAAATGGCGCAAGAAAGTCGTTTTTCCCTATGATACGCCGTGGTACGCCTTATGCACTGGCTAAGAAAAGCCATGTGTTTACGCTATCTGGCGAGTTACCAGAAGACATGACACAGCTTGACCTAAAGATATTGGAACGCATGGATAAGGATGACAAGATAGATGATTGCAAGTTGATAGGCGAGGTGGCTATACGCGGGCTACCACAGCGACCAAGCGGCAAAACACGGCTAAAGGTGACTTTGCTTGTGGAAGAAGAGGGCGGCTTGGTAAAAGGTGCTGTGGAGGATATGGGCTATGGCGAAGAATACGCACCTAGCGACTACAATATAGCTTTTGACCCATCGAGGTTTAGTAAGCGGGTTATCGGGGAATAGACATGATATATAAATGTTGTGTTAAGACTATGAAGGAAAGCGACCTTGCAGACGAAGAAAGATGGCACACCACGGAAACGGAATGGGGAGAATGGGATGTGCCTTAGGAAGAAGATGACCCTATAGAAGTGCATGTGGAGAAAGAGCGAAGTTTATAGCGTGTTGGAGCTTGATACGATTGACGGGCAGCATATTGGCGGCGTAAACCGCTATTTTATAGATAGTGACAAGCATCTGCTAGCTGTGGTCATAGCCATACCGGCCTATAGATGTTAGGTGCAATGGGTATGCCACAAATGCCCTGGTGCTATGGATTGCGTATCACTTTGTAAACGGTGGTTTATAGTGTTTTTACTTGAAAAGGGTCTTGTGTCGAGTCCGCATCGCGCGGCACCAGGCGCGTTGCGGACCTCGTTGATGCAAGCATCGACATGGGCAGAAGCCCATTTTCAAGTTAAACAACTATAGACGAAATCTGTACGCAAACATGGTCTGGTAATTACCCTATGATAAAGCTGGCTGAAAAAATCGGATTTGAAGAAATTGGGCGCATCAAGAACATACGCAGAGTACATGATGAGCGGTACGATTGCCTTACATTCTCAATTATGAAAGATGAATTTTTTAAGCGATATAATGATGTTTTGCAAGCTGAGTTAAAGCCGTAACGCTTTGGGCGAGAGGAGAATTAATATGAGCTATTTAGGAATTGACTTAGGGACAACCAACAGTGTGGCAATAATCTACAAACACACCACAGACGGCACAGAAGTGGTGCGCATAGACGGCACGGACGAGATACTGCCTAGTGTTGTTAGTTATTTGGATGATGGCGCGGTGGTAGGTAATGAGGCAAAAAGCGGCGCGATTATTTATCCTGAAAGCACTGTGATATCGGTAAAAAGGCTGATGGGCAGTGATGAAAAGGTAATAGTCGGTGGCGCGGAAAAAACACCAGAGGAAATAAGCGGCGATATCCTGCGTAAGCTGAAGCAATGTGCGGAAGAGCAAGCAGGCGAAACCTTTGACGAGGTTGTTATCACGCATCCTGCATATTTTAATGACAGACAAATTTACGCCACGCGCCAAGCGGGGCTTTTGGCGGGCTTCAAGAATGTTTTTTTGCTATCCGAACCTCTTGCGGCAGCTATTGAATACGGCTATCGTCAGGGCTATGCCCAAACACTTTTGGTATATGACCTTGGCGGCGGCACTTTTGATGCCTGCGTACTGCGCGTTGGCAAAGATGAAAACGGACAAGAAATCTTCCAAGAGCTTGCGGATGTGGGCGATATGAGCCTTGGCGGCGATGATTTTGACAGTGAGCTTATACGCTGGATGAAAGAAAAATTCAAAGAGCAAAATGAAATTGACCTTGATGCCTTGGAACATGCAGAACGTAAGCGCGTTATGCAAAAGCTAAAATTTGAGGCAGAGGCGGCAAAGAAAAAGCTTTCTGGCACAAATAAGGCACAAATACGCATAAATCCGCTTGTGATAGTAGAAGGCGTGCCGCAAAATCTTTCGCTTGAGATAACCCGCGAAGAATTTGAAGCAATGATACGCAAATATGTAGACCGTAGCCGCGATATTATCGAAGAGGCTCTAAAGCGTGCAGAATGCGGCGCGGATGAGATTTCCAAGGTAATACTTGTTGGTGGCTCCACGCTCATTCCCATGGTCAAGCGCATGGTGGCTGGCTTTATCAAAGAGCCATACCGCGCTACAGACCCTGCAAAGTCAGTAGCCATGGGCGCAGCCATCTATAATTATCTCATACATCTGCCAAATTCCAATGTGGTGGTAGGGCAGATAACCCGCCAAATCTTTGGTACAGAGGCTGTTGTTAATGTGGCTACCAAAGAAAAAGCTATGATACCAATAATCCCTATGGGCAGCCCTATCCCCACGCGGGTTTCGGATGCCAACTTTGCAGCTACTGGCGCATCTACAGTCAATGTGGACGTGTATCAATGGGAGCAGGGGCATGAGCATGATAAGAAATACATGGGTAGCGTGATTATGAGCGGACTGTCTGGCACTACGCAGCTTGAAATTACTTATGCGATAGATGAAAACAATCTCTTTGAGGTATTTGTAAAAGACATAGCGACAGGCAACGCGCAACGCGCAGAATTTGACCGCACAAAGTTTGCAGCACCGCCAACATCGCAAGACAGAGGAACTGGCGGCGGCGGAAATGTGAATATTGTATTCTGTATTGATACCACAGGTAGCATGGACACATATATTAATGGCGTTAAAGACCGCGCCATAGAGTTTTCGCAGATATTAGCCAGCAAGGGTGCGACATTTAAGCTTGGGCTAATAGGCTTTGGCGACCTACATGAAAAGGAAAACCCAAGCGTATACAATTTCACTGATGATGTAACCAAATTCCAAAAGCAGGTTAAGAATATTCCACGCACATATGGCGGTGACATACCAGAATCTGCTCTGGATTCCTTAGAAACTGCCGTGGAGCTATTATCCGCAACACGTCATGAGGTAGCATCGAAATCCATCTTTATTCTCATTACAGATGCCCCGCCGCATGTGCCGACATATAGCGGCAAATCCGTAGCGGACATTTGCGATATGCTAAATGGTAATAATGTGATAACATATGTGGTGGCTCGTAAAGACCGCGAGAGCATAGAGGCATATGACCCTATCACCAAGCCGCATGGCAAGTATTATGACCTTTCGGATAAGTTTTATGATATTTTGGATAATATAGCGGCTAGCATTGCGGAGCTTATCAGACTGTAAGAATTGAAGATATATTGCTAAATTTGAGAATTAAGGGGCTTATGAACAAATGAGCAAACGACAGAATATTAGAAAAGCAATTATTATTGGAATGTTTTTCACGTTTCCTACAACAATTGCGTGGATGTCACCAGCTATGCCGATTATATATGGGCTTTTTGGAATCGTTACAGGTGCAACCATTATGTTCTTATTGCACTTTTTAATTGCCCTATTTCTGGGTAGAGCTTTTTGTGGGTTTGTATGTCCAGGCGGCGGATTGAGCGAGTGCTTGATGCGAATTAACGACAAGGGAATAAAGAACAATAAGCTTAGAGCTATTAAATATATCGTTTGGGCAATTTTGGTAATTGCAACTATTGCTTCTTTTGTGTGGGCAGGAGGCATAAATGAAGTTGACTTTTTTGCGGGTCTTGAAAATGGATGGATATTTTTATTTGCGCCGTATCGGTATGTGATTTACTTCGGTGTTCTCTTGGGAGTACTCGTATTTCAACTATTGTTAGGCAAACGCAGTTTTTGCCAGTGTGCTTGCTGGATAGCACCATTCATGATTATAGGGACAAAGGTATCCGAACACTTAAAATTGCCGAGGCTTCGTTTAAAACCCAATCAAAATAGTTGTATTGGCTGCAATCAATGCTCGAAAAAATGCCCCATGAGTTTAGATGTGAAAACAATGGTCGAAACCGCAAACATGAAAAATCCCGAATGCATATTGTGCGGAGAGTGTGTTGATATTTGCCCCAAGAAATCCATTACTTATGCTTTCAAGAGTGAATCATCCTAATCCCATATATCGGAGTGTCTCAATGACAAATCTATACCTAACAGCATCGCAAACCGAAAACACCACACCATACATCTTTCCAATGACAGGCACGGGGGTATTTTCTTTAGAAGAGGCATTATACCATTGTCTGCACAACTGGCGTGGCGTTACGCATGATTTTCTTAGCGAACCCTTCATCAAATGGGTGGAGGGTTCGCTTGGTTTGGGTAAAATAGGCGCATCTTTGCGCGAAATAAGCCGCATAGAAAGCTTTTCTATGCGCTTTTTGGCATTTTTATCTGTGGTGGACTATCTGCCCAAGCGAAATCTGGAGGAATTGCAAAAAGAGCTAGGGCAATGGGAGCGGCAGCAGGTATGGGAAAAATTAGCAGAGCAGGGCGACTACTGGGCAGCACGTGGAGAGGGTGAAAGGGCATATTCATATCACGCCCGCGCACTAAATTATCATGAAGGTGCGAAATTGCTGAACAATGCTGGCGTGGCTCTTATGTATACGGCTGATTATGCCGCCGCCGCGGAGCATTTCACAAAGGCACTTGCCTTAGAATCTGGCAATAAGCAACTCAATTTCAACCTGATTGAAGCGCATATTTTAGGCAATTCGCATGATGCTGCACGAGATATAATCAACAAGATTTCAGCGAATTACCCAAATGACCCTGAGTTACTATATTTTCAGGCGGAGATACATTTTAAAAGCAAGAATTATTTTGATGCGATAAAATTATATGAAAATGCTGTGAATTTAAATAAAGACCCGCAATATATCTATAGACTATGTGATTGCTATATGAAAATGCGACTATATGACAAAGCCCTAGAAGCCATAAAGACCGTGGATGCACAGGACGTTTCGTATCTGCGCAAGCTAGCGGGATACTATGTGGGCGCGGGCAATGTGCCACAAGCTATAAAGTCTATAGAAAAAGCCTTGGTGAGCAATGTTAATGATGCTGAACTATGGATAACCCTAGCGGGCTACCATCGCCTAGACCTAGACCTTGGCAAAGCATCTGGAGCTATCACCAAAGCCCTATCGCTTTCGGCGGAAAACCCTGCGGCATTGCTTGAGCAGGCCAGAATACGCAAGGCGCAGGGGCGAACAAAGGAGTATCAAGGGATATTGGGGCGTATCTTGGCTAGATTTAAGCGGGACTATAGGGAGATGAAGATAACATGAACATAAGAACATTCGAGCCGAGTGATATTGATGATTGATTTGATGATTTCATCTAATCGTTTAATTCGCCACCATGGAACGAAAAGTGGAGCAAAGAGAGCATATGAATATATTGAAGATGCACTAAATACTCCAAAATTTATCTGATTCATATTATCTGATGATGATAAAATGTCGCGTATGCTCTGTGTATCAAAAAATACTGATGGAATGAAGATGACCGCTACAAATTGTATGTAGAGTTATTTTTACAAAACCAGAATATCAACAAAAAGGGTATGGTAAGATATTGTTGGAGCATATGGAAGAATATGCGATGGATAATGAACTAAGAAGCGTTATGCTTTTTACTCATAAAGACAAATTTTCTTATGATTTTTGGGATAAAAACGGGTTTTTGCACTAGATAATTTGCCTAACATGTAGTAAGAAAATAGATTGAGCGAAATTTGGGGAGGAAAAGCCATGACACCACATATCCAAGCAAGCAAAGGCGAAATAGCCAAAACCGTAATAATGCCAGGTGACCCGCTACGCGCCAAATTCATAGCCGAAAACTTTTTTGAGGGTGCGGTGCAATTTAACGGCGTGCGCGGTATGTTGGGTTACACAGGCAAATATAAGGGTCATGAACTATCCGTAATGGGTTCTGGCATGGGCATACCCTCCATGGGCATATACGCTTATGAGCTCTATAAGTTTTATGAGGTAGATTCCATTATTCGTGTAGGCACGGCGGGTGGCATAGCTGACGATTTGGCTCTGCGCGATATTGTAATTGCCATGGGGGCTAGCACAAACTCTGCATTTATGGAGCAATATGGTCTTGCGGGTCAATTTGCACCTTTAGCTGATTATGGGCTGTTGCAAAATGCTGTGAATAGCGCAAAAACAGCAGGTGTGCCTTGCAAGGTGGGCAATGTGCTTACAAGCGATACCTTCTACGGCGATGATGGCGAAGCTATGGCAAACTGGCGTAAAATGGGTATACTGGCAGTAGAAATGGAAGCGGCAGGGCTGTATGCCACAGCATCAAGGTTGGGCAAGAAGGCTCTAGCTATTCTAACAATTTCTGATATGGTTTTCACACACGAAGCTACATCTGCACAGGAGCGACAGGAGAGTTTTACAAAGATGATGGAAATAGCTTTGGATAGTGTGATTGTATGAACAAAGCAAAACCCTTTATCATACATCTAATGAAGTGTGTATGATAAAGGGTTTGTTCGTTATTCCAAAACTCAACCACATTTACAACTAATGGTTGATTGATGAGAGCAACGTATTATGTTATTATTAATTAAAATTAAAACGAGAGGCGTGAGAATCATTAAACTATTTTTTGCAACGCTCAACAAAAACGGGATGCAGTACAAGGGATTTCTTCTCATCTATACGCTGGTAGTAGCTGTGGTAGTAGCGACATCGGTGCTTATGGATCGCACCGCAGGCGAGATGGGTCAAGCTGCACATTATCTTGAGATGGACACATTATTGCAATTTCTGGTGCTACTAACCGCGCTTTCGGCCATACAAGCTATAGCCGCTGCCATATCTGCGCTAATGTTAGGTCGATTTAGGGGTAAAGCTGGTCATGGTTTCCGCAAAAACTTTGCGCGCTATTTCTTGCATGTGCCTTTTGGCAAGCTAGAAAAAGCGGGCAGCGGCGAGAGTTTATCGGCATACTCCAACGACATACCGCGCTCTGTAAGTTACGTAGCTGGCGAAGAGGGTATGCTTATGATGATTGCTAGCGTTTTGCAAGTGATAGCTGGGCTAATCTTTATGCTTACTATAAATGTACCGATAACGCTGATATACTTTGGAATGTTTCCCGTGCTTGCTGTTATGCAAATCGTGATATCTCTGCCTATACAAAAGCGTCAAAAGGCAAATTTGGAAGCGCGAGCAAAGTTTACAGCAGTTGTAAATGATTCTTTGCAAAACACATCCACAATAATAGCCTATGGGCTAGAAGATGTAATGGAAAAGCGATATCTCAATACATACAAGGAATTTATGGCGTCTGTGAAGGCATTTGCGCTAGCATTTTTGCCACTGGTTCTTATAGGTCAAATTATATCGATGTCCCCCATCATCATCCTAAACTTTATGGCGGCAAATCAGGCTATTGAGGGCTATATGTCCATAGCGGAATTTATCGCACTAACTTCTGTAGCTCTTATTGCGGCTTCGTCCCTGCTTATGCTCTCACAACAGCTTGGATGGCTACAAACAGGTGCTGCGGGTGCTAAACGTGTAGATGAAAACACCTCTCATGCAATAGAAAATTTGAACGATGGCAGCAAAATTGACATTAGCTCACCTGCAAACATTTCCTTTGAAAATGTGAGCTTTACATATCTTGAAGATGAAGAAGATGCACCACTTGCACTGGATGGCGTTAGTTTTTCCATAAAGCCTGGCAACAAGGTTGCTTTTGTGGGCGGTAGTGGCAGTGGAAAATCAACTGTACTAAAGTTATTACTTGGTCTATACACGCCTCAGTCTGGCAAAATAATTATAGACGGTAAAGATTTGGTGGGCGTAGCAAAAAGTGATTTGCGTAATAAATTTGCATATGTGCCGCAGGATAGCTTTTTGTTCCCAGAAAGCATAGGCGAAAATATTTCTCTTAATGGAGCAAGTGATGGTGCGAAGCTCGAAAAAGCCTGTAAAGATGCGGGTATATGGGATTTTGTGCAGGCATTACCAGAAAAATTCGATGGCGTACTTTCGGAGGGTTCGGAGAATATATCTGGTGGTCAACGCCAACGTATAGCCCTAGCGCGGGCTTTCTACAAAGATGCGCCAGTAATACTCTTTGATGAAGCGACAAGCGCACTAGACCCAACCACAGAGGCGGCCATTTTGGAAAGTCTAAACGCCGCCGCAAAGGACAAAACTGTGATAATGGTAGCGCACAGAACAGCAGCGATAGCCGCCTGTGATGTAATAGTTTTGCTAGATGGCGGCAAGATATCAGCTATCGGTAGTCATGAGGAGCTATCGGCTACAAGCGAGCTATATCAAAGCCTATCGCGCACAAGAAATAATGGGGGTGGACAAAATGGAAAATAATACTTATCAAAAGGGTGATGGTCAATACTTCTTTAAGATGTTTAGATTTGTAAAGCCCTATACCATCCCATATGTTTTTGGTACATTTTTATATAATCTCCAAGGCTTTGTGATGCCTCTTATAATTTCTATTTTTGCTTCGGGCATGATGGCAGCAATAACATTTCGAGATGCAACCTTAGTGATGTCCACCATAATAACTATCATCATAATGATTTTAGTATTCATGGTGGCTGTTGGTCCTGGCATATATGTTATGGTGATGACAGAGGCAAAGATAGTACGCGACCTAAAACAACGCTTGTTCAGAGCATTTGTAAGCAACAGCCTTGAAGGTGCTGGCTCTACACATAGCGGTGAAGGAATAGCGGCTATAAATACGGATGCCGATACTGCTGCAGAAGTGTATGGCAACCCGCTGCATCAGTTTTTGCGATGTATCATTACAATTGTGGCTACATCTACTGTAGTTTTTGTAGTAGATATACGCATAGGCGCGGCGGCATTTGCTGTCGGCTTGCTCGGTTTTATCGTACAAAGCCGCTTTTCAAAGCCGCTTGCTAGAATTGGCAAGCAAAGACTGGCTACAAATGCAGAATCTGTAAAGGTTATGAGCAATATTTTTTCTGGCGCAACAGCCATACGCGCATATAATATGCAAGACAAGGCAGCCGCGGCTTTTGAAGCGGAAAACAAGATTCTGAAAGCACTTGATTTTAAAGAAGCCTTCATAACCATGTGGCGCAGATTTTACACAAGCGTGCAAGGCTGGCTGATGCTGGTTGTAGTATTTGTGCTTGGCGGCTGGCTTGTGTATGACAGGCAACTAGAGCTGTACCAGCTAATGATGACACCGTTTTTATGTCTAACCATTGCTGAATCATTTGGGCAAATTGGTGCTGCTTATGCGGGATTACAACCGCCGCTGGCAGGTGCGAAACGTGTATTTACGATACTAGAGAGTGGGCGACCTCAGACAACGGCTGCAAAGAGGGGCATGAGCTTAAATCCGCTAGGACATCAATTGGAAATAGATAATTTGAACTTTAAGTACATGGGTGCTGAAGATGATATGCTAAAAAATATAACCATGACAATCCCTCAAAACAAGATGATTGCAGTGGTAGGGTCATCTGGAAGCGGCAAGTCCACGCTTTTGCGCGTGCTAATTGGCATGTATGAAAGGGATGAAATGCCGATAAAGCTCGGCAATGTGCAATTTTGCAATGACAGTATAACTGATTGGCGGCGCAATTTCGCTTATGTAGACCAAAGCTGTAAACTTTTTGATATGACTATAGCGGAAAATATAGCTATGGGTGCGGGCGGCAATGCTAGTCAAGCAGATATAGAAAATGCCGCAAAACGTGCCTTTGCCCATGACTTTATTATGGAGATAGAAGATGGTTACAACGCGCCATGCGGCGAAAAGGGCGGTACGTTAAGCGGAGGACAAAAACAACGCATAGCCATAGCACGTGCGCTAGTCAAAAAAGCTCCAATACTGGTATTTGACGAGGCAACAAGCGCGCTGGATGCCGAAAGCGAGCGTAGCATTATGGAAACCATAGAGACCCTGCGCAAAGAAAACACCAACACCATCTTGATGACCACACATAATCTGGAGAATGTAGTTACAGCAGATAGCATTGTGGTTATGGAAGAGGGGAGAGTTGTGGAGATGGGGACACATGAGGAATTGATGGCTAGACAAGGGGTTTATTATAGATTGTATACGAATTGATAAGTAAAAGGGCGACCACGAAAATGGTCGCCCTTTGATTATAGATTATTACGCCGCCTTAGCCGCCGTCAAAATAGCATCATAATTCGGTTGCTCTGTTATTTCTTCAAGATATTCAGCATATACAACTTTACCAGATGCATCCACCACAAAAGCCGCACGTGTCAACAAACCTAGTTCTTTAATAAATGTGCCTGTTGCACAAGCAAAAGCCCTGTCTTTGTAATCAGATGCCGTAACAACGCTGCTTACGCCAGCCGCACCGCACCATCTAGCCTGCGCAAAAGGCAAGTCCATAGAAATTGTGTAAATGGTAACATTGGATAGCTCTGCTGCTCTTTGGTTAAACTCTCGTATTTCCATATCGCATACAGCCGTATCTAGTGACGGCACAGCAAGAAAGATGCGTACGCCACCTGTGTCGGCAAGGGTTAGTGGCGAAAGGTCATTCTTAGAAACAGTAAAGTCTGGCATCATGTCGCCTTGCTTGGTTTGTGAGCCTTCTAGTGTCAATGGGTTGCCTTGGAATGTAATTTTCATAATAAAATCTCCTCAAAAAGTTATTTGAGAAGATTTTAACACATATTATTCCGATTGTCAAGATAGGAATTAGTTTTTATACCCTATTCTTAATCTGCGTGACCGCAATGAGGGCAACTAACCAAAAGTTTATTATAAAGCTTTTGGCAAAATTCACAGCTTCTCCATTTGTCATTGCTGTCTGGGGAGATTTGCACTTGTTTGTTTGGCTCTACTGGCTTTGGATTAGCTTGCTGTGGCACAACTGCTTTTCTTGATTTGATTTCATCAGAAACAGCAGCATTACAAGCAACCATAGCCCATTTCATTTCTGCTATATTTTCAGAATTATCAGCGAATACCAATAAAATCACTGTTATTAATACTGCTATGGCAAAAGTAATTACAAAAGTGATAATGGTTGTAGCAGGTCGACCCATCAACTGACCTACAGCATATGCTATGTAGAAGCTACCGATGACATTTGCAACCAAAAGCAACCAAGCAATCACCCTAATAATCTTAATCCGATTTTCATGTGCATTCATAAAAAACCTCCTATAAAATTAATCTACAAGAGGTATTTTAAAAAAATATGGGGGGGGGGGGCAATAGATACAGTATATTTGTAATCAAATGTAATACTATGTTGTCGAAAAAACCAAATCACTGCTCTTTTCGATATCAAATGCCGCAAAATAAGCCTTTTCCATAGGAATCCAAATATCGCGGAATTTTTCTGCCAAAAATGGTGCGTTTCGTAAGGTGATACGGCGCATTTGCTCCACGGGGTCTACCTGCATCATTACTTTGATATGATAGGCATCTGTCAGCATTGGGTGCTGTGAGTAGCATCCCTCTACTACAGTCAATCTATTAGGCATCACACTAATTTCGTCACCAAAATCCCATGTCTGACAATCAAAAGGGCGATAAGAGAAAGGCTTGTGTGACACAAGCGGTGCAAGCACCTCTTCTTTGAACCTCTCATAATCCACATTGCCGCCAGCTTCCACAAGCCGCTCTGGAGTGCGCTGTGATGGCTGCAAGAAAAAGTGGTCCATATGTATCAAATTACAATTATAAATAAGCCGTAAAATGCCGCCCAAAGTGGTTTTGCCAGATGCTGCATCACCGTCTATAGCAACTATTGTATTCTTATCATCTTGCGCCAAAGCGGTATCAATACGCGCCAAAAGAGCAATATGGCGGCAATATTCTTCTTTTGCCACGCGATATGCAGGGCTATGTGCCGCTCGATACTCCTCGCTATGACGAAAGAGGGCGGGAGATTCGTTATACAGCCTGTCTACTTCATCCTTGGAAAAAGGCAGAGCGTTTTCGCAACAAAGCTCTTTAAGAGCCGAAACCTTATGCGCAAAACCTTCCTGCGAGCCATGCTGAGACAATGCAGAAAGCTCGAAAATACGATGCAAGGTTTCTAAGGATAGCCCAAGACCGTCTATTACTGACAGATGAAGACGACAAAAGCCAAAACCAATAGGTTCTACAAAACCCGCATCACCTTGACTTTGTAGATCTTCATATTCCTGCGCCAAAAACTTTCTGCTCTTCGCGCTATCTGCTATAAGGTGACCAGGACCAAATTCGCCTTGGAACAGTAGTTTTAGCAGGTCTACAGTTTGTATTTTAGGATATGTAGCTAGCTGAACCTTGCATAGCTCTAAGATGCTATGCTTGAGATGCTGATAGCTCTCCACTTCTCCACCCCGCTTTCTTTAGGGCAAGGATAAGCGTGGGGATAAATACCAACTGCAAAATAATACCAGGCAAAGCGGTAATGAAGCCACCAGCCAAGAACATCTCAAATGAGAATGGAACATCCATTAAGCCCATAAGTGCGGTTCTGCCGATAGCCCAAACAACACGACCAGCCAACATTGCGCCTACAAGAGAAATATACAAAAATGGCACAGTTTTTGGAAGCTTTGCGTACAAAATGCCAATAATGCAACCATATGCTGCTAGTTCAAATGTCATAACAATAGCGGTATCAAGCGGTGGCATACCAATCATGAAGTGGCGGGTAAGGGGTAGCATAAGACCCACGAGCGCGCCATATTTTGGTCCCAAAATTACACCGCAGATTAATACTGGCAGATGCATTGGTAATAAAGCTGGTCCAAACAATGTATTTCCTGCAAAAAAAGGCAAAACCAGCCCAAGATTGAGAAAAAGTGCCGCCATCACCAAATTGTTTACCTGTTTGCTATTCATAAAATATCACACCTTTCTGTGTTATTTAGTCAGTATACACCAATTATGTCCATACGTCAATAGCAGTAAAAAAATCTTGATTAAAATGCAATTTTATGTTATAATTTTCGGGAAATGTTTTGAATTTAGGAGAAGTATATTCAGGAGGGGATTACTATGAGAATCAAGATGCTTACTGTTATTGCAGCATTTTTTGTTGCTGTTTTCGGGTTTTCGAGCATGGGTCTTAATGCGCTTGAGCCAATGTTTTACGATGACCCCAGACGGGAAACATTGCGCTTGGTAGAGGCAAATATTTATGATGACAATGGCAATGTAGTGGGGACTCAGTTCTTTTGGCAAGAGATTTCTGGGTCAGCGCCATTCGCTATGCCATCATCAACCGAAATTCAGCACATGCTTACAGATATGTTGCCATCCTTTGAGGATTTTTACGGCTACTGCCTAATGACTGAACTTAACCGTACCAATCTCACCTTAGCAGACTTTTCATCCATGCTACATAATTACTTAATGTTTTTATACGACATTAACCTTCTGGATGAGCAAGAATTTGATATAACAGACGAAAATTGGCTTTTTTACTTTCTGGATGGCATTGTGATAGAGATGTCAGAAAGCGATATGACCGCATGGGGCAATGTGTCGCTAAAAGGGCTTGTGCTGAACGATATTTATGCAAACGCCCTTGGTCTTAATCTTCTTAGTGAATTTTTCTCCCATTATGCCATGATGCGCCTTGGAAGCGAGCTTGAGATTGCTGCATATTTTGATTTTCTGATGCGTGATTCTAGCATTGCTGCTGTTTTACCTTTTGGCGCAGCGGCAAGAGTTCTTTTGGAAAATGGCGAAACAGAACTAATGACAGAGATAATTGGTTATGAAGATGTGTCGGCTTTGGCTAATATGGGCAATGTAGAAAGGCTTAACTTTTTGGCTGGTCATCTTATAGACCGCATAGCACCAAATATAGATGATATAATAGCTGAATATGCTGATTTTCTTGTGATTCCATCTCCTAATATTGCTGTGTCTATACATATTGGTCAGGACAACATGGAAGAGAGATTTGGTTTCACGCTATTTAGCGAAACAACTTTTAGTGCAACCTTAAATGCAGACGATGCTAATATAAACATATTCCTTAGCAATACAAGCACTGCTGATTTCTATAAGACTATTCAGACATATAATGCGGCTGGAGAATGGCATATTTTTGCAAACGAACTAGTGCCAGCTGGGCAGAGCTTTACAAGACAGTTGCGGTTTTTTGAAGATTTTGGCGACATTCTTGTAATCACAGTTTTTAGCGCAAGCGATGCAGAGGTTTCTGGCGAGTTTGCTATAAGAGCAACAACGCAAGTGTTGCAATAATGGCTTTTATGTAAATTATATAAATCACCCTAGGCTTGACCTAGGGTGATTTTTTGTGTTATAATACCAAAGTAATGTCGCTTGTAGTCAATTAACTTGAAAATGGGCTTCTGTCCATGTTGATGCTTGCATCAACGAGACCCTTTTCAACTAAAGTGACTAAACTTGGCGGGGCTAATCTTGCTCACCTTCCGAAAGGAGGTGAGACCGTGACGTTGTTTGAAATTTTGTACATTATGCATATTCAGTTGATGCTGTTATTAGCATACTTGCAGTACATAAAGGGCAATGATAATCGGAACAATAAAAAACACTGCCCCTCGCCAAAGATGCAGTTATTATTTGTCTTTTGAGATAAAATTACACAAGACTGCCTGACAGCCAAGCAAGCATTATTAATAAATCTATGCCATAATTGCACCACAACGCACATAAATTTTCAAGCACCTATATAAAAATTATTTGGAGGAATATTAAAATGGCAGATACCAGAAAAATTGGCGTGGTTTATCCAGCAATGACTGAAGAGCGCAAGGCAAAAATCAATAATGCCGCTGCTGGCTTTGAGGTGGTGTACACAAAAGCAGATGATGTAGCAAAGCTCGCTGACTGCGAGATAATTTTTGGCAATGTTACCAAAGAGGTGATACAGGCTGCAAAAAACCTAAAGTGGTTACATACCCAAACGGCAGGCGTAGACCTATACGCACGCCCCGATACAGGCTTGATGAGCAGCACTTTGCTTACAAACTCCTCTGGTGCTTTTGGCATAGGCATTGCAGAGCATCTCATGGTGCTTTCGTTGATGCTATTGCGCAAGATGGGAGAATATGGCAAACTTCAAGCTCAGTCAAAATGGCAAGACTTAGGACGAGTGGAGACATTGTACAATAAAAATATCACGATAGTTGGTATAGGTGATATTGGCGGCAAGTTTGCGGAATACTGCCATGCCCTAGGAGCTCTTGTAACAGGTGTTTCACGCAATCCACGCAAAGAAAAGCCAAGCTGGGCAAAAGAACTATATACCATAGAAAATATCAATAGTGCCATAGAAAATGCTGATATAGTGGCATTATGCCTGCCAGGAACAACTGAAACAGCTAGCCTCTTCGACGAGACTCGCTTAAAGGTCATGAAAAAAGGCGCATTGCTTATAAATATCGGGCGTGGCTCTGCTATAGACCAAGATGCGCTCATAAACATGCTAAATAGTGGTCATATAGGCGGCTTTGGCACAGATGTTACAAACCCAGAGCCCTTGCCATCAGATTCTCCGCTATGGCAAATGCCTAATGTAATCATCACGCCGCATACAGCGGGCGGCAATTCTCTTACATTAATTGAAGACCTTATCGTAGACAAGTTTGCGCGCTATTTGGTTGATTACACAAATGGTCGCACCTTCACGCATCTTGTTGACCCAAAAGTAGGATACTAACGTATGAAATCATATCGCAGAGAATTAACATTTCACACAAACACACGCCGAGCATATGTCAATATCACGCCTGATATAGAGCGAGCCTTGGCGGAAAGCGGCATAAAAGAGGGCTTGTGTTTGGTAAATGCCATGCATATCACGGCTAGTGTATTTATCAATGACAACGAAAGTGGTTTGCATAGCGACTTTGAACGCTGGCTAGAAAAGCTTGCGCCTGAAAAGCCTCATAGCCAATATGCCCATAATGGTTATGAAGACAATGCTGATGCCCACCTAAAACGCTCTATCATGGGGCGTGAGGTGGTTGTGGCTATTACAAACGGCAAACTTGATTTTGGTACATGGGAGCGCATATTTTATGGAGAGTTTGATGGTATGCGCGACAAACGTGTTTTGGTTAAAATTATAGGAGAGTAATACTGCAGGAGGAAATGCAATGAAAAAACTATTACTGGCTTTCATCATCGCTATGCTTGCCATATTTTTGGTGGCTTGTGGCGAAGATGACGAAGACGATGAACAGCAAGACGAAACACATGCTGAAGAAACCACGGACACAGACGATGTAACCGAAACAGTGGTTGAAGAAGATGGCACTATAATCATGCCTCAAATGGGGCTAGGTGGAGCAAGCCGCGCTGAGATTATAGCCAATATGCCCAATATCACGCCAGCGGGACAAATCGCTCTGGGTACATCTGTACACCCAACAGCAAATATCATGCATGGCTGGGACAATAATGCTACGAATGCGCAAGTACGCCGCGTGGTGGGCGGCTATATGATGTCTACAATGTCGTCAAATATGTTGCGCGAATTTTTCCCTAATCCCATGGTGGTGCAAAGCATCGACATTGCTGACAATGATGCCGCGGATGGTTCACGCACCTATACTTTCACAATATACACAGATAATCAGTTTTCTGACGGCACATTCATAACGGCTCATCACTATGCGGGGGCTATAGCACTTTTCAACCATCCATATTGGGCAAATATAGCTGACGTTGCCAGCTCTGGCACAGAGATTATGGGTCGTTCTGAATGGATTTCAGGTTCATCTTCCGCTTTTTCGGGCGTGCGTTTGTATAATGAAAGTACGTTTTCCGTAACAATCCCTAATAGATGGCTTCCTTATGTCTGGGAGATGTCTAGCTTTATGAACTGGGAGCCATTTCCTGTTGATATTATGCTGCCGAATGTTACAATTACAGACAATGGAGACGGCGTTTTTTTGGCAGGGATTACAGAGCAGATGCTTATTGATGCTGTGATGGGTTCAGGCGGAAATGATGGCTGGCGTTTCGCATATCCTGTAACTGCTGGTCCATATGTTTTCTCGAATTTTGACCCTGCTACATCACGCATAACAATGATAGCCAACCCATATTTTGCAGGTACTTTTGATGGCTACCTGCCAAGGATTAACGAGATAGCTATTGAAAGCAGGCAAGGCAATATTTTGGTGGACTCTATATTCCGTGGCGAAATAGACATGATATCTGGTCAAGGCGGTGTGGAAATTGTTGATTTTGCCTTTACCTCACTCATAGACACTCAAAGTCACCGTGCCTATGATTATCCGCGCAATGGTCATGGTCATATACGCTTCCATGTAGACCATGGGCCTACACAGTTTGTGGCTGTTCGTCAGGCTATAGAAAGCCTAATAGACCGTGACACATTGGTACAACAATATCTGGAAGGTCATGGCACTGCTGTTTACGGTGCGTATTCGGTGAATATGTGGTGGTATCTGGATGCTGTGAGGGCTGGGCTTTATGATGAAGTTATCCTTCGTGGCCTTGATGTAGAAAGAGCTGTGGAACTTTTAGAAGCTGATGGCTGGGTGCTAAATAGCCATGGTGCACCATTTGTAGCTGGTCAAGATTCTGTGCGCTACAAGGATGTTAGCGGCATGGAGCTGGAGTGGCATAGCGGCGGCACAGACCCATCCATAAATGAGGCGGGTCTTATGCGCCTAGAAATTATGTGGGCAACCACATTGGCAGACCAAAACACCGACATTTTGAACAATATACTTGCCCCGCAAATGGTGGAAGCGGGTATGCTTCTAATACCCACCTTTGTAGATAATGTAACACCCTTGCTTACGCGCTCAGGAGGTGCCGCTCCGCAATTTCATATGTTTAATTTGGTGATGGATTTTAATGCTTCTGCGTATGCGCCGTGGAATTGGCTAAACCCTGCATCTGGCTTTTTGGGCGGCGGCTTTAACACCAACTTTAGCCGAGACAGCGCGCTTTTTGAGTTAGCTAATCAACTAAGATTTGCGGATATTAGCATTGATAATGAAGAGGGCAGAGCTGACTTTGTGGATGCTTGGATTGATTTGCAGGTGGCTCTTAACCAAGCAACACTTGATATTCCGCTATATGCTGACACATGGTATGACTTTGTGCCAAGAAGATTGCAAAATTGGAATAACAATGCCATCTGGGGATTTGCAGATGCCATTGTAAGGGCATATGTAAATGAATAATTCGCATAACAGTTGAATTTTTCTCGCATAATGAGATATAGATTATTGGCGCGTTTTTTGCTATGATAATAGCAAGGACGTGTCAATTTTTATTTGAGGGGGAAATATATGCTGTATATTGGAGAAAATTTGAAAAGGTTACGCAAAGAACGAGACTTTACACAAGAGGAAGCAGCTGAGATGCTTGGTGTTTCTGCGCAAAGCGTAAGCAAGTGGGAACGCGGCGATACTTACCCTGACATTGGGTTGCTGCCTGCCCTAGCAAATCTTTACAAAATAAGTTTGGATGCGCTAATAGGCATGGATAAAATAAATGATGCTCAGGCACGAAATGAAACATTTGCCAAAAGTCGAGAGTTCATGCAAAATGGTGACACTGCGACCGCTATTGCCTTGCTAGAAAATGCTCTATCAACTTTTCCAAATGACGAGGGGTTTATGGCAGAGCTGTCGTTTGCCCTCGCGCTTAATGGTGGCAAGGACAAGCTTTTGCGAGCTATAAAGTTAAGCGAGCGCGTGCTTGGTAGTCGCCCAAGCGAAAAGGTGCGCCACACAACCCGCGCCGCTCTTAGCTTTATGTACCTAAAAAGTGGCGAACGCGATAAAGCGATGCAAACCGCCCACAACCTGCCACATATACGCGAAAGCCGCGAGAAGGTGCTAGCGGAGTTTAATAAAAACCCTGACATTGCAACCATAGATGCCTATATGAGATTCATTGTGCTTGGCGACAGAGGTGCGGAAGATGCTGTGGATAGAGGTGAGCAGGATATTATTGTAATAGAGCTTGGGCTTGAGATGATACGATTATATAGTGAATATGACCTAGCTGGCCGCATAGGCGAGTTACGCAATGAACTAGCGGTGCAGATAGGCAAGATGGGACATGATGTGCTTCCTCCTGTACGTATTCGTGATAATAAAAAGCTTGCGCCAAATCATGTGCGTATGCGATATTTGGCGGATTATTTGATAGATGGGGAATATGCAGAACCGCAGAAGGCTGTGGATGAGATTATTATGACATTACGCAAAGTGGCTATGGGTTGACATTTTTCTAAATAGCTGTTATGCTATATATGCTTTTAAATTTAAAACGAAAGGGTGGTATCATATGATGAACAAGACGTTTTACGCCATAGAAAATATTTGGAGGGCAGCTACTTCATAAGACCCTCCGCAAAATTTTGGAGGACTTGTATGTCATCAAACTTAGGACTAGGTTGGATAAAACCTGAGAAATATTCATTTAACAGCCTTTTGCTTATGGAACGTTTTCAGCTATACTATGCATTGGGCAAAACAAAGCCAGAATTTACGAGTGCGATGGGCATTGCGCTTGCGGCAAACCCTGCTGTGGCATGGTATATCAAACATCGTTGCCCAGAGCGGTCAAACGTAGTTGATGAGCTACTGGCGACCGTACCAAAGGTCACGGATGAAAAAGAGCTACGTGATGCTGAAGTTTACGTGTTGGCATCGTTGGAAGATTTTGTTACATACACCACACCAGAAGTTATGGCAACAGCCTGCGACTTTATTTATGGCTGGGACGAGCAAAGACTGTTTGAGCTAGAGGATTTTGAAGGGAAAACTGTGCTTGACATTGGCGCGGGCAGCGGAAGGCTTGCTTTTGCGGCGGCGAAAAAGGCTACCATGGTGTATGCGATAGAGCCTGTTGCTACACTTCGTGAGTTTATGCGCAATGAGATAGCGCGCTTGGGAATTACGAATATCCGCGTGCTGGATGGCTTTATGATGTCATTGCCATATCCAGATGCCATCTTTGATATCGTGATGAGCGGGCATGTGGTTGGAGACCATATTGACGAAGAGTTGGCGGAAATGGCGCGGGTTACAAAGCCCAAGGGCTGGATGCTTAATGTGCCAGGCGACCAACGCTTTGCGATTCTACCTTTTAAAGAGCTGACCGAGCGTGGCTTTGAAGAAATTCATTATGTCGGCTGCTTTGGCAAAGATGTTTATATACATCGCAAGCAAAAGTCGTGATGTAGCTAAAATTTGGCGTTGATTCTCATTTCTGTGTATGTTATAATTGTATGTGTTTCAAATTTACTTAGCAAAAGGAGAAGAAAATGGAAAAGAAAATTGCGAGACGTAGTGGTCTCAAAGGATTTGTTATAGGTGTTATCGTTACAATGATGCTATCTGGCACATTAGTTATGGCAAACCCTGTTATGCGCGAGCTTGTATTCGGTGTTGGCGTAAGCTTTAATGGCGAAGTACAACAGTTTGAAGAAGATATGCGCCCATTTGTAATTGACGGCAGAACATTCTTGCCAGTACGCGCAATTGCGGATATCGTAGGGCTTGATGTGGACTTTGATGGTGCTACAAACATGGTTATCTTGACCACGTCTGGCGCGGCTACTGCTGTAGCTACAGGCAGCAGTTTCGCTGATACCTTCTTCTCTGGAAGCAGTGGTAGTAATTTTGCTCAGGTGGATGATACAGCTACTGTGCTAGGGCAAACACATAACAATGTTGTTCAGTTCAATTCTTTTGCGACAAATTCGCTGTATTCGCAACATAATCTTGGTGGCGACTTTACTCGTTGGACTGGGATTTTTGGTCACATTGATGGCGTTGGTGTGCCTACGGATGTTAGCGTAACTATAACTGGCGATGGCGCTGTTTTGATGGAATTTGAAAAAAGCCAACACGACATGCCTGTAAACATAGACCTTGATGTAACTGGGATAAACTTGATTCGCATTGATGTTAGCCCTGACGGCAGAGGTGGTCCTGGTGGAACACGCGGTGCATGGGCTTTGACAGGCGATTTGCGATAATTGATTATATTAAATTATGCCACCTGATATCATATCGGGTGGCATTTTCGTTTTCGTTGTGGTTCAAGTCAATTTATAAGATAAATGTCTCTAAAAGGCAATCCATGCCCGCCTATCATGACCTCGCGCTGACCATCCACCATAATCACTAGCGCATCGATATCTGGCACACTGGACATGCTTTGCACAAGAGTTGAGTACATAGCCCATTCTCCAAATGTACCGCTGCTCATTCTCATTGGCTCGCTGTGATGAAGGTTGACATATAATATCGAATCTACAAACCACGCATCAATAATTAGTCTGTTCAGATGACTTAATGCATGATAGGCAAGCTCCTCTAAAAAATTCTCGCCATTTAGGTATTCCACATTATACCAAGTATCATCCCAGTTGCCGCCCATCCCATAAAACCGAACAGGCACAACATCTAGTTCGTGATAACGTACCCAACTATGCTGATTGGGTGATTCCCAAGGATATCTCCAATCATCCCATCCGAAAGGGGAATAGCTCCGCAGACTTATCCATATATCGTCATTCTGCTCATGATAACCAAATATTGCTTCTAAAGTGTGTGTCGTCTCAAAATGAGCATCGACCCATTGTCCGCTAATTAAAATGCGATTATTGGGGAGCGTTACAAAATCCTCAGGGTCATTTAGTGTCACATCTTCATCAAAAACATATCGCAGCCTCTCGGGTGCTATATCTAAAATATGCTGGATTGCACGATAATGCATAGGGTCAGGGAGATGCTCTGCCCAAAGCTCCTCAAACTCATTTTGAAGCTCTCTCAATTCATTTCGTATATTTTGGTTTTCGTCTTCCAAAGCTGTATAGGCAAGCAACATTTCGTAAATATATTCCCGTGTAATATTAAGCTCTTGGCTAAGGGTGTTATTTCGGCGTGCAAGCACTGCTAAGGATATGACCAATGCAACTATAATGAGGGCTAGCACTCCGATTACAATAAGCTCAATCCTAAATGATTTTACTGTTTTCAACACATTACACCTCCTGACACCAAAAAACCACCCAAAGAAATTTAGGCGGTTTTTGCGTGCAATTTTATAGCATTGTTTTAATATCCGTGTATTCCATATCAAAGAATTCCGCAACTTCTTTGCATGTCAGCTTTCCATTATAGCAATTGATACCAGGTGCAAAGCAATCGTCAGATTTTGCCGCCGCTTCAAGTCCCATATTGGCTATTTTTAGACCATAAGATAGGGTGGCGTTTGTTAGAGCAAATGTAGATGTTTGGCTAACAGCACCAGGCATATTAGCTACGCAATAATGCACTATACCATCAATGATGAAGGTTGGGTCATCATGATATGTAGCTTTTGTGGTCTCGAAGCAACCACCTTGGTCTACAGCTACATCAACGATAACGGCTCCAGGTTTCATCATTTTTAGATGCTCGCGCTTAACAAGCTTTGGAGCAGCAGCACCAGGGATAAGCACCGCACCGATAACAAGGTCAGCCTCTTTGATTGCTTGCTCAATATTATAGGCTGTTGAGTACATCGTTTGGATTTGCTGCCCGTAAATGTCATCAAGGTAAGTAAGGCGGTCTAGGCTTCTGTCTAGGATGGTAACATGTGCGCCCATGCCCAGAGCTATCTTCATAGCGGAAATACCAACCACGCCACCGCCGATAATAACAACCTTGCCTTTAGAAACACCAGGTACGCCGCCAAGAAGCACGCCGCGACCACCCATGATTTTTTCAAGCGCGCGCGCGCCAGCTTGCACAGAAAGCTTACCAGCTACCTCGCTCATAGGCTTTAGCAAAGGCAAACCGCCGTTTCTATCATAGATAGTTTCGTAGGCAACCGCCTTTGTTTTTTTCTCAAGCAAAGCCTCTGTAAGAGGGCGGTCTGCGGCTAGATGCAGATATGTGTAGATGATTTGACCTTCACGCATCAGCGGATATTCGTCAGCAAGCGGTTCTTTAACCTTAACAATCATGTCTGCGCAAGCCCAAACCTCTTCGGCTGTAGGCAGAATGGTTGCGCCAGCGGCTACATAGTCCTCATCTGGTAAAGATGAGCCAAGCCCAGCACCCGCCTGCACAAAAACCTGATGGCCATTTGCCACATAGTCCTTTACATTGCTAGGCGTAAGACCGATGCGATTCTCATTTTTCTTGATTTCCTTGACTGTACCTACTTTCATTGTTAGTTCAATCCCTTCTATATGTGATTTTATTTATTGCCATGTTTATCCAATTATCCTTTGTCATTTCATAATGAATGGACGACTGTAGTTGACCCAACTGGTCTGTCCAAGAATTTTCGGCAATATGTGTGAACTGAAAGCCGAGCTTTTTTTCATAAACATGCTGAGTCCGTTTGTTGTTTAGATTGGTGTCTATCATGATTTTTTCATAGCCATAATGTGTAAAAAGGGCATCAATGAGCATGGATAAAAGTGTGACACCCAGACCCCTTTCTTGCATATTGGCATCACAAATCTTTATGCCAATTTCTGCAACTTTATCCTCAGGTGTTCTATAGCTCATCTCACCAATAGGCTTGCCGCAATATTCAATAACAAGAACACGACCAAAATCATCACTGTCCTCAAAAGATTTCCCGACTTTATCGATTTTGCTGTCAGGTATGCCTAGCCCATTAGGAAATCCTGCATGAGCCATAATATCGCCGTCATTCCACCAAGAGACAAGTTGTTTCGCATCGGCAAAGACAGCATTACGTATTGTTAAATCCTTATAAGTTAAATTCAATACTTGTACTCCTTATCCACATATTTACTGGTAAAACCTGCTAATATCGCACCATATGATAATGAAAATCGCAAACGGTCGCCTACAGCCAGCGGCGCGGCATCTGTTATATCCACGATAAGATGGTCGCTGCTTGCGCCAACTATCTCCACGTCGTCATTTAGCGGTGTTAGTCCCTCGTAGTCTGTATCTTGCCGCCCCACAGCCAATATCGCGCGTTTACGTATGCCCTTGTCCTCAAAAGCCATCTTTTCGCCAAAGGCATTTATGTTTATTTCGCCCTCTGGGTGGCTTGGTTTGTCTGCAATCTCAATGATTTCGGCTTCTAGCACCACTACATCTAACTCAAGGCTAGGGTAGGGGTCGCCGTAAGCTGTCTCTTTGCCGCAAACAATAGCCTCGCCAAGGCGCAGATTGCTTATGCCCTGCGGAATCTCGCCTTTTTCTAGCATATACAAACTACTAGAGTTACCGCCAGAAATTATAGGGATTTCCAAATTGTATTCCTTGGAAATATTATAACACAACTTTGTTAGCATCGTCAAATTTTTCACAGTTGGCAAAACCGCGCCATAGCATGTAAGATTTGTGCCAAAACCCTTTAATTCAAGGGATTTCTGTGAAAGTACATATTCCACGGTTGCATTAATTTTTTCTGTGGCATTATGGAAAATTCCCTCTCGCAAATCGCCTAGGTCTATCATGATAATCACACCATGGACTATGCCGCGCTTGTTTGCTGCTTCCGCCAGCTTTTGCAATGTTAGCATCTCGGAATTAAGGGAAATATCGCAGATTCTAACGACCTCATCCGCTTGAGATGGGGCGGGTAGGCGCAGCAAAATCGTCTTTTGTGACATATCCTTGGGATAGCTAGCAATATTTTCCAAGCGACTATCCGCCATATAGGCTATGGGCAATACCGCCAAAGCTTGCACCATAGGCGGCTCGGCGCAAAACACTTTTGTTACAGCCGTGACAGATATGCCGCGCTCATTACAGAGATTAGCCAAGTGATTTGCATTATGCGTTAGTTTCTTTAAGTCAATCAGTAATCTTGGGTTCATAAATTACCAGCCTCTCATCAAACATTCCCCTCCGTGGCGGGGTGGTCACACCGCTACAATATACTTTTTTGCCAACACCCGCGCCGCTTCTGGATAATCCTGCGCCAGCACGCCTATAGATGCCATGATATAGCGCACATCCTCCAAAACAGCCATTTTATTAGGCTTAGGGTACAACATAGCACCGCTCGCATTTAGCGTGGTCAGCGACACAAGTATTTCTTGCCGCTGTGGCAGCCTCGTCAATGCACCGCCTGTGGCTATTATATGCCGTATGGCTGTTAGGTCTTTGCCCATGGCATGGGTTTTGCGCCCTGCCAAACCATAGGTATAGCGCAGCGTTCCCGCGTGGCGCATTATGGCTAGTCGGCTGGCATGGTAGGCTAGTCGGGTGGTTAGTGCCAACTGCTCCGCAGATTGCGGTATGGGCTTATAATTATCAAAAATTGGCAAAACATCCATGCCGATTTCTGATGATAATTTGTCTAGCCCTACAATATCCGCCAAGCTACGCGCATTTACATACACGCCGAGGTCACCCTCCACCGTACGCTTTGCTCGCGGCTCTGGCGATATTTGCAGGGCGGCTATCTCCTCTGTACCATCAGTAACACTATGGATATCCGTTGTAGCACCGCCTACATCAACCACCATCAAATCACCTAATTTCTCATACAAAAGCTGTGCTGCCGCCATCACTGCCCCTGGTGTGGGCATGATTGCGCCACTGACAGTATCGCGGATATGCGCCATTCCCTTTGCTTCTGTAATATGCTCTTCAAAGGCACGATGAATAAGCCCGCGAACAGGCTCAATATTAAGCTCGTCAAGGCGCGGATAGACATTTTCTGTGATATATAGCCGCTTGTTAGCTTTAGCGAACATATCACGTATGGCGGTTTGGTTTTGTATATTGCCGCAATATATTACGGGGGCTGTAATTGCTGAATTACAGAGCATTTCGGCATTATACAGCACGGTTTCACGGTCGCCATAATCCGTGCCGCCAGCAAGCAACATGAGATTTGGCGATACATTGCTAATTTCTAACAAATCTTGCTGGGTTAGCTTGCCCGCCGTGGCTAGATGGATATTTGCGCCAGCACCAAGGGCGGCTTCCTGACCTGCCTTTACGGTCATGTCATATACAAGACCATGGATGGTCATACGCAAGCCACCCGCCGCGCTGGATGTGGCAAGCATGGGGATATCAGGTGTTGTCGGAAATTGTAAATTATCAACTGCGGCAGACAGCCCAACATTCACGTCGTAGACTGTGGTAGGTGCAGAGCCGCTACCAAGTAGGGTGGGGGAGCTATCCATATTACCAAAAGCGTTTACAAGGGTGGTGGTTGAGCCTATTTCGGCTACCAAAATATCAATTTGCATTGGCTTCATCGTACTTCTAAGATAACTGACTCGTAAAGACCATTTGTGTTGAGTGAAATTACTTTACCTTCAATAAGTCTACTAATTGCATTGATAACATCCACGCGGTCAGAATTAACAGCTTTCACAATATCATCTTCGCTAAACTCTCTCTTTTTGCTATGAGAAAATAGTTGCATAACTTCATCTATTGCTTTCTGTTCTTTGGTCATTAAACCTCTGTTTTGTTCCGAAATCATATAATTCCTCCTAAAAAAGGGTTAGTTTTATGGTGTGGTGCCTCTATGCTTTTGCAACGTAAAAGCAACGCTTAGGCGAATCAATCTTTTCTTCTTTTTTCAAGGCTTTTATGGCTTTATCCACATCTGCCCGTTCCAAGCCTGTTGCTGCCATGATGCCTTTTGCATCCATCATTTCTCCTGCTTTTTCCAATGCTTCGTATACTTGTTCTTTAACCATTTTTTTGTCCTCCCTTTGCGTAAAAACATCAACGCGCTTCTTGTTGATGTTTTGGAGCAATTCTTTTTTGCTATTAAAGCAATTCTTTTTGATTACTTGTCATTTCTCGCCTTAACAAGGAAACTTGCCACATGCTTACCCTTCGTACCCCTACCAAAGCCCGCATCCGCGCCACTTTCTTCTGCTATTTCTGGTGTTATCTGTGTACCGCCAGCCACAAAGGTCAGTTTATCCCTTACGCCCATCTCCTTCGCCAGCTGGTCTATACTCGCAATATTTTTATAATGAATATCATCATGACTAATTATCACAGAAGCTAATATCGCCTGTGCATCCAGCTCCACAGCTGCATTTACCAGCTTTTCCACGGGCACAGATGTACCAAGATAATGCACCTTAATACCATATTTTTCTATGCCGCCATGCTTAATGTCAATAATCTCACGCAAGCCCACGCTATGCTCGTCCTGCCCGATAGTGCCGCAAACCACTGTCATTGGCTTTGCCGCTATAGCCGCAAATATCTCGTCATCAGAAAGCAAATCTGGCTCTGGCGGTATCACAAGGCTTGCCACATCAATGTCGATATTTAGCTTGCCCTTTAGCTCCACCCGCGTACCCTCTGCGCCATGCAGTATCTCACGATGGATAATCTCTGCATCTGTCAGATTCATCTTTTTAGCTGCCTCTAGTGCCGCCGCTTCTGCTACTTTTACACCAGCGGGAAACATAAGGTTTACAAGCACTGTGCCGTCCGCCATCCATTCCATCTCTGGGCGTAGCGTTTTGCCGCTATGGTAGTCCCCAAGTGGTTTCATGCGCTCATACACATTGTCCTCTTCGTCCAGTTCATCTATGAAAATAATTTTATCTGGTTGCGTAAAAGTGTCGCCGCCTATCAATGATGAAGGGTCAGCACCCTCTGCCAAGCCATATTGCGCCGCATTATTATAGCCATAATGCGCGCATACAGGCGCGAAATAATCCGCCTCGCGCTTAATAACGCTATCCACGCTTACGCCGCCATCCACCTTACGTACAATGCCATCACCGCCGCGCTCAGGGTAGTTTCCGCTATCCACAAAGAAGCCATTCTCCACAGCCGCAAAATAGCCGCCTTTTTCTATCATTTCCTCTAGGAATAATACTGCACGTTCTTGTATTTCCCGTGCCGCATCACGTAATGGCCCTTCATCTTTTAGCTGAACCATATCTTTCAAGCCATCAAGTGCCAAAAGAGTCTGCTTTGCTGTGTCGCAAGCCTCAATATTATAGATATGCCACGGCACATTGCGCCCCTCATCTGGCGTGATGGTGCTTTGTATGTCCACACTTGTCAGCTTGCTTATCATCATATTCAAAACATGTGTGACAGTGGCATCACGCGTGCTTGCCTCAATATATTTGGTATGCATTTGCGCACGCATACGATAGCCCTCAAAGAAATCACGAAGTGCCACGGCATAAGGCAAATCCATATATACAGAAGGGCCAGGCGTGGAGCTAGGCGGCACTGTAGATAGGCAGATATTTTCTTTTGGTATACCCACTTTATAGCTAAAAAGGGAATTAATGGCATGTTGCACCATCAGCTCTGGCATAACCTTCCAAGCATCCCGCGCTGTGGCATTTGCATTATGCGCGCCATCTATCTGCGCTTGCCCTGCATAAGCTATAATCTTCTTGCTCTCACAAGCATCCACAAAGCTGCGTATCATGTTAATATTACGATAAATTACATTATACTGCGGGTCTTGATGCACACCGTTTACGCCTTCTTCCGCAAACATCACAGCAATGTCAGGCCCTGCCACGCCGCTAACATATGAATGATAATTAATTGGTCTGCCAACTTCATCCTCAATCATATCAAGAGCCTTGCGCTGTGCGCGAACCTGCTTTCGCGTAACAGGCACGCCGCCAACACCCTGCGGGCTACCCTCAATAAGCCCCTCAAAATGGCTCTGCCCCGCCGTACGTATTACCATAATATGGTCTGCGCCATGATGCGCCGCCATACGCATACGCCTAATATCATCCTCAAAACGCCCGCTGGCTATTTCCGTGGTAATAACTGGCAGTGGTTGTGGGTCAATATCCCCAAAGTTATGGGCAGTAATAAGCGGCACACCAGCCTTTAGCGGCTGGCTAGCTTCCTTATACTTAAAAGCCCCCATCTGCAAACCCTCTGCTGGCTTGCGCCATGTCCAGCCTTTGCGGCGCGGGCGGTAGCTTTCCAAGCCTTGCAATATCTCTTCTATGTTCATTCTTTCGTTTGGGTCTAGTTGTTTTGACATTTATTTATACCTCCTTTGGGTTTATATGGTTAATTTACTGTCATAACATCACGTAAAATTTGCGCGGGCATATCACCAAAACGATAGCCCCAAGCCAGCATAGTTCCGTCTGCTAGTATTACCATTGTGTTTCCAGCTGTTAATAACTCGTGGCTATTGGAAACAGATGACACAGCAATCACATCATCCATTATTCTTGTGAAAGTGCGGCTTTTGGCATCTAAATTTGTATCTATTCTACCTTCAATATCGTGACGCCATGTCCAAAGGCTACCGTCCCTTTGGATTACCATTTTATTATCGCCATCTGCAAATACATAAGCCACATTGCTCATAATTCGCATAGGCTCAATAACGTCAACAGAAGAATGCCAGTTGTGTTCTGGATGAACAAATGAGTATTCGCCCCAAAACAGCAAATCACCGCTCGTAGTAACTGCTAAAGTAAATGAAGAAAGACCAGAACTGGCGGTAGCATGAACAATATTATCCATTATACGAATTGGGCTTGGTTCATTATGTGAGATAACCTCGTTTGCTTCTATACGAGCAACGCCGTGACGACCGCCACCGAGCTGACCAGAGCGATTATTTCCCCATGCCCATAGGCTATTGTCACTTCTGATAGCCACTGTGTGTCTAGAGCCAGCAGAAACATAAGTCACTTGCTCCATGATTCTTACGGGGGTATGGCGGTCTATGGTTGTACCATCGCCAACCTGTCCATCATGATTTGACCCCCAAGCCCACAAGCTCCCGTCCATTTGCAATGCCGTTGTGTGGTGTCGTCCAGCCCAAACCATTGCCACATTGTCCATTATTCTTACTGCTTGTTCAGGTGGAAGGCTTGCTCCAATATCATTCGCTCCGTTGCCATCGCCAAGCTGTCCGAAAAAATTTGCTCCCCACGCCCACAAGCTACCATCCGTTCGTATAGCCATAGCGTGGTTTTCGCCTACTGATACGGCAGTTACGTTATCCATTACCTTTACGGGTGCTTCATCCTCGGTCAGCCATACAAGCTCGTTGTCCTCGGGTCTGTGGCCTTCTATAACTATGTAACGACCACGCGCCACATCCCACAATGACCCATCATTAGTTACGGCATATGAACCAAATAAGCCAGTGGAAACCGAAACTACCCTTGTAGGCGGGCTTGTGATAACGACGGTATTTGTCTTATCATCCCAATTCACATGCATACCCACCGTTTCCGCCACAAACCGAGCGGGAATCATTGTTCTGCCATCAATAATCTGTGGCGAGATGTCCATTGTTATTAGCGTTTCGTTCATAAAGATGTTTATACTGCCAATGGACATACGAATTACATTATTATTTGCGGTGGTGGCTGTTATGGTTCGGTGTTCGTCGCTCCATTCCACTGTAGCCCCCAAAGCCTCAAAAATGGCACGCACAGGCACAAGCGTTCGCCCATCAATGATGGTTGGTTGCTGGTCGGCAAATTCCACTTGCTCTCCATTGATTGTTACCCTTATTTCATCATTGGCATATGCCGATACTGCGCCAGCGGCGAATGCTAGCAAAAATACCGTCATAGCAAAAATCTTCTTCATGCTCATCCCTCTTTTTAATTTACTGCCATAACATCACGTAAAATTTGCTATTGGTGACCAATAAAGTCAATTAGGCTACTTTCATTTCTGGTGTACATGATATAGCGTTCCTCGTCCACACGTTGCAAAATCAGTAACCCAAGTAAAGAGCGCACATGCAGCTCTTCTGAGATTATGAACTGCTCCGCCTCGCCTACAAAAAGCCGAGTTACCCCCTCACGATTAACCAATCGTGTTCTTGTTAAAGTCAATAAGCTACCATCATCGCTTAATGTGAATGTACCGCCAAATGACGCAAAGCCATCTTCATGATTACCAGAATATTGGACGTAAGTGCCATCCTCCCTAAAGTAATACCCCAAAAAGCCTCTGCCGTCGGTTGTGTTAAACCAATGCCCAATGATTGCGCTAGTGCTAGTGGGTATGGGCTCATCAGAGAGCATATATAGATAGTCTGGGTTGTAATGCAAATCATCTGCAGCTCTTTGTGAACCGACAGGATAGGACATAAACAGTGAGTTGTCAAACAACAAAGGGAAGTCCGCTTGTAGATTGGCGAAAATCTCATGCCTTTGTGCGAATTGGCTATCTGGGTCGCTTATGTCATGGTGTCCCCACCAAGCAAAACCGTCCAACCAGCTATCTATAGCTTCTTGCCAGCTAGAAAAATTGGCTTGCAATAGGGGAACTACTGGCTCAAAAAGCTCCAATGCTTCTTCGAGTGTAAAGTATCCAGCCTCATGCCCCCAGCTGACCAAATGACCGATTCTGATTAAATCCCAGCCAATAACCCCTTGCTCACCCCATTTTTCATCCAAATACATAATAAGCTCAATTTGATGAAGCTGCACATTAGGGTCTATGGCAACCTCTAATCCAAGCTCTTCGGCGACTAAAAACACAGTTCTAATAAGCTCTGCTTCTGCCAAAAACCTTTGATTACTGTTGCCAGCCATCAGATTGTTAATATTCCGTTCGATATCGTCGGCACTGTTTATGTTCCAAGGACCTGTTCTGAATAATATCTGAGCATTTAGTTGGACAAGCAATGCCAAATCTTCATCTGGAATCGTTGGAAAACCTATTAATCTGTACTGTCCTCTGGTTTCGGCAAGAATTACGGATGATGCGGCGGTTATCCAGTGTATTAGCTCCGCATCTCTCGGAGAAAATGTGCTTGATAGTCTACTGTAGGTCGCTCCTGTTATGGCTACTGTTCTAGTCTCATCAATCCAATCGACCTTATATCCTACACTCTCTAAAACAGCGCGAATAGGCAACATGGTACGCCCATCAATTATCTGTGCAGGCACATCAAGCACAAAGGCGGACAAAAAATCCCCGTTGTCCCTAATAAATGCCTGATTACCGATTGTAATAAATATATCAAGATTGTCACGCTCAAGTATTGCGGTCTGGATGTCCTGCTTCCATTCAACCTCAAACCCCAATGCCTCAAAAACCCCGCGCACAGGCACAAGCGTTCGCCCATCAACAATTTGCGGCGGCACATCAAATTCCACAGCCACACCATCAATGGTAACGGCTATTTCATTATTTGCATATGCCGCGGTGCCAGCAACAAAAGCTAATGTCATCACAAATATCATCGATGCGATAATTTTTTTCATAATTTCCCTCCCGACTTAATTTCTGACTTGCTCAAGCCTCTAAAAGACATACTTGATGAGCAAGTCACAACAAATGCCTGTATCATCAGCTTTACCCCAACTTGTTCATGGTCATCTCATACCAAGTTGCAACCTAGTATCACTTTGCCAAACTCCAAAATGATTGTTGCTTGCCGCCTTCCCATTTCTTATATGTTTTTACACCCAGTTTTTCCCTTGCTCGCCTTAGCGTGGCATCAGATATATTAAAGGGCAAAGCCAACACACGCAAATCGTTACAAGAGCGGTCGTATTGCTTTAATTGTTCCTCTAAAAATAGGCAAGCTATGTCTATAGCACTGCTATCGCCTTCTTTTTTAGATAAGGAGCTACCAAATATCTGCTCTTTGGTTATGGCAGAATCAGGGTTCCAACGAAAGCCCCCTTTGTCAATGGTAAAGCCTATTATATCGCCCTCTGGTCTGCCGCTGGACTTTATATGAACAACCCCTTTTTGTGTTGGGTCTTGATCGTTGCTACCCAAATACAGGATGCTTCTAGCGGCGGCTGTTACGTCTATACTTCCTAAGCCCCTATACATGGGGTTTCCGTTCATATTTTTGTTAAGATGCTCTATTATCACTATGGCGCAATTATATCTTTTGGCGAGCCTTCTTAGATGTGTAAATACTGGTCGTACCTCGTTTGCGCGGTGGGCATCCACCTTAGCACCCATAAATGCCTGTATGGGGTCTACAATAACAAGATGCGCCCCAGATTGCTTTATCAAATCTTTAAAAGCACTGCTAGTAAAGCTAAGTGGCTCTGCCAAAGTATCTTCATTGACTGTAGTAATACGAACCCTATCGGCATCTGCTTTTATCAGCCTAGGCAATATGGTGTCTTCTATATCATCCTCGGCTGTGAGATATAGTACATTTCCTACACACAGATGCAAGTCCTCTTCTTCTATAGGATTGTAGCCCTCTTTTTGCCCTGGCTGCAACCTGCCTTGCGAGAAATTTGCTGCTATCTGTAGCGCGAAACTTGTCTTGCCGCAACCAGGGTCTCCGCGCAGTATCGTTAGTTTGCCAAGCGGTATATATGGATAATATAGCCATCTCATCGCCTTTGGTTCTATATCAGCTAAACAAATAAGCTGATTATATTTGTTGCTAATTTTGCGGTCTTCATAGCCCGCCCTTATGGATTCCTCATAGCTTGTCCCATAGGTTAAGTCAGTCATTTTAGTTCCCCCTTATATTAGATTAATTTATCTAATATAAGTATAACAGATATTGAGACTAACATTCCATACCATGTTTTAAATGGAGCTGGTATGACTTGACCATGAACAAGTTAGCATAAAGCTGATTATATAAGTGTTTATTGCGACTTGCTCATCAAGTACCTCTCTTAGAAATTTGAGCAAGTCTTGCGGAAAAAACATCAACATGTTCTTTGTTGATGTTTCGGAGCAATCGCTTTGTAAAATATATATTTAAAATCCTAATTTTATTTCACAACACCAACAGTTACGCCATAAACAGTGTATTCATCCACACCATCCACCATAAGCACCTTATCGCATTCCGCTTGGTCATATGCCGCAAGGCAACAAGAGCCAAGCCCCAAAGCGGCGGCAGAAAGCATAATATTTTGCCCTACATGCCCAAGGTCAATAAGTATTACGCGATGAGCATTCTCACGGTATCGCCATTCAGCACGATATGCTACACATGTGATGAAAAGCGTAACACTGGCATTTTCTGCCCATTTCTGCCCAACAAGCATGTCCGTTACTGTTTGCTTATGGCTGGCTATATCGCCCACACGCTCTATGGTTGCGGCTTTCTTGCCCACATCCTCCATTGGAAGATAATGGTATAGACCAGCTGGCACGCCTTCCACATTTTGCACAGCCACATATAGCTCAAAAGGATGACGCGCACCGCCAGATGGCGCAGGGCGTAGGGTTGCGTAGTTTTCCACGCCCCTAAACTCTTGTATGGACATGGCGGTATGTAGTACATATGCCAGTTGCGCCGCCGTCATTGGCTTTGCATCGTCATATTGCCGAACAGAGCGGCGCACATCAAGTAGATTGGTATAACTATCATTTGTCACCACGCCATCAAAAGAGGGTAGGGCGATGCGCTCGCCGCCGAGTGGCGCAATGTTTACAGGTGGGGGAGCAACGCCGTTTTGCTGGTCGCTCTTTGCCATCTCTTCTTTGAAGGATGGGCATTTCATGAAATTGCGGTTTTCTAAGATTTTCGTCATTATTGAATGCTCCTTTCGTATTCAAGCTCGGTTATGCGTGCATCATGCGCTACCTGATTGTTCTTTATATCGATAATATCATTGTGCATATCATCTGTTTTTCTAATTAGCATTTCGGTTCTGTCGTATAGCAGACTATAGCCATCATGCAAGGCTTTTAGGCTCTGTCCGTGGTCATTTTCTATGAGGATAACTCTTTTGTGAGTATCTTCAAGAGTGGATTTCATCCCTGCGTTGTCAGTTTCAATATTAGTAACCCTATCCTTGGTTTCCCTCATGTCAGTTTCAATATTAGTAACCCTATCTTTGGCTTCCCTCATGTCAGTTTCAATATTAGTAACCCTATCTTTGGCTTCCCTCATGTCAGTTTCAATATTAGTAACCCTATCCTTGGTTTCCCTCATGTCAGTTTCAATATTAGTAACCCTGCCTTTAACATCTTTCATGTCGGTTACTAAAGTTTCTAAAATATTTAATATCTTTTCTTCATTATTCAGCTTCGGACACTCCTTTCGTATTCAAGCTCGGTTATGCGTGCATCGTGTTCGTCAAGTTTGCTCTTGATTTCAAGGATATCATTATGCATAACTTCTGTCCTATCGTATAACAGAGAATATCCGTCATGCAAGGCTTTTAGGCTTTTACCATGCTCGTTTTCGATAATGACAACCCTTCTATTGGTATCTTCAAGAATGGATTTCAAATCTGTATGACCGGCCTTCAACTCCTTATTATCAGCCTTTAGTTCCGCAAACCCAGCCTTCAACTCCTTATTATCAGCCTTTAGTTCCGCAAACCCAGCCTTCAACTCCTTATTATCAGCCTTTAGTTCCGCAACATCAGCCACCAAAGTTTCCAAAATATTTAGTATCTTTTCTTCATTATTCATCATGCAAACATCCCCTCAACCTCATTCCAATACTTCCCACCTATCAAAGCCAAGCCAGCATCGCGTATCGGAATATCCTTAGAGACAGCAAGCTTATAAACGATATTGCCCGCGCCATGCCCTAAAAGTTCGCGCTCAAGCGCACCAGCCACAATTTCCTTTACCTCAAGCGAGCTAAAACCCATTCGCAAAAGAATACTGCGCTCTATAGCGGGGCTTGTGTATTCATGTCCAAGCTTTAAAAGTGGGTCTACCACCTGCCCCGTAAGCTCCCAAAAACGGTTTTTTAGCTGTTCATCTGTTAGGTTTGCCAAATGCGTTCTTCTTGTTGCAAAATCGTCATTACGTTTCATGAATAAACTCCTCCTAATTTTTAATCTGGCATAAAAAGTGCTTGCTCCGCAGCAAAATTCATTGCCTGTGCTTCTGTTAGATTGTTGTATCTCAAAATATCTCTAGTATACGTGCGGTGTCATTGTATACACGTACTGCAATACCCCACAAGGTATCGCCTGATTGAACAATGAACCTCCCAAGCTTAGTCGTACTTTAGCGGGTTTTAACCCGCGTTTCTTCTAAAACCTCACGCACAAATTCTGCATTGGCTTTAATCTCCGCTGCCAAAAACTCAATATCAGCATCTGTAGGTACAATATCTCCCGCGCGTTGCATGGTATTTTTTATCAAACTTTTTCTTAGACTGCTCATATCCACATCCCGTGCTACAATAAGCCCAGGATGCTCTGGCAACACAATATTTTCGCCAGCAATTTCTGCAGAAGGCTCGCCAAAATATATATCTATTCCGCTTTTTTTGGCAAAAGCAAGTTGCGGCTGAATATGCTTGCCAGCCCCGGTATATTCGGTTTCTTGCACCACAATCACGGCATCCTGTGGCATCTCCTGCGCCAAGCTAAAAGCCGCCGCAAGTGATGTGTTGCCCGCAGGCCCACGCTCCAGCCCTTCAAGGCTCGCCAGAAGCTGTGTCATATAAAATACCTCACCCTGATTTACAAGCACGTATCTGTCCATATAGCGCAGTGGGCGTGCGGCATTACGCGGCATATCGCTTCTATCTGGCCATGTAGCGAAAGGAAAACCAAAGCCAGTGTGCCCTGTGGTAAATGATTTGCGGTTAAAATGCGCATTACTAGCCATATGCAAACCCTTTAGATTAACAGAAGCGGCAACAACCTGAGCATTGCAACCCTCACGTATTAGCCCACGCGCCGTACCCGTAATATTGCCGCCGCCCGCATGGGTAACTATAACGGCATCAGGGTTTTTGCCTGTCATTTCCCGTATTTGTAAAGCCACCTCGCTACCCAATGTTTCCACGCCACTTATGCCAAATGGCGAATAAAGACTGGCAGAAAAATAGCCTGTTTCTTCCAAAATTGTAAGAAATTTATAAAACAGCTCTGGTCCAACGGTCATCTGTATGACCTCTGCGCCAAAAGCCTCGCATTTGCGGGTTTTCTCCAATATCTCTGGCTGACCCACCTTGCGGCTGTCAAAACACTCCTGCGCAATTATGGCAGAAAGCCCAAGCTTGGCGGCTTGAGATGCCACAGCCGCGCCATAGTTGCCGCTTGTAGCCGCCGCAACACCCTTAAAGCCAAGCTTCTTTGCAGTATACACAGCCGTAGCGGCTCGTCTATCCTTAAAGCTTCCGCTAGGATTCGCCGCCTCATCTTTAATAAATATACGCGCGCCCATGCCAGCAGGGGCATAATGTCGTGCAAGTGCTGTAATATTGCGTAGCTCAAGCATGGGGGTATTGCCCACGCCCGTGGCAAGCTGTATCTGTTTTATGTCATCAAATGTCATGCCAGTAGCTGCCATCACACCCTCGTAATCAAAGGCAATGCCGCCACTTTCATATTTGCTAAAATCAATCCCAAGAGAATCCATCAAAATTTGGTTTTTGCGCCCCATAACGGCGGCATAACTCATATCTTTAGCCATGTGCAGCACCTCCAGCCAAAATAGCGCGGGCATCAGCCGAAATGCGGTGCAATTCTGGCACATATCCGCCATAATCCACATTTGTATATTGCTCTACCTGCTCCAAAATGCCGTGCTCTATGCGCCCAGTAACAGTACGCACAGTAGCTTCGCCGCCAATCTCACAATCCTCCACCAAATGCCCACTAACCCACATAACAAGCGGCATAGATGCGGTGTCTGAGGGTATGCCATCAGCGCGGCTACCAGCCTCTAAAATGGTGGCACATATGCTCACCCAAGCGTCTTTTTTAATCATGAAAACTCTCCTCAAAAATCCATGAAATATAGTCGATATACCAAATGCCGTCAATGTATTCAAAAATAATTCTAATCAATTCGTCACCCCAAGCATCCGTAGCTACCTCCACCTCAAACCGAGTATCCGAAAGGCTGTTAAATGCTACAATTTCATCATGCCAAGGCCACATAGTAGGAAAATCAGCTATACGCCTATGCAGCCCATCGTCCATATCCCTATAAAATGGGAAAAGCATGGGGAATATCGTGCTTTCCGCAAAGGCAGGGGTAAAGATGGCAAGCATCTCTGCGCGGATGTCATCAGTTGTCAGAATATGTGGAAACATGGGGTCGCTAATAAGAGGAATCATAAAATCCCCTTCGCTATTCTGGTAAATATGCAAAAATGTCATTTCGGGGTTCATTAGACCAGGCGCAAATATGTGCATGGCCTCCCTAAAATGAGGCATAATCTCAGAAAGAACCGTCTGCGCTTCGCTTTGCTGTATATACCAATCGTTCTCATCAATGCCACAAGCCGTGAAGGAAAACCCAATCACGGCTACGGCAAAAATCATTATCAATAGTTTATTTCGCAATTTTCTTACCTTCCTTAACAAGCTTGCGGAAATCCCCCATAATAGCTCGTGGCACAGGGATGTCAAGCATGGTGATAAGCCCAGGGTCAGCGTTAATAACCTGTGGTATGCAGTTTACGCCCATAGCAATAGTGCCTAGCCCGCCATCAATCTCTGGCTTGATGGCCATGCTTACAGGCGGCGTGCCAGTTAGCTCCACATAGTCGCCAGTATGTACACCAACCATCTCTGGCTCTATTTGTTGTGGATGATACATGTCAATTACGACTTCGCCATCCTTATAGGCTTGCGCTGTCATATTTACGCCAGCAAGATTGCCAGCCGCCGCAAAGCCATAAGGCGATTTTCTGTCAATATCTGTAACTATAGGCACCATTTGTTGTTTAAATTCATCCATTTCAATACCAAGACCATTGGCAATCATAGCAACGCTTTCAGCAAAGCCCACATGCCCAGCAACAGTATGATTTTTTAAGCCCTCGTTAAACTCGTCCATGCTAAGCCCAACGCCCTGCTCGCGCATAACGGTAGGGCCAAAAGGTGACAAAGAGTTTACGCGCTTGCACATAACCTTTGTAACATCTGTCATGCAAGCAGAAAGTACCACAGCAAGCAAATCCATAACCAAGCCAGGGTTAATGCCTGTGCCAAGCACACTTATGCCGTTTTTCTTGGCAAGCTCATCAATTTTCTTGGCAAGCTCTGGTTGCTGGGCGGCAGGATATGCCATTTCCTCGGCAATAGTGATTACGTTTACACCCTTGTTTGCAAGTATCTCAATCTTTTCAAAGGCTTTATCTGTAAAGCTGTCTGTACACAAAAGTACCACATCAGCACTTTTATCTGTAACTGCTTTATTTATATCGTTGTAAATTGCGACATCTGGCTGGTCGCCAGTAAGTCCGAGCACTTCGTACATTCCTTTGCCTTGGCGGTCTTCGTTGCGGCAACATATGCCAACAATCTCTACGCCCTTTTTGCCGACTATCATACGCGCCATGCCTTGCCCCATCGCGCCAAATCCCCATATAGCTACTTTTACATTTGTCATGGATTTTTAACCTCCTAGGTAATTTTATAACTGATTTCTTCTAGCCTTTTCTTTATTAGCTCATAAAGTATTTTAATCTAATTCTACTTGCTTTTCAACGTGAGAGATATCCACCGCTTCCATAGCGCATCTGATAGCCTGAACTAACTCTGGCAAGATTACTACTAGACCTGCTTTTTCATTCCCCTTATCTTCCAATAGTGGCTACCAGCACCGCCTTAATAGTATGCATACGGTTCTCCGCCTCATCAAACACAACGCTATGACGGCTACGGAAGACCTCGTCCGTTACCTCACGAATGTCATAGCCCAAGTCCATTTGCTCTTTAGCAAGCTTCGTTTCCAAATCATGGAAAGCTGGCAGGCAATGCATAAATAGCACATCAGGATTGCCTGTTTTTTCTAGCATTTCCATTGTCACCCTATAAGGCGTAAGCAGCTTAACGCGCTCTGGTATTTGTGCTTCCTCGCCCATAGATGCCCATATGTCGGTATATATAACATCTGCACCCACAAGGCAAGCAGGGTCAGAGCTAACCTCAATGGTTGCACCTGTTTCTTTAGCTACTTCACGAACCTTGGCAAGCACACCTTCATCCACTTTCATGCTATCTGGCCCATATGCTACATAATGCATACCCATTTTAGCACAACCATACATCCAAGCATAGCTCATGTTATTACGAATATCGCCTGTAAACACGACTTTAATCTTGTTTAGCGGCTTTTTGCAATGCTCTTCTATGGTCATAATATCTGCCAAAATTTGGGTAGGGTGGTCAATGTCTGTAAGTCCATTAAATACAGGCACGCCACTGTATTTCGCCAAATCTTCCACCACATTTTGCTCATAGCCGCGATACTCTATTCCGTCATAATAGCGTCCAAGTACCTTTGCTGTATCCTCTAGGCTTTCTTTTTTGCCCATTTGCGAGCTACCGCTGTCGAGGAAGGTTACATTGCCGCCCTCGTCATATACAGCTACCTCAAAGGCGCAGCGCGTGCGTGTGCTGGTTTTTTCAAACAAAAGCACCACATTTTTGCGCAAAAGGCTATCGCCTATGATGCCCGCACGCTTTTTTGCTTTTAAGTCATGCGACAAATCCAGCATATAGCGGATTTCTGATGGTGCAAAGTCCATAAGTGTTAAAAAGCTTCTACCTCTTAAATTAACTGCCATGATTGTTTCCGTCCTCTCATATTTTAATTTAGTTAGTTAATGAATCTAAAAATATAAAGATTTCTAAAATTATACACATACAGATTCTTCTACAAATCATCCCTCAAAAGCGGCATAGACATACAACGTGGACCACCACGCCCGCGAGATAGCTCAGAGGATGCTATCTCAAGAACCTCTATGCCTTCTGAACGTAGACGGCGGTTTGTTATGGTATTTCTATTATAGCAAACCACCACGCCAGGTGCTATAGCAAGTGTATTTGCGGCATCATTCCATTGTTCGCGTGCGCTAGCCACAGTATCATTATCGCCACAAGGAATAAGCAAAACCTCTGGTTGCTCCAAATATTTTGCTAAGATTTTATCTAGCGGCATAGTGTAACTTTCGGCAGAATAGTCGCCATTCATGGATGTTTTGCGAAGCACATAAACGGTGATATCTTTTTGGATGCCTGCATATATAGTAAATTTGTTTGGCGAAACCTGCGTAAATACCGTGTCCAGATGCATATATGCTCTTACATTGGGTATGTCAAAGACAAGCATGGTCTCTACGGTGCTATCTTCATCGCGGAAAAGGTTTTTGGCAAAAATTTCAATGGCTTGAGGATATGTGCGCTGAGAAAGCCCGATGGCAACCACTTTTTCAGAAAGATTAAGGATGTCGCCGCCCTCTATATAGAAAGGCCAATGGTTTTTGTAGTAGAATTTTACGCGGTTTTTGAAATCAGGATGATAATTAAAGATATATTTGCTAAAAATAGTTTCGCGATGGCGTGCGGCATAGCGCATATGACTATGTACCACGCGATTGCCAACAGACGAAAATGGGTCGCGGGTGAAATAAAGATTTGGCATTGGATTCATAAGAAAATCGCTATCAGCGGCCAAAATACTGCACAGCGGACCAGATGCATGAGATTCTATACTAGAAGCCTTCACGCCTATCATGGCTTGGCTTATAATTGCTGCTTCGTCTTTATCATTAAAAAATTCCATGAGTTCGTTTTGGTAATGCTGTGCCATGCCGCCAGACTGGGTTATTAGCTCTTCGACAAAGCGTGTTTTTATGCTTTCGTCTGTGGCTAAGGCCTGTGCAGCTAGGTCAGCTAGATACAGCACCTCTATGTCGTTTTTGCGCAAAACATCCGCAAATTCGTCATGCTCTTTTTGCGCCACATCCAAAAAAGGTATGTCATCAAAAAGTAGGTCTGATAACGAGCTAGGCGAGAGCTGCTCTAGCTCTAAGCCTGGTCTATGCAAAAGCACACGCCTAAGCTTGCCGATTTCGTTTTTTACATTGATTGCACTATCCATAAATATCCTCCTTGGTGGTCTGGAAATTTTGGTTACAATTCTTTAGTTATATTTAATGAACAAATTTTCTACTTTGATTATACAATATTAGGGCAATTTGTCAATATCAATCTTGTTGTTTGCAAAATTTATAAAACAATTCTAAAAAAACAAAATTTTGCTTGTATTTTCTGAAATAATTTGGTATAATGGCACTTATGAGATTAATCACTTGAAATATAAGGAGGTGTTGGAATGGCCGCAAGATGTGATATTTCGGGCAAAGGCGTTATGACAGGTCATAGAATAAGCATAACCAGAAGCCACGTTTCTAGGCGCGCAAACAGAACATGGAAGCCTAATTTGAAAAAAATTAGAGTGATGGACGAAAATGGCTCCATCAAAACCATGAAAATATGTGTTAAAGAACTGCGCAACCTAAAAAAATCAAAAAAGTTTTCAAGAGTAATCTAATGTAGGAGGCGTGTTCTTTCGTAATCGTAAGAAACGCCTCTTTGCGTATAGATGGCAAATTTTGGGTATTAACGGAGAGTGTGTATGGGCAAGATAAAAGTTTTAAGCATTTTTGGCACAAGACCAGAAGCCGTAAAGATGGCACCGCTCGTTAAACAATTAGCGAGTTGCCCTCATATATCCTCCCAAATATGCGTTACAGCTCAGCATCGCCAAATGCTAGACCAAGTGCTTGATATTTTTGGTATATCACCTGATTTTGACCTAAATATAATGGTGCAAAACCAAGACTTGGCGCATATCACCACATCTGCTCTTAATGGCTTGATAGATGTGATAAAACGCGCAAAGCCTGACCTTGTGCTTGTACATGGCGACACAACAACGACTATGGCGGCATCGCTTGCGGCGTATTATACACAGGTAAAACTGGGGCATGTGGAAGCAGGATTGCGTACGCACGATAAATTTGCGCCCTATCCTGAAGAGGTAAACCGCAGAATAGCTGGAGTGCTAGCGGATTTGAACTTCTCGCCGACCATGGCGGCAAAATCGAATTTGTTAGCGGAAAACACGAAGGCAAACAGCATTTTTGTTACAGGGAATACGGCAATAGATGCTATAGATAGTCTTGTGTCAGACGGTTATGGCTTCAAGGACGATAGCCTTAATACCATAGATTTTGCAAACAAGCGCATCATTGCCATGACGGCGCATAGGCGAGAAAATTATGGACAGCCTTTGCAAAACATCTGCAAGGCAGTAGCGCGATTAGCGACGGATTTTGATGATGTGGAAATTGTTTGGCCTGTACATCTTAGCCCTGCGGTTTCTAACATAGCACATGAACTTTTGGGCAATAATAACAAGGTTCGTTTGATACCGCCTATAGATGTAGCGGATTTGCTTAATCTTATGCATCGGTCTCATATGGTACTTACGGATTCTGGAGGTTTGCAAGAAGAAGCTCCGCATCTAAACAAGCCTGTGCTTGTGTTACGAGATGTTACGGAGCGGCCAGAAGGCCTGGAAACAGGCTGCTTGGCTCTTGCGGGTACAGAAGAATCTACCGTCTACAACATGGCGGCTAGGCTGCTAACAGACAAGCAAGAATATGACTGCATGGCGCAAGCTAGAAATCCCTTTGGGGATGGTAAGGCATCCCAAAGAATACACAAAGCAATTTTATACCATTTTGGGCTTGCAGATAGCCCAGCGGAGGACTTTGCATGAATATATCGCCCACCACAAAAGGAATAATGCTAGGCACATTGGTATTTTCTGCTATTGGCTTAGCTATTGGCATGTTTTTTGTGCCAGACCCATTGTTTTTTGCTATTGGTGTGGTGATAGGTGCAGCAATGTCTGTCTTGAAAACATTTATGCTAGACCGTGCTGTTAGCAGGCTTTTACAGGCTGGACCAGATGACGTTAAAAGTGCTAAAAACTTTGTACAGCTAGGCTATATGTCACGGTATTTGCTGACAGGTGCAGTTTTGGTTGGTGCATTTTTGTTACTTGACCTTTGGGGTCTTGTAGGCACTTTTGTAGGCACGCTTGCTATGACATTGGCGGCTGTTTCTGCTAGACTTTTCATTAAAAATGAGAAAGGAGGAGAGGCATAGTGGACTTTGACATTACCAGTATAGAAAATTCTGGATATGCTAGGCTCTACTTCACAGATAATATCTTTATCACTCTCGACGATACGCTGATATCCTTGTGGCTTATCGGTATTGTTTTGGTTGTGCTGGCTGTGGTTGTGCGCATCAAAATAAAGAATTTTAAAGAAGTGCCAGAAACCAAATTTCAAAATATTATGGAAGCCATTGTTGAGTTCTTTGATGGCTATGCAACTAGCATAATGACCCCCAAATATCGCTTTTTGGGCAATTGGTTTTTTGGTGTTTTCATTTTCTTCTTTTTTGCCAATATTATCGGCATCACGGGTCTGCGTAACCCAACGGCAGACCTAGCCGTAACTTTCTCTATGGGTCTTACAACAGTTGTTTTGATGCAATATATCGGCATACGCTACAACGGTGCTAGGCATTTTAAAGAATGGCTTGAACCTATATTTGTTTTTGCTCCGCTAAACATAATTTCAGACCTCACAAAATCTGTATCGCTTGGTATGCGTCTTTTTGCTAATATTCTCAGCGGATTGATTTTGATGAGCCTTATATACTTCTTGCTTCCGTGGTGGGCTTCCATAGCTATACCTGGCGCGCTTTCTTTGGTTTTTGATATCTTTTTCGGCGCACTGCAAGCGTATATTTTCATTACATTATCTATGTTTTTTATAATGACAAAAGCACCAGCTACAGAGTAGGAGTTAAATTTTTAAAATACATTTTTAGGAGGAAACATCAATGTATGTAGAACAATTGTTACAATCAGCAGTCGGTATGCTTTCTGTTACGGCAGGCGGCGACCCTATTTCTCTCATTTTGGCAGCATGCGCCATTGGTGCGGCTATTGCCGCCTTGGCGGGCATGGCACCTTCTTTCTCTCAAGGTCTTGCCGTGGGCAAAGCCGTAGAGGCTATTGGCCGCCAGCCAGAAGCGACAGGTCAAATCCGCTCTACGCTCATCCTTGGCTTGGCCATTGCTGAGACGGGTGGTCTGTATGGTCTTCTTGTAGCTATTTTGCTTCTTTTTGTTACACCGACCATGTTCGTTGGCATTTATCTTGGACAATAATGTGAAGACGATAATCTGACTTCTAGTCTTTAGAGAGGAGGTTACGCCTTGATTGCATTATTAACTGCATTTACGCCGATTGATGATTATTCTGGTGTTTTAGGGTTTGACTGGGGCTTTTTGAACAGCCTTTGGTTTGTTTGGCTAAATATGGCATTCATCATATTTGTTCTTTCTTGGCTATTATACAAGCCCATCCTGCAATTCCTAGAAAAACGTCGCGAGCGTATTAAAAACGAAATAGAATCTGCCGCAGAAAATTTCAAGAAGTCTGAAGAAAGTAAAGCTACCTATGAGACCAAACTAAAGGGCATCTCAGGCGAAAGAGACGAAATTTTGGACACGGCAAAGAAAACAGCATCAGCGCGCGAGGCAGAAATTATTGCTGCGGCTAAAAGCGAAGCAAGCCTTATAATGGAAAGGGCACGCCGCGAGATAGAACAAGAGCGCGAAAAAGCAAAAGATGAAATACATCGCGAGATTGTTCAAGTTTCAGCCCTTATGGCTGAAAGGCTTATTGGTAGTCAACTTACAACGGATGATGCTACGCGCGACAGATTGCTCAATCAAGCTATAGCTGAATTGGGGGCGGTAGAATGGAAAAGCTAGCCATTTTGCGTTATTCCAAAGCTATTTTTGCCCTAGCTGTTGAGAAAAATGCCGTAGAAGAATATAATAATGCTGCAAAGGGCATATTGGCTGTCATAGAAAATGACAAAGATGTTCTTGGTATTATAAACCACCCTGGCATAGCTCTTGAGCAAAAGGTAAACGCGCTTAATACCGCGTTTTCAGGCAAAGTGCCTGACGATTTTATTGGATTGTTTGCGCTACTATTAAGGCGCGGGCGTAAAGATGAAATCCTTGGTGTTTTGCGCCATTTTGATAAGCTATATATGGACTATGCGCGTAAAACTATAGCCAAACTATATTCATCCACAGAATTGCCGCATGAAAAAGTGGCAGAAATAACAGTCATGCTATCTCAGAAATTAGGCAAGACGGTGGAGATAGAACGCGTTGTGGACGATACTCTTATTGCTGGCTTTCGCGTAGAGGTGGATGGTTATGTTTATGATGCTAGTGTTAAGCATCAGGTAGATACTTTGAAAAAGAAACTGCTTGGAAGTTATGCCTAGGGGCGAACCATATTCGCTTCTGATTACTGATTTAAAGGAGATAACTATATGAGTCTCAGACCTGAAGAAATTAGTTCTGTTATAAAAGAGCAAATAAAGGGATATTCTACCAAACTAGATGTCTCTGAAGTTGGAACTGTCATACAGGTTGGAGATGGTATCGCTCGTGTTTATGGTCTTGATAATGCCATGAGCGGCGAGTTATTGGAATTTGTAGAGTCTGGCGTTTTTGGCATGGCACTTAATTTGGAAGAAGATAATGTGGGCGTGGTGCTGCTTGGTAGCGATGAAGCGATAAAAGAGGGAGACACAGTGCGTCTTACTGGTCGTTTGGCGCAAGTGCCTACTGGCGATGCTATGTTGGGTCGCGTGGTGAATGCCCTTGGTGAGCCTGTGGATGGCAAAGGACCTATTGCTACCACATCTTCTAAGCCGATAGAGCGCGTAGCACCTGGTGTTATCACGCGCCAAGAGGTGTCGGTGCCTGTTCAAACAGGCATAAAAGGCATAGATTCTATGGTGCCTATTGGTCGTGGTCAGCGTGAGCTGATTATAGGCGACCGCCAAACAGGCAAGACTGCTATTTGTATTGATACCATAATCAACCAAAAAGGACAAGATTTGCTGTGCGTGTATGTGGCTATTGGCCAGAAGGCATCCACAGTGGCTAGAGTGGTGACGGTGCTTGAAGATACAGGAGCTATGGACTACACCACTGTTGTAGTTGCCAATGCATCTGAATCCGCACCACTACAATATATCGCGCCGTATTGCGGTGTGGCTATTGCGGAAGAATGGATGGAGCAAGGTAAGGATGTTCTCGTTATTTACGATGACCTATCCAAGCACGCTGTGGCGTATCGCGCCATGTCGCTTTTGTTGCGCCGCCCCCCAGGACGTGAAGCATATCCTGGCGATGTTTTCTATCTGCATAGCCGCCTTCTTGAGCGTGCAGCTCGCCTGAATCCAGACCATGGCGGCGGCTCTATTACGGCTCTGCCTATTATTGAAACGCTTGAGGGCGATATTTCAGCCTACATCCCGACAAATGTGATATCCATCACTGATGGGCAGATTTTCTTAGAATCTGATATGTTTCACGCAGGTGTGCGTCCTGCTATAAACCCTGGTCTTTCTGTATCGCGGGTTGGCGGTAGCGCACAAATTAAGGCTATGCGCAAAGTTGCTGGCCCTATCCGCGTAGAGCTTGCTCAATATCGTGAGCTTGCGGCATTTGCGCAATTTGGCTCAGACCTTGATAAAGACACGCTTGAGCGTCTTAACCATGGCTTGCGTATTGTTGAAATCTTGAAGCAGGCACAGTATAATCCTATGGCTGTAGAAGAGCAGGTTTTGGTGCTTTTTGCTGTTACAAACCGCTATCTGGCGGATGTGCGCGTAGAGGATATTTTAACATTCGAGCGCGATTTAATTGATGCCTTCCGCAATAGATATCCAGAGATTTTAGCAGAAATTCGCGAGAAAAAAGAACTTCATGCGGATCTTGAGGCAAAAATCCGTAAAGCCATAGATGAGTTTAAAAAATCTGCTATGTATCATGATAAAAAAGAAGCCGCGCAGGCATAAGGAGGTGTAGACTATGGCTACTATGCGTGAAATTAAAGGGCGCATACGTTCTGTCAGCACCACCCAAAAAACAACAAAGGCGATGAATCTTGTTTCTAGCTCCAAGTTGGCGCGTGCCAAGGCGAAATTGGTTAAGTCTACACCGTTTTTTAACCAGATGCGCAAGGTCATTGGTAATATTATATCTATTAATGCAGACTTTGACCATCGCTATTTTGAGAAGCGAGTACCAAAAAAGTCTCTGATTATCGTTATTGCTAATGATAGAGGGCTTTGTGGCGGCTATAATACCAATATTTGCAAGCTTGGTGCAGAGCTGGGCGACAGCCTGATAGCCGATGGCAAGCAAGTTTCGTACTACTGCATCGGCAATAAGTCCAGAGATTTTTTTCGCCGCAGAGGCGATAATATCCTAGATTCGCAAAATGGCATTTCTGAAAATCCTTTTTATGAGGATGCTCAAGAGATAACGGACAAGATTTTGCCAATGTATCTTAAAGGGTTAATTGACGAAGTGCATATTTGTTACACAGAATTTGTGTCGGCGATTACCTACACACCACAATCTGTACAAATTCTGCCGCTGTATGAAATAGACTTTATAGATGCCGCGGAAAAGGGTGCGAATCTTATTAAGTTTGAGCCTAGCCCATATGAGGTGCTAGATTATATCGCGCCAAAATTCCTTGCGGCTATCACGCTGGAGGCACTATCTACCTCGGCGGCATCTGGTCAGGCGGCTACAATGACGGCTATGGACAGTGCTACAGAAAATGCCGGCAATATCATAGATAGCCTGAATCTTGTGTACAATAGGGCGCGTCAAGCAGCTATTACGCAGGAGATTTCGGAGATTGTCGGCGGAGCCAATGCGTTGCAGTAGGAGAGAGCTTCATGAAACCAATTAAAATTACAAATCGTAATATTATGTTTACCCAACCTGTGCCGCAATGGGGTTGTGATATGAATCTAGGGCTTATCCTGGGGGCAAAGCACAACTTCATTATAGATACGGGGTTTGGGAGTGGTAGCGTAAAGCCCATAATGGAGTATATTGATGATGACAAAAAACCAATAATCGTCATTAATACCCACAGTCATTGGGATCATCTTTGGGGCAATTGGGTTTTTGAAAACTGTCCTATAATAGCGCATAAGCTATGTCGCGAAATTTTAGAGGAGCATTGGGATGCTTCTGTGCGCGAGCTATCTGATTTTATTGACGGTGAAGTTCACAAGTGCCTCCCGAATGTGACCTTTGAAGGCAACATGTATTTCCCTGATGATGGCATTGAGCTTTTTCATTCGCCAGGGCATAGCGCGAATAGCATAAGCGTGTATGATGCTGTAGATAAGATGCTGTATGCTGGTGACGAGATTGGTGATACTGATGAAGAGATAATTCCTAAGATTAACACCGACATGGCTACGATGCAAAGCACCATCGCCCTTTTTAAGCAATATGATTTTGATATATGCATATCTGGTCACAACAAGCCGCAGAAAAAGGATGTACTGGGGCGCATGGATGCGGCTTTACAAGAGGCTTGGGAGAAACAGAGCAAATAGAAATGAGGTGAAATATTGACAAATATAGGCAAAATTACACAAGTTATCGGTGCGGTACTTGACATTAAATTTGATGAAAATGCAATGCCAAACCTCTATAATGCTGTTGAGGTTAAAACTTCGGAAGGTACATTGGTAGCTGAGGTAGCCCAACATTTGGGAGATGGCATTGTGCGTTGTATCGCCATGTCCTCAACTGATGGCCTAAAACGCAATATGGAAGCTGTGGACACAGGTGCTTCTATATCTGTGCCTGTAGGTGAGGAGACACTTGGGCGCATCTTCAATGTTCTTGGTGAACCTATCGACGAAAAACCAGTACCGCAAAATGCGGAGAGATGGCGCATTCATAGAGAAGCACCAGATTTTGCAAACCAAGCGGCGGCTACCGACCTGCTAGAAACAGGCATCAAAGCTATTGACCTGCTATGCCCATATGCTAAGGGCGGCAAGATTGGTCTTTTTGGTGGCGCGGGTGTTGGCAAAACGGTTCTTATTATGGAGCTTATTCGTAATATTGCTACGGAGCATGGCGGATATTCTGTATTTGCGGGAGTGGGCGAGCGCACACGTGAAGGGAATGACCTTTACCACGAAATGGCTGGCACTGGCGTTATCAACAAAACTGCGCTATGCTTTGGTCAGATGAATGAGCCGCCTGGGGCGCGTATGCGCATTGCCCTGACAGGGCTTACAATGGCGGAGTATTTCCGCGATGTGCAAAATCAGGACGTTCTACTGTTTGTTGATAATATTTTTAGGTTTATTCAGGCGGGTTCTGAGGTGTCGGCTCTGCTTGGGCGTATGCCTTCTGCGGTGGGTTATCAGCCTACGCTGGCTACAGATGTGGGTACGCTACAAGAGCGCATTACATCTACAAAGTCTGGCTCTATCACATCTGTTCAGGCTGTTTATGTTCCTGCGGATGACTATACAGACCCTGCACCTGCAACTACATTTGCCCATCTGGATGCGAATACATCGCTCTCCAGAAGCATTGTTGAGCTAGGCATCTACCCTGCTATTGACCCACTTGCATCTACATCCAGAATCCTTGACCCGCAAGTTGTTGGTGAAGAGCATTACAAAACTGCGCGTGGCGTGCAAGAGATTTTGCAACGCTATAAAGAGCTACAAGATATTATTGCTATCTTGGGTATGGACGAGCTATCAGAAACAGATAAACTCATCGTTTCTAGGGCTAGAAAAGTGCAAAGATTTCTTTCGCAACCTTTCTTTGTGGCAGAAAAGTTCACAAATTACCCTGGTCGCTTTGTATCTGTTAAAGAAACTGTGCGTAGCTTTGCAGAAATTTTGGAAGGCAAGCATGACCATATACCAGAAGGGCTTTTCCTTTCTGCTGGTAGCATAGACGACGTGGTGGAACGTTACGAGAATAGGTAGGTGAGATGCTATGGCTGAAAAAAGCAAAAAGCTACACCTAAAAATAGTTACGCCAACAAAGCCTGTTTTTGATGAGCAAGTTGATATGGTTATTATGCATACTGCTGACGGGCAAATAGGTGTGCTTTCAGGACACCAACCTGTTACCACTGTTATGGGTTATGGCCCATTGCGCGTATATAATGACGAAAAGGTCGAATATTTCGCTGTTTTTGGTGGCTTCGCTGAAGTGAATAGGGAAGGTGTGACCATTTTGGCTGATATTGCAGAATGCCCAGAAGAGATAGATGCCGAGCGCGCGCGTAGAGCTGTAGAACGTGCAGAACGTCGCAAAACTGAGCAAAAATCAGATTTGGACGAAAAGCGATTAAAGCTTGCATTGCGCAAAGCTTCTGTGCGCCTAGATTTGGTAGGCTTATCAGATATCAAAAGCGGCGATAAAAAATAGTTATTATAATTTCATACTTTTTTGGGGGAATTGCGTATACTTACTTGATAAGGCAAAAGGCGATTCCCTTTTGTATTTTACGAGTAGAAACGGTATTAAAGGAGGTAAAGAAATATGCAAGAAGAGAGAATGCAAGTGCTTAAAATGGTAGATGAAGGCAAAATTACGGTTGATGAGGCTACAAAGTTGCTAGAAGGGCTGCGTGCTACGGGTAATGAGGGCGGCGGTAAGCAATTTGAGGAAAAATTCAAAGCATTCACCAACGACATGAAAGAATTTTGTAAAGATGTGACATGCAAACTCAATGAGGCGACCAAAAAGGCCGAGCCAAAGGTAAAAGAGTTTGCAAAAAATGTTGTAGCGAAAACAGCGGATATAGCGGACAATATTTCGCAAAGCCTTAACGAAAAGGTAAAGAATATGAATGGCGAATGCTGTGGCGAAGAAGGATGCGGATGCGGAAGTGATGAACAACCTGCTGATAATGGCCCGAGACCAGAAGAAAAAGAAGAGTTAAAGAAATAGCGTAATCAAAAACTACCCTTGCATAAATTGCATGGGTAGTTTTTGATTATTTTATAACTTTTGCCACCGCCATCTAAAGTTGCCAATTTACCCCAGTCATCCTTGGTCAAAATAGTATTAGGGTTGTTTTTGGAATGACGATAGATGTCAAAATATTCTCTCTCAAGCCCTATCATTGAATCTGCATCTTGCCATGTATAGTCATTTTCAAGTTAAATTACTATAACATAATCTCTATCAATACCCATAGCATTTTCGCGCATATGGATTTTTAACGGGGCGTATGTTCCCATGCCTTCAAGATGGGTGAGGTATTCTATGATTTTGGAGGCTTCTTGATATGTAGTGATGTCAAGAGATATCATCTTTCCTTGTTTCAACTGAATGAATCCAGCATGCAGACTACAATTGTTGTCATATGCAACACCAATATCATGCCCAAATGTAAAAAAATATTGAGCCAGCAAAAACAAAGCCCTCTGATAAATATTGCAAAGCGGTTTTTTCTGCAAACCTATCCTTGACAATATTTTCTTTAGCATAGACAATATTTGTTTTAAGGGTTGATAATGCTTTTTCTCGCCCCTCATCGGTCTTGTGTGCAGTTAAATAGTGGGTGAAAAGTTCCAAAATAGTATCTCTTGGAATATCATATTTTGCCATATCTGCATGATTATGTGGATGTCTTGCGGCATCTGCTTCTGCAATTTGATGCAGCAAATCAGAATCACCTGTTTCTGAGAATTTAACAGCCAAATCAGCATATGTAAAATCATACTTTAGCATACTTGCCGCCATGACACTTAACCAATCAATTTTTGAACCTTATCCAAAAGGTCATTTTCTTTAACTGGCTTACAAATGAAGTCAGTCGCACCAGCTTGTACAGCCTCACGAACCATGGTTTCTTGACCCATGGCAGTACACATTATGATAAGGGCATCTGGGTCAAATACTTTGATGGCTCTTGTAGCAAGTATGCCGCTCATTTCTGGCATAGAAATATCCATAAGAACAAGACCTGGTCTAAGTTCTTTGTATTTTTCGACGGCCTCCACGCCGTTTTCTGCCTCGCCAATAACATCGTGATTGCCTTTTGCCAAGATGTCCTTTAGTCTAATGCGCATAGTTAAGGCATCATCGACCAATAGTATTCCTTTGGTGTTTCTTTCTCCATGTTTTAGTTCAAAATCATTCATTATGCTATCCTTCCTGAGTTAGATTATATACTTAGGATTTTTCTTTGGCTGTGCTTCCATCTCTGCTCTTTTTGCATCATAACCAGGACGACCAAAATATGCATATGTGGCATCTTTGCCTGCTTCTACACCTGGTTGGTCAAAAGCATCAATATTCAGTAGTTCGCCTGCATAAGCTGTGGCGACCTCTAGCATATACAGGATTTGCCCTATGGTATGCTCATTAACCTCGGGTAGCGTAATAGTCATGTTCATTCTGCCTGATTGTTGAAGGGCATATTCTGTGGCGGCTTGCTCTGCTAATAATAACTCTGCTAGAGAGTGTCCGCCCAAAAACCCTACGCTAGGTATGTCCTCAAAACTCTTAGGGATAGGCACATCACGCGGGAAGTCATCCACGCCAACAAACACCATTATCTTATCAAATGGCCCTTCCATATATAACTGCACTTGGCTATGTTGGTCTGTAACGCCCAGAGCCTTTACAGGCGTTTGACCCACATTTACCACATTGCCATTATTATCGTATTTCTTGCCAAGCGATTCAGCCCATAGTTGAGCATACCAATCAGAGATATACTTAAGCGAATCTGCATAAGGCATCATTACAGATATATTTTTGCCCTTCTTCATGGCTATATAATGTAGGATGGCATAGATATATGCAGGATTTTGCCAGATATTATCATTTCTAGTAAGCTCATTCATATATGCTGCGCCCTCAAGCATCTTTTTGATGTCTATACCACAAATGGCCGCAGGCAAAAGACCCACAGGGCATAGCTGAGAAAAACGCCCGCCAACACCAGATGGGATATAGAAAGTTTTGTACCCTTCCTCTTTTGCTATTTTGATGAGATTTCCATTTTCGCGGTCTGTAGTGCATACTATATGCTTGCGGGCGGTGTCTTTGCCTAGCTTGCGCTCCAGTATATCTTTGATAATCATAAATTGCGCCATGGTCTCTGATGTAGAGCCAGATTTGGATACCACACTAAATAGTGTGTCTTTCAAATCCACAAGCTCTAGCAGATGGCTGATGGTTGCAGGGTCTATATTGTCTGCCACAAAGAGCTGTGGGTTACCATTGCGATATTTTTCAGAAAGGTTGTAATATGGGCTATGTATTGCCTGCTGAACAGCAATAGGTCCTAAAGCCGAACCACCAATGCCAAACACCACCAAAGCCTTTATTTTTGGGCGTATCTCATTTGCGTATGCCAAAATTTCTTCCACAACATCAGCTTGATTATGCGGCAAATCGCGCCATTGCATTTTTTCGCGCTTTTGCATCATTGCTTGGTTTGCGGCTTTTATCTTGCCCGCCAGACGGTCTACCTCTGCTATGGTGATGCCATCATTGCCTACATATTCGGCAAGCATGTTGTTAAAGTCAAGCTTAATTCTCATCTGTTCCATAAATTTTCCTCCCCGAAATTATCAATATTTGGTAATTCATAAAGTGACTTAAACTCGTAGCCAAGCTCTTTTGCGGAATCTATAATATCTGCCATAGCCTCTGCATTTGAAGAAGATACCGCATGCAAAAGTAAAATCGCACCATTATGGAGACCTTCCATGACCTTTTTGTGCGCGGTTGCTGCGCCTGGCTGTTTATCCTGTATCCAATCTTGGTATGCAAATGACCAGAAAATGGTATAATATCCCTCATCCTGCGTGATTGCAAGCACGCGCTCGCTATATTCGCCCATTGGTGGTCTAAAAAAAGGCGGCATGTCTTTGCCTGTTGTTTCTTTGAAATATTCCGCAACACTTGTAAGCTCCGTAATCATTTCGGATTCAGAAAGCGAGGGGCTACTTTTGTGCTTTACTGTATGATTGCCCACAACATGACCTTCTGTAATCATGCGCTCTACAAGCTCGGGGTTTTCCCGAATATAGCTTTTTGTTACAAAAAAGGCGGCTGGTACATTTTTTTCTGCAAGTACATCAAGAATTACCTCTGTATAGCCATTTTCGTAGCCTTCGTCGAAGGTGAGGTATAACTCTTTTTGTGAAGTATCGCCGAGATAATACGCACCATATTGCTCTATATCTATCTTATCTTGCGCCCCTGGTGTTTGGTGCGCTTCTGCTGGGCGTGTAAAATACCAGCGCATAATATCATTAGAAAGCCCTGTTGTGGCAAAAATTATTGCCAAGCTAGCTGTAGCCAGCATTTTTATATTCATATGCTCATCTCCTATTATATCATGATGAACATAGGATTTCCATATAAAATCTAAAAAATCATGGCATTAATTGTCATATTCCAACCATCTAAAAGCTGCGCTTTCATAGCGCTATCCATGTGGGGAGTAAAGATTGAGCCATGACATATTTTTTTGGCGACTTCATCTTTATTTTCAAAAAGACCGATTCCTAGCCCTGCTAGTAATGCCGCGCCTAGTGCCGTGCTTTCTATTTGCTGTGGACGGCGCACGGCAACACCCGAAATATCCGCCTGAAACTGCATAAGAAAGTCATTTGCGCTTGCGCCGCCATCTACGCGGATTTCTGTAAGGCTGATACCTGTATCGGCTACCATTGCAGAAATAACATCATGGCTTTGGTATGCAATGGCCTCCAAAGCAGCCCGCACAATATGTTCCTTGCGCGTGGCATGGGTAATGCCGCTTATTATGCCGCGGGCATGGCTAAGCCAATGCGGCGCACCAAGACCAGTGAAAGCAGGGACAATATATATGCCGCCCGTATCATCTACCGACTTTGCAAGCCCGCAGGTTTCGGAGGCAGTTTTGATAAGCCCCAAAGAATCGCGTAGCCATTGCACCACAGAGCCAGCGACGAAAACAGAACCCTCAAGGGCATATTCGATATTATCACCAATGCCCCATGCAATCGTTGTTAGCAAGCCATTTTTAGATTCTGCGGCATTCCCTGTGTTCATCAGCATAAAGCATCCTGTGCCATATGTATTTTTTACCATGCCAAGCTCAAAGCATCCTTGTCCAAAAAGGGCGGCTTGTTGGTCGCCTGCTATGCCACTAATTGGTATTTCTGCGCCAAAAAAATCTGCATGGGCATGACCGAATATATGCGCACTAGGCAATACTTCGGGCAATATGCATTTTGGAATATTAAACTCTGCTAGGATTTCATCATCCCATTTTAGTTCGTGGATATTATATAGCATGGTGCGGGATGCATTGCTGTAATCGGTCGCAAACACAGCCCCCTTTGTAAGTTGCCATAAGAGCCATGTGTCCACAGTGCCAAAGAGCAAATCACCGCGGCTTGCCGCCTCTTTCGCGCCATCAATATTCTCCAAAAGCCACCTTAGCTTTGTTCCGGAGAAATAAGCATCTGTGGTCAAGCCTGTCTTTTCTCGTATTGTGGTATCATAACCCTCTTGCTTGAGGGCATCACAAAAATCTGCTGTGCGGCGGCATTGCCATACAATGGCATTATATATGGGTTTGCCTGTGCTTTTATCCCATACAATAACAGTTTCGCGCTGATTTGTTATACCTATGGTAGCTATGTCAGATGCTGATAGTTTTGCATTATACAAAGCTTTTTTAACTACATCAAGCTGATTCTCCCAAATCTCCATGGGGTCATGTTCAACCAAACTTGGATTAGGGAAAATCTGCTTATGCTCTTTTTGTGCCATGGCAATTTTATTACCATTAAAATCAAAGATAATACATCGAGAGCTTGTCGTTCCTGCATCAAGCGACATTAAATACCGCGCCATTAGCTTTTGCCTCCCTCGACCTCAAATACTTTTTCGGCAAATTTCATGAAGATATAGTCGCTCTTTGCTAATTCTGTATCTCCTATTTTGTTCCAAAAGCAAGCAGGAATCTCATGTTCTCGTAGATTTTTTTCTATACATGGCGTACAACTGCCCTCATGTTTTTGAGGATGTTCTGGGCATTCAAAATATGTGCAGGTACAAAAGGATTCGCATGACATATGTATAACCTCCAAAATAATATTAACTTTATTTTACCACGAATGTTTGATGTTGCCAAGCTCATTAAAATATGAGATAATCGAAATATCGCAAACGACATTCAAAATCGTTTCATCTGCGCCGAAACACCCTTGGTGTACTGGTTGTTTCGGCTTGCTTCGATGTTTTTCATTGTCGCTTGCTATAGACAGAGGGGTTGAGGACGATTATTATTACTGGTGCTTTGATAAATGGTGCGGCTATACTTATTGGCGGCGGCATAGGGCTATTGCTAAAAGGGCGCATTGCAGACAAATATTCGCAAAGCTTGTTGCGTGTACTCGGGCTTTGTGTATGTATTATTGGTATATCTAGTGCCATAGGCGGCGATATTATGCTGCTTGTGGTTTCGCTTGCATTTGGCACGTTCGTCGGCGAGCTTTTGCGCATAGAAGATGGGCTTAATAAGCTAGGTATATGGGTACAGGGCAAGCTAAAGCAAGATGGCGAAGGTAGCACCTTTGCGCAGGGCTTTGTTACGGCATCATTGCTGTTTTGCGTGGGAGCCATGGCTATTGTGGGTTCTATAGACAGTGGTTTGCGTGATGACCAAAGCATCATCATCACAAAATCCATTATAGATGCTGTTGCCGCAATGATGTTTGCATCATCCCTAGGATTTGGTGTGCTTTTTTCGGCTGTTGCTGTTTTTTTCTATCAAGGCTCCATAGAGCTTTTTGCAGGATTTTTTCAAGAGGTGTTTACAGATTCGCTTATAACACAGGTTTCGGCTGCAGGTGGTGTGATGATACTTGGACTTGGGGTTAATATGGCTTTGGATATGAAAAATAAGATAAAGATAGCGAATTTGTTGCCTGGGCTTGTGTTTGCGGTGGCTTATTATTATGTATTTTTGACGTAGATGGGAGTGCATAGACATGAAAATTATTAAAACCGAAGGGCTACCAATAAAATGCTGGTGCAATGAGCCAGAAGAGGGCGCATTGGAGCAGGCATTTAACATTGCCCGCTTACCTTTTGCGCATAAACATATAGCCCTTATGCCCGACACACATCAGGGCTTTGGTATGCCCATTGGCGGTGTGCTTGCGGCTATAGATACCATTGTGCCGAATGCTGTAGGCGTGGACATCGGCTGCGGCATGATGGCTTGCCGTACATCATTGACGGATATTAGCAGAGATGAGATAAAGCAAATAATGGGGCTGATACGAAAGGTTGTGCCGCTTGGCTTTAATCATCGCAAAACACCCGTGGATATTGAGGATGCACCTAAGGATGCACCCATTGTTCAGCAGGAGCATAAAAGTGCTAGGCATCAAGCGGGTACGCTAGGTGGGGGCAACCACTTTATTGAGATACAGCGCGGCGATGATGGCAAAATATGGTATATGATACACACAGGCAGCCGTAATATTGGTAAAAAAGTATGCGGCCATTATAATGCGCTGGCAAAAGAGCTTAATGCCAAATGGAAAACAGATGTGCCACGCGCATGGGATTTGGCATACTTGCCCATGGACACGAAAGAGGGTCAACAATATGTGACAGAAATGGAGTATTGCCAGAGGTTTTCAAAAATCAATAGGGACTATATAGCAAAAGCAATAGATGAGGCTTTTGGTGAGATTATGCAGGGCTTTGTGGTGGAGGATAGCTACAACATACATCATAATTATGCGCGGCATGAGCATCATTTTGGCAAGGATGTTTGGGTTCATCGTAAGGGCGCAACATCTGCTAGGGTAGGGGAGACAGGTATTATACCTGGTTCGCAAGGCACAAAGTCGTATATAGTAACTGGGCTTGGCAATCCTGAGAGCTTTGAGTCATGCAGCCATGGTGCGGGACGCGTTATGGGGCGCAAACAGGCGCAGCGTTCGTTATCGCTTGAGGATGAAATCCGCCGCCTTGACGATGCGGGCGTGGTGCATGGTATGCGCAATAAAAATGACCTAGACGAGGCGGCTAGTGCTTATAAAGATATTGATATTGTGATGGAAGAACAAAAGGACTTGGTGAAAATAAAGGTGGAGCTAACGCCGCTTGGGGTTATTAAGGCATGATGGAGAGGATGCGTGTAAATGATTGAAAAACTAGCATTTCGAGAGGCAACACGAGACGATTGCGCCCTGATTCTTGATTTTATCAAAGGTATAGCGCGATATGAAAAGCTGGAAGATAAAGTGGTTGCAACTGTGGCGACACTAGAAGAGTGGATTTTTGATAAACAATCTGCCTGGGTTATTTTTCCTATGGTGGATGGTAAAGAGGTGGGATTTGCGGTATATTGCCAAAACTTTTCCACCTTTGTTGGTCGCGCGGGATTGTATTTGGAGGATTTGTATGTCATGCCCGAATATAGAGGACAAGGCATAGGAAAAGCGATGCTTATGAGGCTTGTGGAAATAGCAAAAGAGCGCGGCTATGGACGCATGGAATGGACATGCCTAGATTGGAACACGCCTAGCATAGAGTTTTATTTAAAACTAGGCGCAGAGCAAATGGATGAATGGACCACATATCGCTTGTCGCAAGATGATTTTGAAAGGATGATTAGCAAGGATGGACTACAAAAAGGCATTTTATGATATTCTTGATAAAACCAGCGAAATTGCCCTAGCGACATCGATAGATGGCATACCGAATGTACGGATTGTAAGCATTTGCTACGATGAGGCTCGCTCAGGTGTTATTTATTTTCAAACAAATAATATGAATAGCAAAAAAGTGTCGGATATAGCACAAAATGCCAATGTGGCATTTACTACAGCACCGATAGGTAAAACTATAGCCAATGTACGTTCGAATAACGCAACTGTGTGTAGAAGTAAACATGCATTTGATGAACTAAAACATTTATTTGTGGCAAAAGTGTCTGAATATGAGGAAGCTTATGACAAATATGGTCATACAATGACCGTATTTGAAATCCACATAAAAGAGGCTATAGTCGTTGTGGACTATGGCGTAAAACGTGGGATTGTTGAGTTTTAAAACATTTCTAGCGTGGCTTTTCTGATAGATATGCGCTCAATGATTTTGATTAGGGCGAAGGCTATCAGATAAAATGTTATACCAAGCATGACTTCCCCGATAAGCAGATTGGCAAATTCGCCCGAAAAACTGCCACCCATTGCCATATTTCCCGCGGCCACAGAACGATAAAGCGGAAAGGCATTTGCTATCCATTGCGCAAACACAGGCATTTGCGCAATGGGAAAGTTTGCGCCAGAAAAGATTATTAATATCATGGCTAGGGCGTTAAGCATAAGGTACATGCTGTCGGTGATTAGTGCGAAAGCGGCGAACAATAGCCCAAGGCCTGTGCAAGCAAAAGATGCTACTAGGATGGCTAATACGAACATGCCTATATGCAAATCTCCGAAGGATACACCAAAAATTAAACCACCAGCAATAAATGCAAAAATAATAGTAAGCGAGCTTGTTAATAGAGCATATGCGGCATTGTGCATTATCACTGCCATTTTGCTTGTAGGTGACACAACAATTATTTTTAGCACCCCAAAGAAGCGGTCGGCTTCAAATGTGCCTCCTATATTGAAAACACATTGGTAAATGCACAATGCAAAAGCATTGCCAATAACCCAAGCCGTGAGGTCTATCTCGCCGCCTGTGACATGCTGTGCTATCAATACATATAACAATAATGTTGTGATGGATAAGCCAACCCTATATATCAAAAATTCGGCAGGACCAAGACCGCCCTGTCGCCTCTTAGCACCCAACCATACCTGTGAACAAAACCTTCTTATCATTTAAACTACCTCCTATGCCATGTCCAATGTGCCAAGCACCTTTGTCTGCTTAAAAATTATTCTATACAGCCATGCCGCTAATAGCGCAAAAGCCAACATTGTTATTATTAGTGGTACAAAATTTTCCCAGAAGCCATATGGCACATCTGTAACCGAATAGCGCAATAATCGCACTGCCCATGTAGGCGGGAAAATCCAAGAGATGGCTTGCACACCTACAGGTAGATTTTCTATGGGAAAAACAAAGCCACATATTAGCGCAAAGGGAATTTCTAAGCAGTTCATATATACTGCGGTTTTGCGGGAGAGCGTAAGCAAGTAGGCTATGAATATGGACATGATGATGAATGCTGTGATTGTGAGAATCAATGCTCCTATCAGCAATGACCAATTATTTACATAGATCGGTGGGCGGTATAGCGCGATAGCAAAAGCAACACTAAGAAAAAAGCTGCCCATGGAAAGTATCGTATTGCCAAATATTTTCCCAAGCAATATTAGCCGAAAATCTGCTGGCGCAGAAAAAATTATGGAGAGCGTATTGGTGAATCGTTCACGGTTAATATCGCCTGCTGATGAAAAGGCAATGCTGTTCCAAAGATTCCATAGCCCGCTACCTAGCACAACATATGCCACGAAATTATCAGCGGTGGAATGGCGATACATCTCGCCAAGTATCACTGTAGTGAAAAAGGGTGCTATAAGCATACAAAATTTAAACATATTGCGCGAGAAGGTTTGCTTCATTTGTACGCTCATTGATGTTAATATGACATTGGAAGACCTCATGCCATATCACCACCTTTAACAAGCTGTATGTATGCATCCTCTAGTGTGATTTCTTCGTGGGTTACAGGTTTTGCGGCGCGAGGCGTTAGGCGCGATTTGATATTTGCTGGCGTGTCCAATGTAAGAAACTCGCCTTCTTTTATGATAGCTATGCGCCCGCAAAGCTCGTCTGCTTCGTACATATTGTGGGTGGTTAGTAAAACTGTCGTGCCTTGGTTATTTATCTTTACAATGGTTTTGCGTAACATTTCCGAACCCACAGGGTCTAGCCCTATTGTAGGCTCATCCATAAAAAGTACCTCGGGATTGTTTATCAGTCCCCGCGCTATCTGTACGCGCTGTGTCATGCCCTTGGAAAAGGTCTCTACACGCGTATCTGCGCGGTCTTTTAGGTCAACAAGTTCCAAGAGTTGCTCTACGCGCTCATCGCGCACCTTTGGCGTAATTTTATACAAATTAGCAAAATATTTTAGATTATCCCGCGCGGAAAGCCTTCGGTACAAGCCATATTCGCCGCCAAAAATAAAGTTTATGCGGTTGCGGATATGCTTTTCCTGCCCGAAAGTGTCGTAACCCAGCACCTTGCATGTGCCGCTTGTAGGTGCTAACATAGTTATCAACATCTTTATCGTAGTTGTTTTGCCCGCGCCATTTTGTCCCAGAAGCCCAAATATTTCACCCTTTTTGACATTAAAGCTAATGCCGCGCACGGCATGAACTGTCTTTTTCTTTCTATTGAACAACCCGTTGCCCATCACAAAGTCACGCGTAAGGTCTTTTACTTCTATTACATATTCTGACATATTTTATACCCTCCCTTTTGAATAATTTTATTCAAACTACAAACACCAGTCAATAAGCGGATTTTTCACAATGATTGACTTTTACAGTTATTTTGTGTACAATTCATAGACAAGCTGAAAATCTGGAGGTGGCATATATGCACCTAGGCGAGAAAATCAAGGAAATAAGGCGGCATCAAGGTTTGTCGCAAGAAAATATTGCTCATGAGCTTGGTTGCAGCGTTGCTACTATAAGCCGCATAGAGCGTGGCATGGCAGAATGTAGCGCGGATATGCTACGCGACATAAAGGCAGCTATGGGTATAGAAAATGCCCCACTAATAGATGCTGAAACGGTGGTATTTCATGAGCGGCTATTTGTGTGGGCGAAACTAATGATAGAACGGCGCATGGATGATGCTCATGACTTGAGCTGTGAGCTAGCTGTGATACGAAAATTACCATATGAAAAGGATTTGATAATGCTATATGATATATTTGCGGCGGGGTTAGAGCTAACGAAGGGGAACTTTGATGAAGGTTCAAAGATGCTTGATGAATTGGGAAAATCTCTTGACAGTATGAATGGCGAATGCAGATTCTATTATTATCGCGGGTGTAGCACCTTGGCTTTTCGTAGAGATGATGGCGAATTGGCTTTGGATTACGCATTAAAGGCACTTGTGCTAAAAGAGCATTGCCGTCATTTGGCGAGCTTGTATTATAGCATTGCTGTGGATTACGCCATGCTAAACCGTCCATTTCAAGCCATAATGTATCTTAATGAAGCCAAAGCGCATCACAATGATGACCCCCTAAGCGTACTAGGTGTGTTTATTGAACATGTACTTTCGGAAAATTTGCTTAGAATAGGGGAAACAGCGCGTGCAAAGCATATTTTGGATTCGGCACTTTTGCGGGCGGAGGCGATAGGGCGCAAACTGGGGCGTAAGAAGTATATAGGGATGATTTTGCATCAGTTAGGGATATATCATAGAAAGAGAAATGAGCTTGAGCAAGCTCTGAATTACTTTAATCGTTCTTTTGAGTTTTTTTGGGAAGGCGGGACGGATTGGTTTGAGAATTATTATCAAAAGGCACGTTGTCTTATAGCTATGAAGTGCCCAAATGAGGCTAGGGAAGTGATAGAGACAGCCATAAAGATTGATGGCAATAGCAAGTATATTACGATGCTCACAGGATTAATACATATCATAACATTGCGCGAGGTAGGTTCGCAGGACTACTTAGAGAATGTGACTATACCTCAACTGATAAGCAAGCATGAGAATTTTATAGCCCTAGATTTCTGCGAACAACTAGAAGAGCAATACAAAAAGAGTGGCAACGGCAAAAAACCTTTGGAGATTGCCGCTACCGCTCGGGATATTTATGCCAGAATTATGTTCGGTGTTCAAACTTGATATCTAGTGAATCACAAATCGGAACATACCCTATCCTTTGGTATATACTATTCGATGTGGGATTTGCTAGGTCTGTGTATAGTACACAGGATTTTTTGCCTGCATCTAGGCATAGCTCGCTTATCTGTGCTGTAACGGAGCTGGCGTAGCCCTTGCCGCGCAGATAGGGTGGGGTGTATACATAGCCAATGCCCGCGACATTTTGTGATTGCCTTGTAATTTTTGCCATGGATACAGCTATGCCATCAACTTCCAATATGTATAAATCGCCGCCTGTGATATGAGGGCGATATTGCTCGATATCATTATCGACCTCGCGCGAAATAGACATAGCACCTGCCTCTTTCGCAAAAGAAAAGGAACGGTCTTAGAACTTATCCCTAAATAACATAACACTTCCTAAAAGCTATAAAAGCACAAACAAACATTAATAACCCCATGAAGGTTGAATCCTTCTTTTCATAGCGAACAAGAAGTTTTCTGAACTTGT
>WRBK01000002.1 GCA_009784575.1 Defluviitaleaceae bacterium | reverse complement strand
TTTTCCCCCCCCCCCCCCAGAATTTTGTATAATACCTCTTGTAGAAATAAATCTCAGGAGGTATTTTTCATGAGCAATGATGTTAAGATGTCGCGGTGCTTGTTGGCTATAAGGATTGGGGCAGCTTTGTTGTACATACTTTTCTTTTTGCCTTGGATTGACGAGACAATCGCTGTGTTTGGCACAACAGAGACCATAACTGTATCTGGTCTAATGTTTGCAACAGATGAAGTTGCTGGTCATTGGGCTGTTTTTGGGTTACTAGCAATACCAATAGGAGTGATAATCTTTGCCTTTATGGAGCAATCTTTGACACTTGACAGAGGGAACGAATTTATAGTATTAGGAGGATTGGCTCTTATTGGACTTTTAGCTTTTTGGCATTTTCATACTACGGCAAATAGCTTAATGATGGGCATGTTTTCGAGCGTTTCTACCATTTTTTATAATGCCAATTTTGTTATCTACATAGCTCTGATAGGAGCAAGTATTTATGCTAGATATCCTCTACAGTAAAAAGTACACTCATCACAAGCACAAGCAGTGGAAACCTTACAAGAAGTTGCCCAAGCTGCAATGAATCGTGTGACATCTCAATGAAATTCTGTCATGGTTGCGGATATCGTTTTGACAAAAAGTGTCCTAGCTGCGATATTTCGCTTGGCAAGAAACTAAAGTTTTGTCAGGAATGCGGACGTAAGATTTTGATGAAGAAAATTAAATAAACAGCCGACGATTCCACATCATCGGCTATTTATTTCTATAGATACCCACTTTACCTCCAGTGGGCTATTACTATTGAGGCGTAGCGACAGATAGCTGTCATTTCGTTCCTCGGAAAAAAGTGTTAGTTTATCATAAATATTAATTTGATGTGTGGAGGCTGTGTATTTTTTTGTAAAAAGCGTGGTGTTATTGCTTATTTGCCTGAGCTCTATGGCAGTGCCTGTATGCTCTTGATTCACAAGCTGCATCGTTAGCTCTATGTCATATCTTTTGCCTGCAGGTAGAATGATTACGAAGTCACCATCTATGCGAGCGGTTCGCACACCATCTTCGCAACATGCCTTGTGGCAGAGTAATAATGTTTTGCATGGCGACCAAGCATATTTTGTCTCTGCAACAAATTTGCTTATGCATTTGCATGGTTTAGGTTTGGGCTTAGGTTTAGGTTTGGGCGGTATGGGCGGGCAGGGTTTTGGGCAGGGACATATGCAATCCGTTACCAAGCGCAACTTGTTCTTTAGAACTATCTGCAAGTCCCCTATTCTTTCTATTACCTGTGCCGCTGAGCGGTTTATGCTTATAATCATTTCGCGGTCTTTTTTGTTCGACCAATTAACGTTTTCTATGGCGCGTTCTATTTTCTCGCTTTCTGCGTTTAAGATGCGGGCAAGAGCGACTTCTTCCATGGCTATGGAGGTTATTATTGCGTTTAATGCTTCTTTACGAGATGGCATATCTTGGTTATCTGGGAATTTCGGCATAGACATGACCATTGCCCCCTTTTGTTGCAACATAATTCATCCTATGAGGAGATTTTGCAATTGTGCATAATCACATTATCCCGTGGGGATAATTATAGAAAAACGAAAAGAGGCCGTGCTATGCGAGTATATGAACAAAACCCAGCTACAGAATATATGTTATGCCCCAAGATAAAAACCACTGGAAACAATGCCAATAATGCCGTTCAACCGCTTTCTGGTTGTATGGGTTGCCCGCACCATTCTTTTATGACATGTCATGCGCCTAGCGGGGCTTTCGCCGCAAAGAACTATCGCTCGAAAACATCAACAGACAGGCTTTAGACGCAGGAGCTAGTTGATGTAAACATCAACATGTCAATGTTTTTCCGCAAGAAACCCTTGCAATTGCTTTAAAGCTGTGTTATAATGCAAGTAATCTATCGTTTGTGACGGAGAGTGGGCGTAAAAGACCCACTCTTCGCTATTATGTGCAAGTTTTTGAAGATGAATTTTATTTAAAGGAAGGAATGATAAAATGCCTGCAAATAGCGAGCTTATCGACACTATAGGCCTTATAGAGAAAGAAAAGGGCATAGACAAAGAAACCCTCTTTGAAGCCATTGAATCCTCGCTTATCTCTGCGTGCAAGAAAAATTTTGGAACAAGCCAAAATATACGCGTTTCTATTGACCGCGACAATGGCAGTGTCAATGTTTTTGCGCAAAAGGAGGTTGTGGAAGAAGAAAATTTTGAGGACGAGAATCTTCATATATTGCTTGCTGATGCCCGCGAGATTAACTTGGAGTATGCTATAGGCGATATCGTTGAATTTGTTGTTACGCCGCGCGACTTTGGACGTATATCCGCGCAAACAGCAAAGCAGGTGGTTGTGCAAAAGTTTCGTGAAGCAGAGCGCAATAAGGTTATTAAAGAGTTTAAAGACCGCGAATATCGCTTGCTTTCAGGCGTTGTGGAACGTATAGAGGGTCGCAATGTTTTTATATCTGTGGGTCAAAATGAGCTTATGCTTATGCCTGGTGAACAGATTCCTAATGAGCAGTATTATATGAATCAGCGCATTAAGGTATTGGTGCTTGACATAAAGGATGGTGGAGGGCGTGGACCACTGATACCTGTTTCACGTACGCATCCTGACCTTGTTGCGCGTTTGTTTGAGCAGGAGGTGCCAGAGGTTGCTGATGGTACGGTGCTTATTAAAGCTGTGGCGCGTGAAGCGGGGCATCGCACAAAAATAGCTGTAGCCAGCCTAAACAGTAATGTAGACCCTGTTGGCTCTTGTGTGGGTGCTGGTGGTCAGCGTGTGAATGTAGTCGTCAATGAGCTTAATGGTGAAAAAATAGATATTATTTCGTATAGTGACGACCCTAAGGACTTTATAGCTGCGGCACTTAGCCCCGCTATAGTGCTTGCTGTGCGTGTGGAGGAAGGTGGCAAATCTGCCAAAATTGTCGTGCCTGACAATCAGCTTTCGCTTGCTATCGGGCGCGAAGGTCAAAATGCACGTCTTGCCGCAAAGCTAACGGGCTTTCGCATTGATATCAAGAGTTACAGCAAGGCTATAGAGGAGAATTTCATTAGCAACGAAGATATGCTGGATAACAAAGAAGACGCAACGCCTGATGATGCTGTGATTATTGATGAAACACAGTACGCAGAAGCGGCGGCTGAGTATTACGAATATGATGACGACGAAGAGTATGACGAGTATGAAGATGAGTATGAATATGAAGACGAAGAGTATGACGAGTATGAAGATGAGTATGAATATGAAGACGAGTATGTAGAAGATGAACAAAACTAAAGGGGTGTCGGGTTCACGCAAAAAGCCACCTGAGAGGCGGTGTGTGGGCTGCCGCGAAATGAAGAATAAGGCAGAGCTTATGCGCATTGTACGCAATGCGGACGATAGTGGTTTTGCTATTGATACCACAGGCAAGAGCGCGGGGCGCGGGGCATATATTTGCAAAAATGCCGAATGCTTTAAGAAAGCCGCAAAATCTGGCGGATTTGACCGTTCGTTTAAGCAAAAGATACCTCGCGAGATTTATGCAATATTGGAGGGCATGATTTTAGATGAATAAAGAGGCATTAAAAAAACGTTTGCTCTCCATGCTGGCACTAGCTAGAAAAGCAGGAAAAGTGACAGCAGGCGAAGAAAGTTGTGAAAAAGCTATTCGTGGTGGCGCAGCACTTCTTGTGCATGTGGCATGTGATGCTTCAGCTAACACACAAAAGAAATTTGGCAACAAGGCAAAATTTTACGATGTACCGATATATAGTCTATTTACGAAGGAGGAGATAAGCCGTGCTACGGGGCTGCACAATCGTGCCACCTTTGTAGTCACAGACCAAAGTTTTGCAACAAAAATAAAGGAGTTTATAGAGGAATTGCAACCTCTATAGGAAGGTGGTAACATGTCCAAAAAAAGGATACATGAATGGGCAAAAGAGTTGGGGATTGTTTCCTCAGAAATCATAAAATTTCTTCCAGAAATTGGTATAGAAGCCAAAACACATTTTGCAGCACTTGATGCGAACGATGCCGAAAAAGTACGCAAGCATTTTGGTACAGGCAAAACAATAGAAGCGCAAGCAATGAAGCAAGAAGATAAAGCAAAGCCAGATGCAAGACCAGAAAGACCCGTTAGACTTGATGCTGACGGAAATCCATTGCCACGCAGAGAAAGACCTCTTGGGCCTGATGGAAAGCCATTGCCTAGACCTGTGAGATATGATGCTGACGGAAATCCTATTCCGCGCAAAAAGCGTCCGCTTGGACCTGATGGAAAGCCTTTGCCAAGACCTGTAAGGCTTGATGCTGACGGCAAGCCTATTCCTCGACCTGTGAGATATGATGCTGACGGAAATCCATTGCCACGCAGAGAAAGACCTCTTGGGCCTGACGGAAAGCCATTGCCTAGACCTGTGAGATATGATGCAGATGGTAAGCCTATCCCTCGCAGAGAACGTCCGCTTGGATCTGATGGCAAGCCTATTCCACGACCGCCGAGACTTGATGCGGATGGCAAACCTATTCCACGACCAGATAGACCTAGAGGCGATAGACCGCCACGCGAAGGCGGAGCAAGCAGGCCCGATAGACCTTCAAGACCCAATGCTGATGGCAGGTCAGCTCCAAGGGGCGACAACAGGGGAGATAGACCACCATATAACAACAGGGGCGATGGCAGACCAAGACCTAGCGGGCAAGGCGCGCCTAGCGGCGGTCGTCCGCAAGGACAAGGTGGCGGCTATGGTCAGGGACAAAGTAGACCTGGTGGTGGTCGTCCGCAACATGGCGGCGGAGGCGATAGACAGCAATTCCGCGGTAATGACAAAGCCCCATTTCGTGGCGGCAGTGGTGGTGGAAACTTTGGCAGCGGAGGCACAGCGGGTGCGTTTGGCAGAAGTGGTAAACCAGACCAAAAACAGCAAGCACCTGACAAGCATGGTCGCAGGCAAAAGCTAGAAACCTCCAGAGGCAAAGATAGACGCAAAGACCGCTTGGTAGATGATAGCAAAGAAAAAATGCTGGCTCGTCAAAATGTACAAAAAGTTGTTGCAAAGCCCGAAGAGCCACGTGTAATATACGTACCAGCTACATTAACACTAAAAGAGCTAGCTGAAATGATGAATAAGCAAGGTGCGGAACTTGTTAAGTCCCTCATCAAAAAAGGTGAGATGATAAGCATAAACCAAGAGATTTCTTATGAAAAGGCTATGGAGATAGCTATGGAATACAATATCTTGGTTGAGGAAAAGATAGAGATTGACATATTGGAAGAAGTGTTTAGCGAGGATGAAGAAGGCGATGATGTTCTAATTAATCGTCCGCCTGTTGTTGTGGTTATGGGTCACGTTGACCACGGCAAAACTTCTCTTTTGGATGCTATTCGTCACACGGATGTTGTTGTGGGCGAGGCTGGCGGCATAACACAACATATTGGTGCTTATACCGTTAGTATTAGAGACCGCCCTATCACCTTCCTTGATACACCTGGTCATGAAGCGTTTACAGCTATGCGTATGCGCGGCGCACAGGTAACGGATATTGCTGTGCTTGTTGTGGCTGCGGATGATGGTGTCATGCCGCAAACAATTGAGGCTATCAGCCATGCTAAAGCAGCAGGCGTTGAAATTATTGTTGCTATAAACAAAATCGACAAGCCATCTGCAAACCCTGACCGTGTCTTACAAGAATTGACAGAGCATGGGCTTATTGCCGAGGCATATGGCGGTGACATTATTTGCGCTCGCGTTTCTGCTCATACAAAAGAGGGTTTGGACAATCTGCTTGAAATGATACTATTAATTGCAGATATGAAGGAGTTTAAAGCCAACCCTAATAAGAAGGCGCGCGGCACGATTATTGAAGCTCAGCTTGACAAAGGTCGTGGACCTGTTGCTACTGTACTTGTAAAATCAGGCACATTGCATATTGGTGACCATATCGTGGCTGGTACGGCACATGGCCGTATACGTGCAATGATAAACGATAAGGGGCAGAAAGTACAAGAGGCAGCTCCATCTATTCCTGTTGAAATTTTGGGGCTACATTCTGTACCTGCCGCAGGCGATTTGTTTAATATCGCACAAAATGCTAATGAGGCACGCTATGTGGCAGAAACTATAATAGCTAAAAATCGCGTGAAGTTGATAGATGAAACGCCGCAAAAGGTCTCTCTTGACGACCTCTTCTCGCAAATACAGGCAGGCAAGGTTAAAGAGCTTAATATTATCATCAAAGCTGATGTGGGCGGCTCTGTGGAGGCCGTTAAGGCATCTTTAGAAAAGCTTTCTAATGACGAAGTTCGTATACGCACTATTTTGGGCGGCGTGGGTGCCGTCACGGAAAGCGACGTAATGCTCGCTTCAGCTTCAAACGCCATTATCATTGGCTTTAATGTACGCCCTGAGCCATCAGCCAAGGCTGTCGCGGAAGACCAACAGGTTGATATTCGTTTGTATCGCATTATTTATAATGCTATTGATGACATTCAGGCTGCTATGGTTGGTATGCTTGACCCAATTTTTGAAGAAAAAATCATTGGTCACGCTACTATCCGCCAAATCTTTAAGGCAAGCGGCATAGGCACTATTGGCGGCGCATATGTAAATGACGGCAAAATCACAAGAAATTCTTCTGTGCGTGTATTGCGTGACAATATCGTTGTGTATGAGGGTACGCTGGATACATTGCGCCGTTTTAAAGAAGATGTGCGCGAAGTGTTGACAAACTATGAGTGCGGCTTGGTGTTGACAAAGTTTAGTGACATCAAAGAAGGCGACGTAGTGGAAGCTTTCGTGATGGAAGAAATTAAGCGTGACAAATAAAGGACTGATGACCTAATGAAAAACCGCATAATAAGGATTAATGACGAAATAAAAAAAGAGCTGAGCGAAATTTTGCGCTCGGGCTTGAAAGACCCGCGAATGGTGTCTATGGCATCTGTTGTACGTGTAGATACCAGTGCAGACTTAAAGCATTGTAAGGCATATATTAGTATACTCGGCAGTGATGAAGCACAGGAGAGCTGTATGGAAGCCATCAATAGTGCTAAGGGCTATATCAAGAGCCAGATAGCGAGCGCATTACAGTTACGCCAAACGCCAGATTTTAAGTTTATTGCTGATGACTCTTTGGATTACAGTTTTAAGATTGGCAAAATGTTGGATGATGTGAATAAGGGTGAATAGCCCACCAAAGGAGGGAAAGCCATGTTTTCAAGATTTGAAGCCTGGAACAATATGACCAAAAATGGTGACAACATCGTAATAGCAAGCCACCCTACGCCAGATGGCGATGCTATAGGGTCTGCGCTTGCGCTTGCGCTTGCTTTACATCTAGCAGGGAAAAAACCCACTGTGATATTGGACAAATATTCATCGAGATTTGATTTTGTGAAAGGGTGCGAATTTATTTATACTGGTGACCTTGACAAGCTTACATGTGATGTTTTCATCGCTGTAGATTGCGGAGATAAAATCCGTGTGGGCGAAGCAGAGGAGCTTTTTAATCGTTCTCCAATCACTATCAATATTGACCATCACGTTAATAATAGCAATTTTGCGCGGCTTAACTACGTGGACACGAACGCTTCATCTACCGCTGAAGTGATTTTTACTATCATTAACATGCATATCCCTATCACAAAAGATATTGCAGAATCATTATATATGGGCATCGTAACAGATACTGGCGGCTTTCGTCATTCCGCTACATCAGCGGAAACCATGGAGATTGCGGCACTTTTGATGCGCACTGGCATTGATTTTTCAGGGATTCAGCGTAATGCCATTTATTCACATTCTCATATAGAAGCACAAATATTTGCTAAAGCTATACAAAAGATGCAATTCGTCGAAGGATATCCGATTGTTTATACTGTGCTTACACAGGAGGATATGAGGGCTGTACATGCTACATATTCCGACTTAGATGGTATTGCGGAATATATGCTAAACACCGAGGATGCTGTTGTTTCTGCATTTTTTACCGAGAGATTAGAGGGCAGAGTCAAGGTATCTTTTCGTTCTAGCAATCTTGATGTACGTCTGCTCGCGGAAAATTTCGGCGGCGGCGGGCATAAATTTGCGGCGGCGGGCAATTTTGTTTCTGGTCTTGATGAGGGCGTTTCGCTTGTGCTAGATGCTATAAAGGCAGCATTAGACCACAAATGAACAGAAGCGGTATAATTAACATCTATAAAGAAAAAGGTTATACATCACATGATGTCGTGAATATCGTTAGAGGGCTTGCTAAATGCAAGGCGGGACACACAGGTACACTAGACCCTGATGCAGAGGGAGTTTTGCCTGTGTGTCTTGGTCGTGCCACGAAAATTTCTGACTATATAATGGCAGATGATAAAGAGTACATAGCTAATGTGATTTTGGGTACGGAAACCACTACACAAGATGCATCTGGAGAGGTTTTGAGCCAAAAGCCATTTTTGGGAAATCTATTCGATGTTAATGATGCATTGCAAAAATTTATCGGACAAGTTCAGCAATTGCCTCCCATGTATTCCGCCATAAAGGTAAAGGGCAAAAAGCTATATGAACACGCAAGACAAGGCGAGGAAGTGGAGCGCAAAACAAGACAGATTACAATTCACGCAATAGAGCTATTAAGCGCGGATTTGCCTGATTTTTTCAGGATTAAGGTAGCTTGTAGCAAGGGTACATATATTCGCGCGCTTTGCGCCGACCTTGGTAAAGCATTGGATTCAGTTGCGCATATGGACGAATTGTTGCGCACGAGAAGCGGTAGTTTTTCTGTGGAAAATGCAATAAAGATAGATGATTTACGAGATATTGCGGCATATGACGAACTTGACCGCGTTATTATGCCTATTGAAGGTGCTTTGGGACATTTTCCAAGAATCATTATCTCTAATAAGGTTGAGAAGTGGATGAGAAATGGCAATAAAATTCCACTTGAATACGTTAGCGGAATTTTATGCGAAAAAACATCAAGTTACGAAGAATACCTAGCTCATGACCAAGACGGCAATTTGGCAGGTATTTATGTACAAATTGGTCAAGAATATATCAAGCCCAAGGTGATGTTGTTATGATATACTTGCATGGTCAGAACATAGAAGTAAATCAAGATTTAGCTATAACAATCGGCAAATTTGATGGCTTGCATAAGGGTCATATCGCTTTAATCTCTGAGCTAAAAAAAGTTGCCAAAAGCCGCAATTTAGCAGCCACTGTGCTATCTTTTTCTCCGCATCCTATGGCTGTGCTAAAAAGCAAGAATTATCCATTAATTTTGTCACAACAAGAAAAGCTCTATCTTTTGGAGCAGCTAGGTTTGGACTATTATATCGAATTTCCATTTACTCATGAATTTGCTCAGACGTCGCCAGAAAGTTTTCTTGAAGATATAATTTTTAGACAGTTGTGTGGCAGGGCTATGGTGTTTGGAGAGAATTTTCGATTTGGCGAGGGCGGACGTGGTGACATGGTGATGGCTAAGCAGCGTGGTGATGGCTTGGGGTTATACATTCACTCTATACCACTTATATCCAGCGGCTTCACGCAAATTAATTCAGGAAATATTCGTAGACTTGTTTCATCGAAGGACTTTTATGGCATATCACAGACCTGTGGTCGTGACTATTTCTTAATGGGTAAGGTTACTCATGGCAAGAAAAAAGGGCGCGAAATGGGCTTTCCTACTGCGAATATCGCTATGCCGCCAGACAAGTTGCTGCCACCAATAGGGGTTTATCACACAAATACTTTTGTTGATGGCAAGGGTTACGCTAGTATCACCAATATTAACCAAGGGCTTGTAGAAACCCATTTGTTGCATTTTAGAGGAGACCTATATGACCGCATCATTCGTGTAGACTTTTTGCAATGGATGCGTGACATGCGTAAATTTGCATCTTTTGATGATTTGGCGAAGCAGCTAGAAAAAGATGCTAACTCTAGGTTGATGTTGCATAATTAAAGCATCTGCTTATTTATATCGATACTTAAATTTATAGTCCCGAGCATATGCTCTATGTGTACGGCTGTATCCCCTGTTTCCTCTGTATTTACCTAGAGATTTTCTACGGCGGCGCGGTCTGTGTGAAAATTGCAAAAATCTTAATAAAAGAAATCCCACTACAATGCTAGCCACAATCGCTAAGGCGATATTAAAGACAGACCATGTATTTTGCACATTTTCTTCATCAGCTCCATAGGTTGCATAACTGACCACTGCACCACCGCCTGGTAAAATAGCAGCTAGGTCTTGTTCGCTTAGTTGCAAACCCGCATGAGCCGTACGCAACGGAACTTCTGCAAGGATTGTCCCATCATGCTCAATCAAAATCCTGCCCACCAAAAAGCCTTCTGTAACAGGCGCAACAATTCTATTTGGCAGATGCACACTCATCTCAATGCCGTCTGTATTAAATCCTGCAGGCAATGACAGAATCATATCCCCTTCAGCCACAATCCCTACGTCCCCTATCACAAGAACGCCATCGCCGCTACGTTGCACGAGGTCTATTGTGTATTCAAAATCATTTGCCAAAAAGGCTTGGTATCGTAGGAATCCTTCAAAGCCATGTTCCATCAGCATTCTGGTGTCCGAAAAAATCATAGGGCGTTGGTCTGCATACAAAACCACAGAAATAAGCTCTAGGTCACCCCTTTGTGCATACGAAACCAATGTATGTCTGGAATTGTTCGTAAAGCCTGTCTTGCCGCCTATGATATCTGGGCTAAAATGCATACTTGTTGGAAAAATCATATTATTAGTATTATAAATTATACGATATTCTTCTTGGGTTGCCGATGGTGGAATCGTGAAACGTTGAGTGGCAATAATTTCGCGGAACAAATCATGCGTAAGTGCTTCACGCATTATTATAGAAATGTCATATGCTGTTGTGGCGTGGTCTTCTTCCCATAATCCATGTGCATTAGTAAAGTTTGTATTAAAAGCACCTAGTTCATGCGCGCGCGATGTCATTATTTGTGCAAAATTCTCCATATTGCCGCCCAAAAATTCGGCAATGGCGTTGCTCGTGTCATTCGCGCTGGCAAGCAAGATGGCATAAAGCGATTCTTCTACAGTCAAAAACTCTCCCACATCTGCCAAGCCGCTATGCCACGGCATGACAGTCGAGATAGCCTCAAAGCTATGCACAACAGGCGTTTGCATACCATGCCCACTTTCAAGGAGCAAAAGAGCTGTCATCACTTTTGTAATGCTGGCAGGATAAGCGCGCTCATGCATATTAACTTCATGTATTATATGTCCTGTACTTGCATCTATTAGTATTGAAAATTCAGATTCCAAAGGAATTTCATTATCCATATTTATTTCTGTAGCATAAACAGCCCTCGAAAAAACGAGAGCAAAAATACTCGATATCAAAATTATTCGTAACTTTCGCAATATATTTCTCCCTTCTGTCAAGCTTTAGTATTAATTATATTCCTTGTCGTCATAAACGTCAATAGTTTTTCGACAGCTTTTGCTTGCACTTCTTTCAATTTCTGATATAATAAAATGAATAAGATGATTATGAACACGATTAAGCAGATTTAAACTTTAGGAGGAAAAAATATGCATGATGTTTCTGTGAATGCCCAAAATGGTCAAATTCAGATAGCCAATGAGGTGTTGGCTGTTGTTTCAGGCACAGCCGCGCTTGAGGTTGAAGGCGTTGCTACTAGTCACTCTGTTTCTGATGCCTCTGGTCGTTTTGCCAAGCGCAATTTTTCGCGCGGTGTAAAAATTGCTATGCGTGAAGATTCTGTTAGTGTGGACATAGCAATTATTGTGAAATTTGGACATCAAATTCATATTGTATCTGAAGAAGTTCAAAAGCGCGTGAAATCCGCGCTAGAAACTATGGTAGGGATGACTGTAAAAGAAGTAAATGTAAATGTGGTTGGTATACATTTTGATAAACCGCCAAAGGTGAAGGCAAAGGTTAAGTCTAAGGTGATGCCTACCAAGAGAGGGTAGATAATGAGCAAGAGAATTATAGGTCGCAAAAGCGATAGGAAACATGCATTTTGCATGGTTTTTGCGCGGGAATTTTACGACAATAATGACATGGTTGATGATTTGGATTATTATCTAGCTGATTTTGCCGAGGAACTCAACGAAGGTGTCAACGAAATGGATTTTATTCTCGGCGAAGTCGGGGGCGTTTTTGCAAACCTGAATATAATTGATGCACATATCGCCGAAACTTCTTCTGCATGGGATATTTCTCGCATCTCTAAGATTGATTTGGCAATAATGCGCTTAGCTGTTTATGAGATTCTATTTGACGATAAAATCCCAGAAGGCACATCTATAAACGAAGCAGTAGAACTTGCCAAAGCCTTCTCTTCTGAGGATGGCAGTAAATTTGTTAATGGCGTGCTTGGCAAAATCGTTAGAAAACTAAAAGAAGGCGAAAATGACAATGAAAGTGCGAGCCTATAGGGTTTCTAAAATCGTAGAATATATGAAGGAGCTGCTGGAGGAGGATATTTTTCTATGTAGCATAGTTATAGAGGGTGAAATTTCTAATTTTAGGCGGCATAGCTCGGGCCATTTATATTTCAGTCTAAAAGACGATGCATCGGCTTTGCGATGTGTATTTTTTAAAAATGATGCCGCCAATTTACAATTTTCGCCTAAAGATGGTGATTTTGTTCAGATATATGGTCGTGTGACAGTTTACCAAAAAATAGGTGATGTACAATTTGTTGGTGAATTTATGGAGGCTACAGGGCGCGGTAAAATTCGTGATAACTTGGATGCCCTAAAGTCCAAACTGCACGAAGAGGGGGTTTTTGATAATTCTCGTCCAATACCACAGTATCCTGATAAAATAGCCATTGTCACCTCCCCTACCGGAGCCGCTGTATTTGATATGATAAATACCGCTCGGCGGCGTAATCCACTCGTTCAATTGATTTTGATACCAGCTTTGGTGCAGGGAGATGATGCGCCCGACGATATCGCTCGTGCCATAGAGCTTGCATGTGCTGACGGTGGCGCGGATGTGTTGATTGTAGGGCGTGGCGGCGGTAGCGTTGAGGATTTATGGGCTTTCAACACCGAGGTTGTGGCTCGTGCGGTGCATAATTCCACAATTCCCGTGATTTCAGCTGTGGGTCATGAAATAGATGTGACAATTTGTGATTTTGCGGCAGATTTGCGGGCTGCTACACCCACAGCGGCGGCAGAGCTGGCAACACCAAGGCTGGATGAGATGTATGCAGGGCTTGCCCATTGCACAGACGAGTTGCACAATGCTATAGGTAGAAGGCTGCACGATGCTCGTACCGCACTAGATAACAGGCTTTACAGGCTTTCACCCGAAAGGCAGATAAGTAAAATAGCGACACAAAGAAGCTTGCTATATGCTAAGTTGCAATTGCTAGAAAAGGTTTCGCCTCTAGCTGTATTAAGACGCGGCTTTGTGCTTGCAAAAGATGAAGGCGGAAATATAATAAAGTCTGGTAAAAGTTTGCAAGCAGGACAACGCATGGTATTACAATTTTCTGATATAATTAGAGAAGCGGAGATTGTAGATGAAAAAATTTGATTTTGAAGAAAACATAAGGCGTTTGGATGAAATTGTAATTGCAATAGAGAGTGCAGATATGCCACTTGAAGCTTCTTTGGCATTGTACAAAGAAGGAGTGGCACTCGCCACAGCTTGTGATGAGGCTTTGAATGCTGCCGAAAAAGAAGTTTTGTTGCTTTCCAAAAGCGGCGAAGCACAGCCTTTTCTTATGAGGAACGATGAAGATGAGCTTTGATTTTAATTCGCAGTTGCAAGAATATATTGGACTTATAGACCGAAGATTGGAAGATTATTTGCAAATTTCCTATCCTGAGGTTATTTATGAATCTGCTAGATACAGCATTTTTTCTGGTGGCAAGCGTGTTCGCCCTGCTATTTTGCTGGGTGTGTGCGATATGCTTAATGGACTGCGCGAAAATGCCCTGCCCTTTGCTTGTGCTTTAGAGATGATACATACCTATTCTTTGATTCATGATGATTTGCCCGCGCTTGATAATGATGATTTTAGGCGCGATAAACCCACGAATCATATTGTTTTTGGTGAGGATATGGCACTTTTGGCAGGGGATGCTTTGCTTAATCGTGCATATGAAGTTATGTCAGATTTTTGCATTAACAACAATGAAAATAGTTTGCACTTTTTGAAAAGTATGTCAAAAATTGCTAGTTATGCGGGCATAACGGGTATGATTGGCGGGCAAGTTATGGATGTGCGCTTAGAAAACTCGCCTGCTACCGCTGATGAGGTTGCGTATATCTATAAAAATAAGACCTCAAAGCTCTTTATGGCAGCTTTTGGATGCGGTGCTTTAGTTGCTGGTTGTGGTGATAATACTGTGAGCATCATGGAAAAAATAGGTTTTGATTTAGGTTTGGCTTTTCAGTTAAAAGACGACTTTTTAGATTTGGAAGGTGACCAGAAGCTCGGCAAAGCCACTTATGCCTCTGTTTTAGGCATAGATGTTGCAAAGAAAATGCATGATGACATATCAGTGTCAGCTATAAGCAGTCTCTTGAAATTTGACAACTCAGCCTTCATGGTATCTATGGCAGAAAATCTACTTCACAGAACAAGGTGAATAAATGTCATTTTTTGATGAAATTTTGGGCAACAATGCCCTTTGGATAGCACTTTGCGCATGGCTTGTAGCGCAGATTCTTAAAATTGTGATAGAGCTTGCTCGCTCAAGAAGGCTCAATTGGGGACTTTTGATGTCGTCAGGCGGTATGCCCAGTTCCCATTCTTCGTTTGTTACCGCTGTAACCACGGTTATCGGGCTTTCGGAGGGGTTTGATTCGCCAATTTTTGCTCTGGGCGCAATCGTCAGCCTTATTGTGATGTATGATGCATCTGGCGTGAGGCGAGCGGCAGGAAATCAGGCAAAAGTCATAAATGACCTGCTTGCAAGCATTGAAAACACAGGGATAAAATTGGATAAGAAATTGAAAGAAATGTTGGGACACACACCCATAGAGGTAGCCGCAGGAGGCATTTTGGGCATTATCATCGCATTGCTATTATATTGATAACGAGGTACGCATGAATTTGATTAATAAAGTAAATTCGCCAAGAGATTTAAAGCGGCTAAAAATAGAGCAACTAACCCCATTAGCAGAAGAAATCCGTAAATTGATACTGACCACAGTTTCGCAAACAGGGGGTCATTTAGCATCCAATTTAGGCGTGGTAGAGCTAGCAATAGCCCTGCATTATTGCCTAAGTTCCCCGCAGGACAAAATCGTGTGGGATGTAGGGCATCAATGCTATCCGCACAAAATTTTGACAGGACGAGCCGCCGAATTTAATACTTTACGTAAATATGAAGGCTTGAGTGGTTACATAAAATCCTCTGAAAGTCCGCATGATTCCTTTGATGTTGGGCATAGTTCTACGTCGCTTTCTGCCGCACTTGGCATGGCTATTGGTCGTGATTTACAGGGAAGTAGCAGCAAAGTCGCTGCCGTTATTGGTGATGGTTCGCTAACTAGCGGGCTTGCGCTAGAAGGGCTTAACAATATCGGACGAAGCGATACCGACATCATGGTTTTTCTTAATGATAACCAAATGTCGATTTCCGAAAATGTTGGTGCGCTTTCACGATATTTAAATGATTTGCGGTCTGCGCCGTCTTATATATCTGCAAAGCGTGATGCCAAAAGATTTTTGGGCGGCATACCTTTTGCAGGGCGATTTACAAGGAATTTTATAGAAAAGACTAAGAATCAGCTCAAATATCTCCTGCTGCCAGGTGTATTATTTCAAGAGTTGGGCTTTAAATATTATGGCCCTGTTGATGGACACGATTTGGAGCAGTTGATTTCTGTGGTTCGGAATGTCAAAAACATTAGCGGTCCCGTGCTAGTGCATGTAATTACAAAAAAAGGTAAAGGATACAGCTTAGCTCAAAAATACCCTCACAAATTTCATGGGGTTGAGCCTTTTGATATCAAGACTGGACGTGCAAAGATAGCTAAAAGTGAACCTACATTTACCGATGTATTTTCAAAAAAAATTGTAGATTTAGCTCGGGAAAACGAAAAAATTGTGGCTATCACCGCATCAATGCCTGATGGTTGCGGTCTTTCTGATTTCAAAAAACACTTTCCCGAGAGATTTTTTGATGTAGGTATAGCAGAAAGCCACGCAACCACCTTTGCTGCAGGCTTAGCAAAAACAGGTATGAAACCAATAATATGCATTTATTCCACATTTTTGCAGCGTTCTTATGACCAGATTTTGCACGATGTATGCATTCAGAAGTTACCAGTTGTACTTGCGATTGACAGGGCTGGGGTTGTGCCTGCCGATGGCGAAACCCATCAGGGCGTTTTTGACCTTAGCTATTTGTCACATATTCCTAATTTAACTATCTTAGCACCTCGTGACGGCGCAGAACTAGATGGTATGCTTGATTGGGCTTTTGTTCATGATGGACCTGTGGCTATACGTTACCCAAAGGCTATCGCATCCAGCCCTTATTCTTGCGATATTTCTCCTATTGAATATGGTAAAAGTGAGACACTTGTATCAGGAGAGCATATGGCTCTCGTTGCCGTCGGGTCTATGCTTTCCACCATCAGCGATGTTGCGCAGGAGTTGGAGCGTAAAGGCATTACACCCACTGTTACTGTTATAAATCCGCGCTTTATCAAGCCACTAGATACAAAAATGATAACTGACTTACATAAATATGACCATATATTTACATTCGAAGAAAATGTGTATAATGGTGGCTTTGGACAAGCATTGAGATATGCTATGGGTGGTAAGATGGTTCATTCTTTTGCAGTAGGTGACGAGTTTTTACCCACTGCAACAAGGGAAGAATTGCTTGCACTATCAGGACTAGATACCAAAAGTATTATTAATAAAATTTTGGAGACCATTGGTGATGGAAAAACGCCTTGATATTCTTGTTTGTGAACATTTATCTGTTTCACGCGAGTACGCTAAAGAAGTGATATTATCAGGAAAATGCATGGTGAACGGAAAGGTTGTCATTAAATCCGGGGTGAAGTTTTCATCAGATTGTAGGCTAGAGATTTTCGCAGAAAAGTTGCCATATGTATCACGAGGCGGATTGAAATTAGCTCACGCGATGAAGGAGTTCGATATAGACATCATTGACAAAGTTTGTATAGATATAGGTGCATCCACTGGCGGTTTCACGGACTGTATGTTACAACATGGCGCAAAATCAGTGATTGCCTTGGACAATGGGCATGGACAGTTGGCAGAGAAGCTATTGCATGACCCACGTGTGATTTCTATGGAAAACACAAATATAATGACCGTAAATACTGATGAGTTAGCCTTTACTCCTGAGTTTGCTTCCGTCGACTTATCTTTCATCTCTCTTGAGAAGGTTATATCAAAAGTAGCATCTCTTTTAGATTCGCAGAGTCTGATTGTGTTTTTAGTGAAACCACAGTTTGAATGTGGCGCAAATGCATTGAGCAAAAAAGGTGTTGTTAACAGCTTATCAGCACATAGGTTTGCTATAGATAAGATTGTCCGAGCTATGCTAAATTCTAGATTGGTTATTTGTGACATGGATTTTTCTCCTATTATGGGACAAAATGGCAACACCGAATATCTCTTTTTAGCAGAAAAACGAGGGTAAAATGTATGAAGAAAATAGGATTCTATAAGAATTTATATAAAGATGCAGATTTGAAGGTTACACAAGACCTAGTGGGCTATGCAGAAAATCAAGGTTGCAAAGTTATTTTGTTTGATGACGAAATCACCGATATTGTTGATTTTCTTGTGGTTCTTGGTGGAGATGGCACTGTTTTAAGAGCTGCAAAATTTGTTATCGGAACAGATATTCCGCTTTTAGGTATTAACCTAGGAAATGTCGGGTATTTAACGGATGTAGAAAATTCACAGGCAAAAAACGCCATTGATTCGGTGCTTTCTGGCAACTTCAAGATTGAAGAGCGAATGATGTTGACTGTAAATAAACCTGATTGTCAATTTTATGCCCTTAATGATATTGTGGTGCATCGCGGGGCTAGTCCTCGTATGATTGAATGTGCCGTTAGTGTAGATGGCGAACATATGGATGCTTTTCGAGCTGATGGCTTGATAATATCCACCCCCACTGGTTCTACGGCATACAACCTTGCGGCTGGTGGCCCTGTGCTAAAGCCAGACGAAAGGATGGTGGTCATCACGCCTGTGTGTCCTCATTCTCCTAGTGCGCGACCTATTGTCGTTTCCATTAACGAATCCATAGAGGCGAAGGTAGCGTACGCCCCCATTGCCACAATTTCTTTTGATGGTGTTATCGAGAACCAAAATGATGTTTCTGATGCTGTAGGCGAAGGATTTTCAATCGTTATTCGTCCTAGTAGTCATTTTGCGAGAATAATTAAAACTAATAACTCAAGCTTTTACGAAATATTTCGGAAGAAAATGAGGAAAGTGTGATTTTATGTTGGAGCATCTAAAAGTGTCAAATGTGGCTCTGATAGAGGAAGCCGCCATAGACTTTGCTTCTGGTCTAAATATTCTGTCTGGCGAAACAGGTGCAGGAAAGTCGATTTTAATTGATTCTATCAACTTTGTGCTTGGCAGTCGCATTCCACGCGACTTTATTCGTAGTGGCGCAGAGACTGCCACGGTAGAGGTCTTTTTGACGGTCGCTCATGACCAATTAGTGGAGCAAATTTCTGAGCTGGGCGTTGAAATCGGAGAAGACCGTGCGTTGCTTATTTTTCGTTCTCTAGGTGTTAAAGGTAGGTCGATAATAAAGATTAACGGAAAGCCAATTACAATCGGAATGTTGCGCGATGTAGCGGCTCTTTTGATTGATATTCATGGTCAACATGAGCATCAATCATTACTGAATCCGCAAAAACATTTACATTTGCTTGACCGCTTCTGTCATGACGATTTAGAGCCTAGAAAAGCCCAATTGGCACGCCATATATCCGCATACAGAGCTCTTCAGAAAACGATTGCTACCGTTTCTGGCGAAGATGCGGACGAAGACCGCATTGAGATATATAAATTTCAAATAGCAGAAATTGCAGGGGCAAACCTGATTGCTAACGAGGAAGAGCAGCTTAATTCACGCCGCAAACTGCTTTCTAATGCCGAAAAAATTACATATTCTTCAACGCAGATAGCAGAATTACTTGCTGGCGAGAGTGGAGCTTTGGATAAGCTTGCGCAAGTTATGGGTTTAGTCGAAACCGTGGCATCATTGGAGGTCGAGCAGACTAACTTTGTAGACAACCTTGCCGATTCATATGCATTATTAGAAGATATCTCTAGGCATTTTACGCGTTATGCAGAGGATTTGGAGCATGACCCCGAAGAGCTAGAAAAAATCGAGACCAGATTAGACCAAATCTATAGATTGAAGCAAAAGTATGGTCGTACTAGCGCGGCTCAAATTCTCGAATTATATGATGATATTGAGCGCAAACTTAATGCAATCGAAAACAGTCAAGAGGAATTGGCGAGATTGGCAATCGAAAAAAAAGCCCTTGAAAAAGAGATTGGCCGTGTTTGCTTAGAAATGTCTAAAATCAGAAAAAATGCCGCTTCTGCATTAGAAGTGCAAATAGAAAGTATTTTACAGCAATTAGGTATGGAATCTGCCCGTTTTGCTATACAGATTTCCACTCGCCCAGAATTTGGCACAAATGGGTTTGACAGGGTTGAGTTTATGATTTCGGCAAATGTGGGGGAATTGCCAAAGCCTTTATCTAACATAGCATCTGGCGGCGAAATGTCGCGTGTAATGCTTGCGCTAAAGACCGCTCTTGCAAGCTATGATACCATAGAGACCTTTATTTTCGATGAAATCGACACTGGAATCAGTGGTCGAACAGCACAACAGGTAGCTGAGAAATTATCCATTATTGCAAAAAATCATCAGATTTTATGCATTACACATCTGCCGCAAATTGCAGCTATGGGCGATGCCAATTTTTTGATTGAAAAAAGTCAGACAGATAATAGGACATTTACGTATATCCATAACTTAGAGGGCGGCGGAAAAGTCGCTGAGATTGCGCGCTTAATTGGCGGGGCAGTAATTACAGAAACAACAGAAAAAGCCGCAAGAGAAATGATAAATCTGGCAAATATGTCAAAAAAATCTAATTAGCACAAGCTCCCTGTATAGTGACAAGGATTTTGGATACACTAAATCCAGTATCTTTAGCTAAGGAAGTGATTTTATGACCGAATCTACATCAAGCCATAAAAAATTTCTTTTTGTTGCACTTATCATACTTATGGTATCTATTTTCTTGTATTTATTTGTCAATATAAGAGAGTATGTTGAATTTCAGGCATACCCGTATAATGAAATATTTTATGAAGATGCTATCACCGTCAATGCAGAACAGCATGGCGGTGACTTTGCTTTACACTTAGGTTCTCCTAAGAGCATGACAGCTAAAGACGAACAAACTATATTGATACCTGTTGGCATAACTGTCGGTGTTCGATTTTATACTGATGGCATCATGATTTTAGGTACTGACAAGTTTAGTTCAAAAGATGGAAAATTGCAAAGTCCTAGTGAAGGCAAGTTGCAATCTGGAGACATTTTATTAAAAGCTAATGGCATCGCAATGCATAGCCACTCCCAATTGTCAGAGCTGATTTCTACATCTACCGATTGTATCACATTAGAAATTATGCGCGATGGCGTTCTTATGACTACAGACATCCACCCTGTTGTTTGCAGCGATGATAATCGTCCCAAAATAGGTTGCTGGGTGCGTGACAGCACCCAAGGAATCGGAACTATCACTTACTACGACCCTGCCACAAACCGTTTCGGAGCTTTGGGGCATGGCATAATGGATGTCGATACGCGCAAATTGATGACCGTGCGTCATGGTCATGTTATGGAGTCGCATATCATTGATGTTGTGAAGGGAAAAAAAGGTGAACCAGGTGAATTAATCGGCGAAATAAAACCAGATAATGTCATTGGCACTATCAATAAAAATACCACGCTTGGGTTGTATGGAGATATTAATCGTGATTATATACGTTTACCAAAAGAACAGTTTGCCGCCGCAAGGCATGACCAGATTCGCCAAGGTCCCGCTAAGATATTTTCCAATATTGAAGGTGATGGTATAAAATCATATGATGTGTATATAGAAAGCGTAAATGAAGATGCTGATGCAGAAAAAGGACTTGTTGTACGCATTACTGACCAAGGATTGATAACACGCACAAATGGCATTGTGCAAGGCATGAGCGGCAGTCCTATTGTGCAGAATGACAAAGTGATAGGTGCTGTTACACATGTGTTTGTACAAAATCCATTGCGAGGGTATGGGGTATTTATTGAGAAGATGATGGATGAGGATATGGTGGCGGCATGAACCATCACGAATGAGAATTTTTATAAGAAATGACCACCAGTTAAACTGGTGGTCATCGTTTTTATTGCTTATTAATTATTATTACGATGTCGACCTAGTATGGCTGGTCAGCTGTTACGCCAATTTGATGCCATCTTTGAGAAGAACCAAAAGGAGTAACTTCATCACTTATGATAGTTGAGTAGCCGCTAACTCTGTTATTAACAGCCATAAGAGCAACTCTCCAGTTGTTAAGAATCATTGGAACATTCTCGTGGATATACCATTGTAGGTCTACATACATTTGCTGAAGCTGAGCCGGATCCCACGCCGCTGGAGACATAAGTCTATCAAAGATTGCATCAAACTCTGCAGATGTGTATCTTGAGAAGTTAGAGTTTGTGCCACCGCCCCATCTACCGCTTGGGTTTGGATTGAAACCAGGTATCCAGTTACCGAACATAATGTCAACTACGCCACCGTCAGCATCTTCACGCATTTCGTCCATAAAGCTTGTGAACTCTTGCATACGACCATGGTACAATTCTACTCTAACACCAATATCAGACCACTGTTGGATGTAGAAAAGTGCTGTAAGCTCATTGTTTGGAGCTTCATGAATACCAAAGATAAGTCTCATTTCATTGCCGTTTTGGTCAAGTCTGTAACCTTCAGCATCTCTTTGGTCAAAGCCAGCTTCGTCAAGAAGTTGGTTAGCTCTTGCTGGGTCAAATGGATAGCCAGGAACGGTTGTATCCAAGAAACCAGCGTGGATAGGTGTTACGATAGATGTTGCTGGGAAACGAAGACCATGCCACAATGTAGTTGTGATAGCTTCTTGGTCTATAGCATATGCCATAGCTTGACGAAGGCGCACATCTTGAAGTGGTGTGTCTCTTGTTTGTTCAACACGGCTTGTTTCAGAGTTGAATGTGCCAAGTCTGAAAGCTGTGTAGTTATATGTTCCTACAAGAGCAGCAACAAATTGGAAGTTTGTTGGGTTTTGATAGTATGGGAACTGGTCAAGAGGGAAACCAACAAGGTCAAAGTGACCCATTACCATAGCTTCAGGAACAAGGTCTGGATGGATGATTTCTTTTACAACGCCATCAAGGATAGCAGGACCATCAAAGAAGTCATCAAAACGTACCATGTGTACAGCCTCGCCAGGAACGATATTTACTATTCTGAATGGACCCCAGCCGATAGGATTAACAAGAACTGGAGCAGAAGTGTGCATGTCAGCAACTGCGATGCCGTCAAACTCAGAGCGAGGAACTGGAGCAGTCCAGATACCAAAGTGCATATGAGATGGTGGCATTTCTTCAAAATAGATTGTCATTTCCATGTTATCATCAGAAAGAACCATACCAGAGATGTAATCAGCATCGCCATTATGATAGTCCCAAATACCAACGATAGATTGTACTGGAGCCGTCCAACGGATACCTACATAATCTGGATGAGCAATGATTTCATAAGCAAATAGAAGGTCATCCAATGTCAATTGATTGCCATTATGCCATAGAACATGCTCATTAAGAGTGATGTGCATAGAAAGAGCAACTGGGTCTACTGTGTAAGAAGCAATACCTGTGTTACCAAAGGCTCTTGAATCATTAGCACTAAAGATAGACCAGTTAGCACCCGATAGGTCGGTCATAGCAGAGTCTGTAGCGTTTGTGCTAAATACAGCACCACCAAGAAGACCGCTCATTGGAGAAGAAGCAGCTTCAGCTATTCTCAATGTGCCACCTTGGATGATTGGGTTTGTGTTTTGCACAGATGTAGGGAAGTTTTCCAATACAGCGTGCATAGCCGCTAGAGGGTCAACAGCAGGGCCTGCGTCAACTACATCCTCTACATCGTCATCATCGTCATCATCGTCTTGTGTTGCTGGGTCTTCTGTTGTTACTGCAGGAGTTTCCACTTCGGTCTCATCTGCATCATTGCCGCCACAAGCTGCCGCAAAAATCATTATAGCTAGCATAAGGGCTATCGGCAACAAAAACTTTTTGAAAAATTTCATTTCTTTGCCTCCTTTTTTGTTTTTGTTGGCTAAATTCGCATAGAATTTGTCAACTAAATTATATATGTATTTTTCAGACACTGCGCCTGAAAAAATCATATCGGAAAATATTATTACCTCTAAGGACTAGGCTATACAAGCCTTTGTCTTGCATCCGCCGCTCTGTTAAAAGCTTGACCAACAAAGTTTACGCAAAGGGTCAAGATAAGAACGAATAAAGCCGCAGGTAGCCATTGCCATGGTCTATTAACCATGAAGGCAGGAGTAGCCGCATAAGAAATTAGCGTACCCAAACTGGGCGTGTTGGCTGGCATACCAAAACCAAGGAAGGTAAGACCTGTTTCTAGTCCGATATTGCCCGCAAGTGCTAGGGTAAATGCCACAGTAACTATGGATACTAGGTTTGGCAATACCTCTCTAAATATTACAACAAGATTTGGTGTACCAAGAGTTTTTGATGCAGACACATAGTCCAGCCTGCCTTGTTGCAATGTTCTTGCTCTTATTGTTCTTGCCATACCCATCCACCCAAACACACTCATGATAAATACAAACTCTGGAACAGAGTAGTTTGGAACGATGCTAACAAATACGATTATAAACATAAGGGTAGGCATCATTGTGAATGTATCAATAATTCTCATTAGCACATTATCTACATGACCGCCGTAAAAGCCAGCGAACAAACCCATCAATAGACCAGCCAAGCCTGTTATGGCTGTAACAGCAAATGCTATCAAAAGCGAGTTACGTGCGCCAAGAACTAGCATATCCGTAATAGCTCTGCCACCAGGATCAGTACCTAAAAGAAAATCATCAGATGGTGCTTGATTAGCTAAAGACAAGTTAATTCTAACAGCGAAATCGTTATCTAATGTTGCGGCCCAAATGAAGGTTGTGAAAATAATACCAACCATCAGAATAAAGGACACAAGAGCTATTTTGTCAGCATATACTTCTCTTGCCACTATGTGCAAAAAAGAAGTTTCATTTCTTTGCTTTACTTTTTTAGTTGTTTCAACATTGCTCATCCAAGGTCACCTCCCCTATCTTATTCTAATTCTTGGGTCTACCATTGCTAGGAATATGTCACCCAGCAATGTTCCAACTACTCCGAAAAACGCAAACATTAATATAAGTGTATTAGCAACAGGGAAATCCCTGTTTATTATGGAGGAAATAAATAAATCTCCCATGCCAGGGTAGCTAAATACTCTTTCTATAAATATCGTACCTGAAAGCAGGAAGGCTATAGCCATGCCAAAACCACCAACTACAGGTATTACAGAGTTTCTAAGAATATGCCTCCTGTAGATAACGCGTGTTGGCACACCCTTACTTCGTGCCGTTGTTACATAATCACTGTTTTGCGTTTCAATAACTTCACTGCGTAGGAAGTTGATAATAGCAACTGTTCCTAGCAATGCACCAGTAAGAGCAGGTGCTACGAGATGGTGAAGTCTGCTTAGAACATGTTCAAATGTCCCTGGCGTAATTTCAACACTCACACTGCCTCGTATGGGTATAAGTTCGAGTTGGAATCCGAATATGAATAGGTTAATAAGTGCAAAGATAAGCGTAGGCATCGCTATAGCAAAGAATGTATAAGTAACTATAATTTTATCTAATATCGTGCCTCTGCGTCTGCCAGCCGTAACCCCAAGAGGCACACCTATTGCATAGGTAAACACTAGGGTCAATAGAGATAGCCTAAAAGTATTGCCCGCTCTATCGCCGATAAGGTCAGTTACTGGACGGGAATGCGCGATGGACATACCAAAGTCAAACTCTGTTAAAATTCCGCCAACCCAGCGTAAATATTGCTCGTGAATAGGTCTATCAAGACCATGTATTGCTCTGAGATGCGCTACTTCAGCGGCATCTGCTTGCTCACCAATCAAACCAGAGATAGCATCGCCTGGCATCGCCTGAGCAGCAAAGAAAACTATTATACTAACCACAATAATCTGTGGGATAAAAATCAATAATCTACGTACTACTGTTTTCCACATAAACTGCTCCTTTCTATGGCATCGCCACGTAATGGTCTGGATTTAGCTGTTTTAGGTCGTAAACCTTGCCATCTTCGGCATAATAGTTGCTACGCTGAGCGGCATATTCATCGGCTACATCACTTCTTCTTTTAGCATTTTCTGCACGTTTTTCTGGATCTATATCAGGTATAGCAGTTATCAGTCTTCTTGTATATATATGCGTAGGATTGTTATAAATTTCATCACTACTGCCATATTCTACAAAGCGTGCGTTGTGCATAATAGCCAAATTTTTGCACATATGCTTAACAACACCAAGGTCATGACTAACAAATAGATAGGCCAGATTTAACTCCTCTTGAATTTCGACAAGGTAGTTAAGTACCTGTGCCTGTATAGATAGGTCTAGCGCAGAAACTGGCTCGTCAGCTACAATGAGTTTTGGCTTGAGGGCTATAGCTCTCGCAAGACCTATTCTTTGTCTTTGACCACCAGAGAACTCAAAAGGATATTTAATTTTAACAGATGGACTCATACCAACAATTGCTAGCAGCTCGTCTACCGCTTTTTCCTCTTCGGCTTTTGTCATTTTTTCGCCAAAGTTGCGGATGGGTTCTGCTATAATGTCCAAAACCCTCTTTCTTGGGTTAAGGGATGAATATACATCCTGAAAAATCATTTGTACACTTTTGCGATAAGGAGAACGATTTTTCTTTACAGAGTTGGTTATGTCTTTACCATCAAAGAATATTTGACCATCTGTAATATGTGTTAATCCCAAAATTGCTTTGCCAGTGGTACTCTTGCCCGAACCACTTTCTCCAATCAGACCAAGAGTTTCACCGCTATCCATAGAAAAGCTAACATCATCAACAGCTTTTACGTAGCTTTGTATGCGACCAAGTATGCCCCCTCTAATAGGATAGTGTACTTTCAAATTTTTTACTTCTAATAGCGGCATTTTCTTCTCTCCTTTCTTTATAGTACTAAAGTATTGAAGCTAAAGTCAAATGCCCTAGCTATTAAATTTGAAATCACGGTAGCACGAACAAAGCACCATATGACCAGGAGAAATTTCGTGGTATTCTGGGGTTTCTTCGTGATGCTCGTCGCCTATCCAAGGGATGCGAGGAGAAAATCTGCACCCTGTTCTTAGCATATCTTGTAGCGGCGGAACAATTCCTTCAATATAGTGCAGCTTTTTTGTTTTACGCTCTGCATTTGGCATAGCTGAAAGCAAAGAGCGTGTATACGGATGTTGCGGGTTTTGGAATAATTGATGCACAGTGGCAATCTCCACAATTTGACCAGCGTACATAACCGCCACGCGATCCGCCATTTCCGCCACAACACCAAGGTCATGCGTAATCATAATTATGCTAGACTGAGACTCTTTTTGCAGTTTTTTGAGTAGGTCAAGAATCTGCGCTTGTATTGTAACGTCCAAGGCAGTTGTAGGCTCATCCGCAATGAGCAATTCTGGCTTTGCAGATATAGCTATAGCTATCATTACACGCTGTCTCATACCGCCGCTTAGTTCATGCGGATAAGAGTCGTAGGTACGCGGCGGGTCAACAATGCCCACGTCCATAAGTAGCTCCAGTGCTTTTTCTTTTTTCTCTTTTTTGGTTAGAATGGTGTGGTAGGTAAGACTCTCTTCTATTTGCGCCCCTATTTTCATAAGAGGGTTAAGAGCACTAAGAGGGTCTTGGAAAATCATACCAATGTTGCCACCTCTAACTTTGTTGAGTTCATTTTCTTTAAGGGTCAACAAATCGCGGCCATTTAGCAAAATTTCGCCGCTTATTCTTGTAAACACGGGATTATGCAGTCCTACTATGGAAACCGCCATAGCACTTTTGCCGCAACCGCTCTCGCCCACTACGGCGAATATTTCGTTTTTGTTGATATGTAAATCTACACCGTCCACAGCGGCATAGTATTGACCCCTGATTCTGAATGATGTGGTCAAGTTTTTTATTTCCAAAAGCTTATCCATACAATCCCCATTTCATAATTAATAAGGAACATCAAAATCTGTGTAAAATTAAAACCTTCAAACCGACGGCAGCGATTAGATAAAATGCAAAGACACGAAAAGTGCAATCGCACGATTTGATAATGTAGCGAACGCTATTCTTCCCTCCTTCCAAGCATCATATAGACCAACCGCTGACCCATAAATTCGGGTATCCCGAACCTTTTATGACATTATACCAATGTTACAGCATTATGTCAAGGGCGTATTTTGGCTGACGATTTTTTTTGGATAAAAAATGCTTAATTCCGCTTATTATTTAATAAATTTTGCATAACTTATGTGACCCTTTTAGCAAATATAAACACAAACTTAACATAAGGATAGCCTTGTAGCTCGCCGAAAACTCACATCATAAAAAATGCTACCTTGCTTGTGTCACAAAAGCAAGGTAGCAAAATATTAATAAATATTAATAAATATTAATTTTTTATAACTTAATTATAACTTATGCTATAGCCCAAAGTATGAGCCTAGGTATCTAACAGCTATACCAGCCACTAGCCCGAGGAAAGGATTTTTTGTGATTGCCGTTACTGCAAGGGCGGCGGCGGCTTGTGATACGGTGTCGCCCGAAAGTGTCCATGCACCTTCAGCAAATGTGATACCGAAAGAACTGCGTAGATTTGGTACAAATGTAGAGAAAAAGCCTATGATGAACAGGAAGCCCGCTATAGCTTGGACAGGTATATATTTTACAGCTTTGGTCATTAGACCAAGTAAAAGCAAAAGTGCGCATAATAACATCATTACAACACCCGCAATAACAGGCCATGGGGCGGCTGCCGTAGCAGAAATGATAGCACCTACAGGCGCACCGCCAAATAGTATGCTCGGGATGTCCGCTATGCTGTTGATAACTGTGAGGTGATCCATATTTTGAGGGTTAAGGAGGTTTCCGTACGCATCGCGAGCACCCATGCCAGCGGTTATATTACCAAATGCAATGTTTGTGCCTATATTCAAGCTAATGAATGCCAAGGAAAAGTAGATTGCGTACAAGTTAAACTTTGGCTTCATTAATTTGAAATCTGCCCAATATTCCTTTGTCCAGAATTTCGGATTTTCATTCTGGGTCATGTCGCCTTCGTAGCCAGAATCCTGTGCCATTTTAAGGATATTCACGCGGCGGCCGCGCTTGCCTGTTTCGGGGCCTTTTTGTAACAATGCAAAATCAATAGTTGCTAGTGTAACAGATACAGCAATTACATAGACAAGCCTGTGCGTGAAGAAGTGCGAGCCAGGAGCGGCCTGTAGGCACAAGACATGCGTTGCAAGAGCCGAGATGAAGGCGATTGCAGTTGTGCGTTTTGCTTGCTTAAACATATCAATGGATATGCCTGCAACGATAAGACCCACACCCGCCATCATACCATTTACCACAGGAATACCAGCAAAGTTAGCTATTTCAGTAACTGCGCCTGTTAAGCCTAGTGGAACCATTACAATAACGGCAATTAACAGCGCGCCAATACGCTCATTCACATTTTTCATGAAATGCGATACCGTCAATATGGAGGACTGACCAGATATTGGCGTTATAGAGCCTGTTAGCAAGTTACCGATGGCACCTACCAAAAAGGCAAATGCCGTTGGCTTCATTTTATAGCCCTGAGCAGCAGCCCATGCTAGCATCGTTAGACCATTAATGGCAACAAATATCACGGCCACAGTAAATACCCAAACATCTTGGAACATAAATGTACACCCTCTTTTCTTTATGCAAATTTTTCGTGCATCTCAATTATATGTCAAAAAACAATAAAATGCAATATTTTTTTACGCAAAACAACGAAAAAGCCGCCCTTTTGGGCGGCTTTCATTTATTAAACTTATCGAATAACCCGTGTTGAACCAATTTTTCCGAGCGTAATTTTCGCGCTCTTTGCGAAAATTTTTTCTGGCAGGTGTTTTTCAAGTAGTGATTGTGTGAAACAGGTTAATGGCATATCTATTTTACTATTATTTACGCAGTTTAAACATAGAAACTAGCTCGCGCAACATTTCTGCTTGAGAGTTAAGCTCTTGTGATGCAGACGCGGATTCTTCTGCTGTAGCAGAATTATCTTGCACAACCTTAGAAATCTCACCAACAGATGCATTAATATGAGAAATGGATTCTGCCTGGTCTTGTGCCATTGCCGCAATCTGACCAACAACGGCAGATATTTGATTAATATCATCCATAATGGTAGTAAACGCCTCTGCTACATGGTTTGATGCCTCAATGCCTTGCGCAACGACTCTCGTGTCTTCATCAATAATGGTGGCAGTATCTTGTGCCGACTTTTGGCTCTTAGATGCTAGCGAGCGTACCTCATCTGCTACTACAGAGAATGACTTGCCGTGCTCGCCTGCCCTAGCAGCCTCTACTGATGCATTAAGCGCAAGTAGATTCGTTTGGAAAGCAATATCAGAAATTACGCCGATAATCTTACCTATACCAGCCGTAGATTCTTGTACATTTTCCATAATTTCTTGCATGGATTTAACGGTTTGACCGCCTTCCACTGCATAGTCGGAGGTGCTTTGCGCCTTCGCGCTTGCTGTTGTCGCACTATCTGCGCTTTCTTTGGTCTTTTCGTTTATCATCTCTATGGATGCTGTCAGCTCTTCTATGGCAGATGCCTGACGGCTTGAGCCTTCCGCTAGATACATAGATGATTGCGAAATCTGCTCTGCACCTGAAAGCACTTGATACGATGCCGATTGAATTTCAGACATTGTGTTGTTAAGAGCATCCAGAATAACATTAAGAGCCTCTTTAATTGGAGCATAAGAACCAATGTAATCTCTGTCTATTGTAACAGTATAATCACCTTTGGACATTTCGCTAAGAACTTCGGAAATTTCATTGATATAGCTTAGGGTCATTTCTTCTGTTTCGTTTAGCGCATTCTTTAGGCTTTCGAAAGTGCCTTTGTATTCGCCATGGATTCTAGCATCAGCAAAATTACCATCACGCATGTGCAGTAGAGCAGTCTCTACGGCTGCAAGCGGCTCTGCTACAGCATCCACTAGAGTATTAAGCCTATTAGCAAGGGATGCCCAGTTTCCTTTAAACTTGCTCTCGTCCACACGCTCAGAAAGGTCACCATCCGCCGCCGCAGTTGCAAGACCCGCCACAGATTCGTAAATCTCGTTAAGCTTTTCAGCGACACCGCGAACAGCTTGCGGAAGAATAATCTTTTTGCCTGGTAGGTCTGCTAATTCTATGCTAAAATTACCATCAGACATGGCCGACATTGCTTCAATAACAGGCAGAACCTCGTCGGCTTGTCCTTGCAAAAGAGCGTTTAATTTTTCCATTAGCTCTTTATAATCGTTTTGATATTTTGTTACATCTGCACGATAATCGATATCACCCAGTGTAGTGAACTCATGCGATAGCTTGTTAAGGTCGTCCACTATATTGCGTACCACGTCAATAACAGAATATACATCTTGCGTTAGCTGACCAACCTCATCTTTTGAAACACGACTACGGTCTATGTTCATATTAAGATTACCTTGGGCCACATTCCCAAGTACAACACCAAGGTTTTTTACTGGTTTAGAAATAGAATTTGAAATAAACAAAGCTATAAGTATGCCAATCAAAACACCTACGCCTGCAATTACCATGAGGATAATAAAAGTATCTGTTGTTTGTCTGGTGAGGTCTGCATTAACGGTTCGCATAACACCGCCAGTAAAGTCTATCATAGCATAGAAAACTTCACCTATTTCACCGACTGTACGTCCAGCATCTTGAGTGACAGCCAGCGCACCCATGGAATTGCCTACACGGGCCATACTCATTGTTTGAGCAACATAATGGTCAATATAATACATTACTAAGGTTTCTAATGAATTTATGCGTTGCATGGAGAGCGCAACTTGACTGTCTTCAAGATAAACATCATCTGCCAAAGACTGACGGAAAGCCTGAAAATATGTCTCAAGTTCAGCACGCTGAATACGCAAAGCATCCTCTTGGGCATCGATAGTAGCATTTCTGTTAGCATCATCAGAGTCAGGAGCAGACATGGATGCTCTGTTCATGACACGTCTGGAGTTCATCATTCCTACTTCGATATCGCGCAGTATGGTATATCGCTGGAATGGGTAGTTTAACACATAGGAGTAGTTTTCATTTACTCCAAAAAGGCTAACAGAGCCAAAAATCGCTATACCCAATGTTATAGCTAGTATGACAAAGAAGCTCAAAAATAATCTGCTTCTAACTTTCATGTTGTTAATAAATTTCATAATAATCTCTTCCCTCCTGAATGATTTTTGGGCTCTTGCCGCATCCTGCAACAACCTCTATATCCCATGAAATCAATTATAACATTATTCGCCAAAAATTTCAAGCTAAATTTCTGCACAAATTGCCATATATATATATTGTCACGTAAATGTAATAATATTCGTTTATTAGCAACAAAAAACCGCCCTTTGTATCCACCTACGGACGGCTCTTTGTGTATATCATATTATTAACTACTGTATTTCATAAAGCGACTTAAATTTTTCATTTAAATAATCGACATAATAATCTGCATTAAGCTGTTCGCCAGCTATTTTGTGAACCAAGTCCTTTGGCGTATGTATACTGCCGTGGCGGTGGATTTTGTCCACTAACCATGCTGTGATGGTTGCAAAGTCGCCTTTTTTCACCAAAGCATCAAAGTCCATTTCGCGCTTCATATATGACAAGAATTGCGCGCTGTATGCAGAACCTATGGAATATGTCGGGAAATAACCCATGCCACCGAAGGACCAGTGGATGTCTTGTAGTACGCCCATTGCATCATTTGGAGGGGTTATGCCCAGATATTCTTCAAACTTCTTGTTCCAGATGGCTGGCAACTCCATAATATCAATGTCTTCAGTAAAGAGCATGCGTTCTATTTCGTAGCGCACCATTATATGAAGGGAATATGTTAGCTCATCTGCTTCAACGCGGATAAGGGATGGACCAGCAAGGTTTGCCGCTTCATAAAATTCTGTTGCGGTCACATCTTTGTAGCTTTGTGGCAAAATTTCTTTTAACCCATTTGTTGCGTATTCCCAGAAGCCTTTGGAGCGACCGATTACATTTTCATAGAAGCGGCTTTGGCTTTCGTGTATGCCCATAGAAACGCCGCGGGCAAGGACTGTACCAGCTATATCTTCACCTGTATTTTGCTCATATAATGCATGTCCGCATTCATGCAAAATGCTGTAAAAGCTGGATAGGAAATCATTTTCATCATAGCGCGTAGTTATGCGTACATCATTACGAGAGAATGTGGAGCAGAAAGGATGCGCTGTTTCGCCTATGTAGCCACGGTTTAGGTCATAGCCGACCATTTTTGCGGCATATTCGGAGATTTTGCGCTGTGTTTCTATGTCCACAGACATTTTTACTAGCTCATAGTTGATTTTTTTCTTGCTTTCCATTACACCTTTTAGCAGAGGCACGATGGCGGCGCGGACTTTTGCGAAATATTCGTCGTACATAGCCATTGTTGCGCCTTCCTCGTAGTCATCCAGCAAATAGTCGTAGGTTGGAGCATCATCTGTACGCACAAATTCAACCATCTCTTTGCGGGCTGCCACTATGTCGCGCAGATAAGGTGCAAAAGCGGCAAAATCGTTGTCCTTGCGAGCTTTTTCCCATACATCATTTGCTTTGCTTGTAAGCTCTCTGAAGGCACGAATTTTATCAATTGGAATTTTTACGCTTTTGTCATAGTTTTTCTTAACTAGGCGATACATTGCGGCTGTGTTTACATCCAGCTCTTCTTTGTGTGGCTCTAGGGCTTCTAGCAAGCTCTTCATTTTTTCGCCTGTGCTAAGAGCAAAAAGTTCTGCGGCAAAAAAGCCATTACGCTTTGCGCGGTCTGCTGTAGCACCTTTTGGCGCAATTGTCGCGTCATCAAAACTCATTACACTCATGGCACTTTGGTACATTTTCATCTTTTCAAGATGAGCTTTGAACTCCATGATGGTTGCTTCCAAGTTCATTTGCATTACCTCCATTTTATATGTTTTTTGTTTCATGTTCAAGTAGCCATTCTTTACGCCATAGACCGCCGCCGTATCCTACTAGCTTACCATCTGCACCTACCACCCTGTGGCATGGGATTATTATGTAAATTGGATTTTTGTTATTTGCCATACCCACGGCACGTGGTGCTTTTGGCTTGCCCATTTGTGCAGCTATTTCGCCGTATGATGCGGTTTTGCCATAAGGAATAGTGCATAGAGCAGACCATGTAGTCTGTTGAAATTCTGTACCTTCAGGGTTTAATGGCAAATCAAATATTTTGCGTTTTCCCGAGAAGTATTCGTCTAACTGGGTGATGCAGTTTGCTATTATATCGTTGCCATGGTACTCTCCGCACTGAGATGTATCAAAGCGTGCGCCTATGATATGGGTGTCGTTATAAGTAATCAAAAGCTCGCCAATAGGAGATTTGTAAATATATTCCATGGTGCCGTCCCTCCTCTTCTTATCAAGTATATCATAAAAATTTTGTAGTTACAATAGTTGACATTAAGTACAGCTTGCCAAACGGCAAACTTGGCGATATATAGTGTATATCAAAACTAACAAATCGCTAACTATACTAGGGCGTGTTCCCACTATAAGAGTATGCAGATTTGCAAGTCTTATTTTTGCCATTTCAAGGAGGAGCTGACGCAGAAATGCGGAAATATCAGCCGCAAAGATGTGTATTCGTTAGTGGGAACACGCCCTAAAGTAATTTGCGCCCGCCATTATACTCAACACCATTCGGTATATCAACGGCCTTAGAAAGTCTCATAAAAAAATCTTTGAAAAGTTCACAATCTTATTGTATAATAGTAAATAGGCAATAATCTCGAGGAGGAAATATATTGAGGACACATTATTTAAAACCCACTATAATAGCTATATGCTTGCTTTGCGGATTGGCGGCAGGCATTGCAATATTTAACATACTTGGCACAAGTAGCCCTGAGGTAGCTTTGGCGGCTACCCCTACCCCTTTATCCGTAGCACTACTTTCACAAGATCATGATAATTATGTTGAAGAGACTCCGCAGGAGCAAGAAATATCACCTAAAGATACTTTTACCGCTCTCATTAACTATGCCCAAAGGCGATTTGATGGCGCAACAGCATATGGTGAATATATACAGGCTGGACGGCATTATCCTAGCGATATGGCTACTTTTTATGCCGCTATAACCACAGCAAGACATGCCGCAAACGCAAGCCTTTCTGATGAGCAGATTTTGGTTGAGATTGATAGGTTAAACACTGCTATCGAGCTGTTTAGATACAATATAATCGACCCATATAATCGTTATCGTCCATATCTTGCCACAATTGCTATTGGCGAAGATGTGCCGCAAAAGTATCATTTGCGGGCGGCATGGATAGCTACTGTTATTAATTTGGATTGGCCAAGCGTTGCAGCGCGTGGCACAACGCCTGCCCATGTAGATATGCAGATAGATGAGCTTCGTCTGCGTTTTGATGAGATGGAAGCTCTGGGCATGAATGCCGTAATATTCCAAATCAGCCCCACTGGCGATGCTTTTTATAATTCTGACCTTGTGCCTTGGTCTGCTTGGCTTACGGGCGAGACCAATTTTGCAGGGCAACTTATAGATACGCGCGGCGACGTCTTTGACCCCTTAGAAGCCGCTATAGAGATGGCACGCGAACGCAATATGGAGTTTCATGCTTGGTTTAATCCTTATCGTATTACGCACTCGCTTATTAGTTATACTCGCGGTGATGGCATAATTCTATCCTCTGCTGGGCGACCTGTAGAATCTCTTGCGGAAATACGCGATGAGTGGTCGCAGATACCTAATAATATTTTTGCTACCCTCGGACAATACATCCAGCTTGGTGAAGGGCGATATGTGTTAGACCCTGGTGTACCTGCCGCCCGCGCTTGGATTGTAGAGCGCGTGATGGAAGTTGTTGAAAATTATGATATTGATGCTGTGCATTTTGATGATTATTTTTATCCCGCCAATTGGAATGATGATGCGGTAGCGTTGCGATATAATACTGCCGAAAACAATTGGGTTTCTGGTACGCATCTATCAGACCGCGGCGATTGGAGGCGCGAAAATACCGAAATGCTGATACGCGAGGTAAATGAAGCTATCAAGGAAGTTGCGCCTTGGGTACGCTTTGGCATTAGCCCTGGTGGTGTTTGGATTAGCGGCGATGGCTCTACAGGCTATGATGGTGGTACTTTTAGCGAGCATACTGGCTCTGCATCTACCACATCATGGTCGAATTTCCATTCATCATATGCAGATACGCGCCGTTGGGTTATTGAGAATTTTATAGATTATATTACCCCGCAAATCTACTGGGACTGGTCGCTTGCGGCTGCTCCTTATGGACCCATTGCCGACTGGTGGGGACGTTTGGTGCATAATTTTGGACCAGATGGCGAGTTGCGCAATTCACAAGGCGAATACACCAATGCGCATTTGTATATCGGCACTGGTTTATATCGTATGGTAGATGGCAATATTCCTTTAAAGTGGCGCGGTGGCGTGGAATATCAAAACGAGGGTATGCGTACATTTTTGCGGCAGGAGCATTACAATTTGGGCAATCCACATATTGGCGGCTCTATGATATTTAGCCATAATCACATACGTAATAGTCAGCGCAATCGAGATTTTGGGCTTTGGGATGCGATGATGGCATTGCGCGAGAACGCTTGGAGATACCCTGCACTTGTTCCTGCTTTTACGCATCTTGGCGGCGCAGCACCCTCAGTGCCTATAGATTTAGAAATCAAGAATGGCACAATTATTTGGCGGGATGGCGAAGATAATGACAGCGAACTTGTGCGTACGCGGTATTTTGTAGTTTATGCATCTCAAGAAGATGTGGTGGATATTAGCAATCCTGCGAATATTTTTGCGATAATTCCCGCTATAACCGACCATGATAGTATCTATTTTTCACATACGTTGATGGAGCTTTGGGGGTCATATAATTTTGCAGTGACGGCAGTCAATAGGTTGCATCAAGAAAGTGAGCCTACTAGGGAATAAAAAGAGGTTGATATTGGTTGCGGGACGGGTCTTTCGGCGATAATATGGAAAGATATTGCTGCAAAAACTATCGGCATTGAGCCGAATGACGATATGAGGGCAATTGCTGAAGAAAGCGCAAAAGGCAATATTGTTTTCACAAAAGGATTCTCTAATGATACGGGTTTACCTGACAGCTATGCCGACGTTATCACTGTTTCGCAAGCCTTTCACTGAATGGATACGGGTAGTTCCTTGGTTGAATTTCATAGGGTTCTTAAACCAGATGGCGTTTTAGCAATATATGACTTTGCTTTGCCGCCAATATTTGATTGGGAGATAGAAAAAGCTTTTGTTGAGTTGAGGGACAAATGTTCTAAAATCTACTATGCCCAAGAAAACCCACCAAAGCACAATAACAAAAACACATGTGCAGACAAAATAAAGGCATTTAGCAAATTTAGGCATGTTAGAGAGGTTTCATGTCATGGCTTAGAGGCATGGGAGGCACAAAAGCTAATGGATTTTGTGCTGAGTACAAGCAATGCTCCATACGCAACAGAGTTTGATACAACGATTAAAAAAGATACCAAATACAATGATAATTGCTATAAAATAAATGTTTTTAGACAGGAGGCAGAGCTATGAATTACAAAATTATTGTAGACAGCAGCAGTGACCTAACGCCAGAGATTGAGCAAGCGCACGGTATTGTGACTGTTCCGTTGCATCTTAGATTAGGCGAAAAGGAGTATATGGATGACTCACATCTTAATCTAGCAACTTTTATGCAGGAAATGCAGGATTGCAAGGAGAAGGTGGGTACGGCAGCCCCTGCTCCTGCCGCTTTTAGCGATGCCATGACACAGGATGCCTTTGTTGTGACGGTTTCTGCCGCACTTTCTGCAACATATTCTAATGCTGTGTTAGCGGCAGAAGATGTGCCTGCAGATATTCATGTATTTGATTCTAAAAGTGCTTCGGCTGGCGGCACATTGGTTGCATTAAAGCTACGCGAGCTTATAGCGCGCGGATTGCCAAAGCCACAGATAGTTGACAGTGTCAATAAATTTATTGATGAGATGAAGACATATCTGGTTCTTGAGAAATTTGAGAATCTGATTAAAAACGGTCGCCTCGGTGCTGTAAAGGGCAAGATAGCTAGTATGCTCAATGTCAAGCTACTGCTTGGCTCTGACGGAAATGGCGAAATTGGTTTGTACGCAAAAGTACGTGGCACAAAGGCAATGTTGGATAAGATGCTATCATTGATTAGTGCTAGCGGGCGTAAGACGGAAGGTGAAAATGCCGTTATATCGCATTGCAATAACCAAACATTGGCAGAGCAGTTAGCAGGGCTTATTCGTCAGCGTTTTGATTTTAAGGAAATATTCATTATCCCTACGCGTGGTACGGCTTCGCTTTATGCTGATGAGAAAGGGATAATTTTGGCGTTTTGATGATTAGGGGGCATAGCATGGAAAAACACGAATGTTGGGGCTGCGAAAAAACCGCAATGCTAGAGCGCGGCGATATTGCGCCTGAACGGATTATATACAATTCTGAACACACCTTTGCTTTTGATGCGCCATGGGAATATTCGCAAGAGCGCGTAAGCGTACAGACCAAAAAACACATTCCTACTATCCACGATTTGACACCCGAGGATAATAAGATTGTGCTGGATTTGATGGAGGCAATAAAGGCAGCATCGCAATTTTTAATTGATAAAAAGGGCGGCTGTGAGGTGCTGATGAATCAGGGGAAATTTCAGAACACAAAGCATATTCACATTCATATTTGCTATGGGGTTTATGAGACATGACGAATGAAATAAGATTACAAAAATACCTAGCTGACTGTGGCATAGCATCACGTCGCCGCGCGGAGGAGTATATCGCGGCTGGCAAGGTGGCGATTAATGGACAAATAGCACAGGTTGGCGCAAAAATCACGCCTGATAAGGATGAGGTAGTCTTTGAGGGCGTACTTGTTGTGCCTAAAGGCGAGGAGCATGTTTATATCATGCTTAACAAGCCAGCAGGCGTTATCACCTCTGCTTCTGACCAGTATGGGCGTAAAACTGTGCTGGACTTGATAGAGGGCGTGGATGCACGGCTTTTTTCTATTGGGCGGCTGGATTATGCCACCAGCGGCTTGCTTTTACTAACCAATGATGGCGCATTAACGCACAAGCTCTCCCATCCGCGCCATGGCTCAAATAAAACTTACATAGCTAAAGTGGCTGCGCCTCTTGATGAAGCCACGTCACAAGCTTTTGCAGATGGCATGGAAATAGATGGTTACACAACCCGCCCAGCAGAGCTTTCCATAATCGGAGCAGACAAAAAGACGGCAAAAATCGTGTTATATGAGGGGCGCAATAGGCAGATACGCAAGATGTTTGAAGCTTTAGGCATACGCGTGGTCTCGCTAAAGCGCACCGCTATGGGCAGCATCGCCATTGGCGGCTTGAAAGTTGGGCAATGGCGGCATTTGACGACGAAAGAGGTGGCACAACTTAAAAAGGAGGGCTAGGCTATGAAGAAATCATTTTTGGTTTTGATTGTATCGCTACTTTCCCTGATGATTTTTGTTGCTTGTGGTTCGGAAGATGTTGTAGATGATACCGAAGAAATTACCATACTTGACTTTGACATCGAATTCATCGAATTCATCGAAACAAGTAATATAGTTGCTGTCACAACTGGCTACACCACCACAGCCCAACTAGGACGTAGAACCTATATGTTTAGAACCAATGATGAAGCTGCTAATACCAATTTTATAAACATTGTCGAAATCATAGCGCAAGGATTGGAGCAGTTCATAGCTATACCTGATACACAGATTAGAATAAATGCATCACAAATCGACCTGCTTGACCATATCTTCACGCACAATGAGTTAAGTTTAAACTTTGGCGGTAACGACACCCTTGGACGATTTACCCACGTTGTATCCCGTGGCAATTTGCCCATCTGGCCGTCTGTCGGACTAGAGGCATATATCATGGGCAATAATGGCATGTTTAGTTCGATGTCGAACGAGCCACAGCTAGTTGAACATTTTGGTGATTTTCTCTTTTCTCCATATATGTGGTATACAACAGAAAATGCCATGGCTGTTGACATTGCATATCTCTTTGTTAAACATCTTTCCGAAAGTGATAGTCTGAATGAATTAATCGCTCTCTATATGAATGGAGATTCAGTGTCAGCAGGAAATCTTTCAGAAGAGCTTTTCTTAAATCACTTTGGCTATCAGATGAATACAACAATAACTCTAAACTTCTTAGGGGCTATGGCAATTGATGCCAGCATTGCTGAATACTCAATAACCTTTGCTGTGATGTAGCTAGTGTGCAGTTTCTGTTTGGTGATTTACAAGATGGCATTTCAATGGAGGATGCAAGAGCGTACATAGCTTACATTTATGATGCTACAAACTTTACAATTGATTTTATTGCACAGTTTAGAGAATTTGAATCCAGAAATATAACATTTCAGATTTGGTATGGAGAAGGTAATTTGGTATTTGGCGGCGGCGGCGGACTTATGGCTATTGACAGGGTGGTGCTATTTAACCTACTTAGCGTTATGGTAGCTGGTCATGAGGTAGTTCACGCAGTAATGCATCAAATTGGTGAACCTCGCCCCATAAGACCTCTAGAGGAAGGCTTTGCAGACTTTATAAATGATACATTCAATAAATCCGAAGATTTTGACCATAGCTTGCCATATCATGATGAGATTTATGGTGAAGGCTTTATAAGGCATGCGTATTCGTTCTATTACGATTACTTGTGGCATTTTGCCGCTCATTATCGCCTAACCAATCATGATTATAGGGCAATTCATGTTGGTTTTGGAACATTTTATACAAGCGTATCTGCACCCGACCACATAGCCGCTATAAACACATATGCAACGGCAACATCTTTTGTCATATATCTTGTAGAAACCTACGGAATGGACAATTTTATGAAAGTTCTTTGGGACGTCGATAACTTCATAAATGTTTATGGACAGGATATACATGGCATGATTGAGGAATGGCGAAGATTTTTGTACAACTTCGTATCATCAAATGAATATGCGGAAGAATGGGAAGAACTGGCTATATCGTATTGGAATCAAAGATGAGGGTATATTAATGACCGAAACCAATATCCTAATCCACGGCTTCGGCGGACATATCGGAGAGACCCAATATCTCTCCGATTATTTGCGTACCCGAGGGCTTGCCACCCATGATATAGCCTTGGCAGGGCATGGTAAGGCGCGACGAGAACTTGTCGCGACGACACATAAAGATTGGATAGAATCTGCAAGAGCTGAGGTTGCACGGCTTTTGTGTGAATATGAAAGGGTTAATCTCATAGGTTTTTCCATGGGCGGTCTTATTTCTGCACATTTAGCTATGGAATTTGGCGCGCAGAGGGTCGGTAAGATTGTTTTTATTAACACACCGATATATTTTTGGAATCCTAAGATTATTGCGCGGGACATAATCTCGCGTGATAGGGAGAAGATTGAGTATTATAAGAAAAGTATTAGAAACACAACTGGAAGACCCACCATGGAGTTTTTACGGATGCTTTCGCGCTCCAAGCGTATGTTTTCAGATGCTTTGCCGCCGTCGCTTGTGTTGCAATGCATGGATGATGAGAGTGTGCGGCATAAAAGTGCGGCATATATCAAGGAAAGGATTGGCGAGTGTGCTATGTTGAAATATTATGATGGAGGGTGTCATACTGTTTTGATGCAGGACGGGGAGCTGCGGGAGGTTGTTTGTAAGGATGTTTATGGGTTTGTTAGTATATAGCGGTGCCTAGTTAGGGGCATGACCACCCCCGTTCGCGCTCTAAAACGACCGCAAACATCCCCTCCGTGGAGGGGAATATGGAGCGGGTGTTTCACTTTTCGTCTAGGAGGGCTATGAAGTCTGTTTCTGTGATTATTGCTACGCCCAGTTCTTGGGCTTTTTTATTTTTGCCAGAGGTTGAAGTGGCATCATTGTTTATTAGGTAGTTTGTTTTAGCGGACACAGAACCAGCGGCCTTGCCGCCAAGAGATTCTATTAGGTTTTGCAGCTCTTTACGGTTTTTGTGATGGGTTAGGTCGCCTGTTATTACGAAGGTTTTGCTGAAAATTGGGGAGTTTTCATCTACCGTGACAACTTCTTCTTTGATGAATATGAGATGTGGCAAAGCGGCATTTAGGATGGCAATATTGCTATTATTGCAGAAATAATCGTAAATGCTTTGCGCTATGACTTCGCCAAAGCCCTCTATATCCACAAAGTCTTCGACCTGAGCAGCGCGTATAGCATTTAGGCTATAGTTAAAATTGCGGCATAGAAGTTTTGCGCCTGAAAGTCCCACATTGTCAATGCCCAGAGCAAAAATAAAATTGGCTAGATGCGGTGTTTTTGATTTTTCAATTGCATCAATTAGCTTGTTGTAAGATTTTTCGCCAAACCCTTTTAGAGACTTAATTTCATCGGCATGAGTATCCAGTTTGTAAATATCAGCATAGCTTGTTAGATAGCCGAGTTCTATGAATTTTTCTACAGTTTGTTGCGAAAACCCTTCAATATTTAGCGCGTTGCGTGAGGCATAGTGGGTTATAGTGTGCAGCAATTTCGCTATACAGGCGGAGTTTGTGCAATGTAATGTGCGGGTGTTATTTTCATCTTTTATGGCTGTTTGGTTGCTACAAGCAGGGCAAGCCGCAGGCGGCGTTGCCGCACCACTTTTCGTAAAATTTTCCGCTATCTGAGGAATTATCATATTAGCTTTGTAAACGGAAATTTCGTCGCCTATGCCTAGTTGCAACCCTTCCAAAATGCTGATATTGTGTAGGCTGGCGCGCTCTACTGTTGTGCCTTCTATCTCCACTGCCTCAAAGATAGCGACTGGGTTTATAAGCCCTGTGCGAGACGGAGACCATTCGATATCTAAAAGGCGTGTGCGCTTTAGCTCATCTGTCCATTTGAAAGCTATGGAATCACGGGGGAATTTGGATGTTGCGCCTAGACTCTCGCTGTAGACTATGTCGTCAAAAGTGAGAACCAAGCCATCCGTAGCAAAGTCTTGTGAGGTCACGATACTTTTGAAATGCTCTACGGCTTCTGTTACATTTTCAGCATCTACCAGTCTATATTCAGCAACCGCAAATCCCTGTTGTTTCAGAAAGTCCAGCCCATCTGACTTTTTTTGAAAATCTGGGCCTGCCACTAATGAAAATGGATAGTATTCTACTTTACGTGCAGCAGCTATGCGGGTGTCTAGCTGGCGCATAGTGCCAGCACAGAGGTTGCGGGGGTTTTTGTATTTGCCGTCATCTGCCAGACTTTCGTTGATGCGGGCAAATTCTGAAAAGCTAATGATAGCCTCACCGCGCAGGGTAAGCTCGCCTGTGTATTCGATTTTTTGTGGTACATTGCGGATAAAGCGTGCATTGTGGGTTACGTCCTCCCCTATCTCGCCATTGCCGCGGGTTGTTGCCGCTGCCAATTTGCCACCTGAGTATTTTAGCACAAGGCTAAGACCGTCCAGCTTCCACGAAAGCACACCTTGCATGTTCTTGCCATCTGCATGTAGAAAGGTCTCCAGTTTTGGTATATCTTTGGTCTTATCTAGCGAGAGCATAATGGTGTCATGGCGCACTTTTGCTAGAGATGAGACCACCTCATGTCCTACGCGTTGGGTTGGGGAATTTTCTAACACCACGCCTGTTGCCGATTCCAATTGCATAAGCTCGTCGTATAGTTTGTCGTATTCAAAGTCCGTCATTATTTGGTTATTTTCTTGTTCGTATGCGTGGTTTGCGCGGGTTAGCATGTCTATTAGGTCTTGCATTCTTTTGTTTTGCATTTTAATTCGCCTCCGATGTTAATTGTGTAATATTCTATAGTCAAGCATTGAATCGCGAGCAGCCAGAACAAATAACCTAAAGTTGTAAACCCAAATAAAAGCAATATTCTGAATCTATTTGTTGGACCAAAAGCAATAAAAAATCAGCCCAGTTATAACTGAATATTCCATTTGGTAGTATCTGCATAGTCGCTACAGCCAGCAAAAAGAGCCACAAAAGCATATTGATATTGAGAGGGTTCATCTCATTATCTCCAAACATGAGTGTTATATAAGCGATGTTATATATAAGATGATTATATCATAAAAGGAATAGTAAGGTCACGAACAATTTTCATATGTGAAAGAATATCAAAAAGCACATCCTATACAGAATGTGCCTTTTGTATTTATTTTATTGCCTCAATGGACTTATAAATATCTGGTCTAGCGTAAACCCAGTCTTACGACGTATTACATCTTCTATCTGCGCTATTTCTTGGTCAGTTAGTTGCGGGGTGTCTACTACCACATCTACGGAGGCATCACCTATGCGCACATATACTTCCGAAAAACCTTTGGCTTCTATTAGAACCTCTGCGGCGGTTTCGCGCTCTATGCGTGTTTGGATATCTAGTAGCTGCTCAGCTGTCGATGCTCTTTGGTCTTGTGCTATATTTGTATTATTTATCATTTCTGTTAGCGAAGACATTTGGCTGGAGCGAGCTTGCTCGCGGTTTAGCTTGGCTTGGATGAAGAATGAGGAGTCGCTTGCACTATTTACAAAAACAGCTGTGCCTGGCTCTGTTTGGTTGCCTTCCGCTACAGAAAATGCTATTGTTGGGTCATGTGTGAAGTCTAGGTTGCCTGCTTCATCTAGCGTGGTGTTTACCAAAACCACCTCTTGACCCAATGTGTCATCCATTATTAATCCCAAGATTTCATCCGAACCCGTTAGGGCAAAGTTGCCCTCCACATCGCCGCGTGTGTTATCCATAAAGTTAAGATACCCCGCCACGGCTATCATTAGCACCAATGCTGATATGATGACATGGTTTCTCTTTACGCTAAATGTAGGTCTGTTGCCATTGTTCATAATTATATTCCTCCCTTAATTTTTCATTTCCAAAACTTGAATCCTATGAGGTGCTATGCCCAATGCGGCCTGAGTAGCTCTTGTTAGCGCATCACGTACCGCTACATCGCCGCCGCCTTGTGCCACTATGATAATGCCCTCTATTGAGGGGCTTATTTCTTGCAGCATTAGGGGTGCTTCGCCGCCATCTGCTCGTCTTACCATCACATATGTGGTGGAGGCATTTGTTGTATGTATATTGCGCACCCCTCCTTCGCCATCATCTTCTATGGTTGCGGCTATGTTTTCTTGCTTGTTTTGAGCAAAGATATTCACGCTATTGCTCATGGTTAGCATAACGCGTACTTGACCCGCACCCGCTACAAGGCTTAATATTTCTTCTAGCTGCTGGGTTAGGTAGCTTGATAATGTAATAGCCTCAGTTGTATCCATGCCGATATGGTCCTGGTTCTGCGGACTTTCTCCCCATCCCTGTAGCTCGCTAACACTAATTTCTGGAGCATTGTCCATATTAGCAAAGATTTGGCTGGCAATAAGCAGCAAAACCCCGCATATTAGCATTATTATCAATGCTGGCACGCCTTTTTTGTCTTTTTTCTCAAAATGTTCTTTTATGGATTTAAGCATTCTTTTGTCACCTCATTAGAACTCGTTTACCATCTAATCTGAACCGATTTTTGAGCGTATTTTTTGATATTTGTAGTGCGCTCTTTGCGCTACAGATATCAAAAAAGTTATAAGCGGTAGTGATTTTTCAGTGATTTTCTGAAAAATCATGAGAGCGTTAAGCGAAAAAAATCGTGTGAAGATAGATAGTAAACAGTTTATTAGCAATTCTTTAGTAGCTAGTCTGGCTAGTCTCTAGTATTATATTGTCCTGTGACAGGTTATAGAAGTCCGAGATTGCATTTTTAAGCGATAATATTCGCGGCGATTCTTCTATTTCTGACATGGTAGGCTCACCGCGTGCGTTTATAGCGGGGGTTATGCGCACGGGGTCTATGCGGATTAGGTTTGTCCCTGCGCTATCGTTTTCATTTATGGTTATGCGCATGGATAGTATCGCTCCGAAATCTTCACCTATGTCTATATCAAACTCTGCGTGTTGCAGGGTGAAATTATGGTTTGAGATTATGCGCGATAGCTGCTCTGTTAGTGCTTGTGTATAATTTTCTAGGATGGCATCTATTTGTGATTGCCCTGCATCTTCTATTTGTCTTGCCATCACAGCTCTATCATGTTGCAGTACGGCATCGGAAAAAAAGTCGCCAGTGCCGCCTGATAATGCTGTTATAATGCCTGCTAGAGGCGTTACTACGATGAATATTAGGATTATGCCAAGCACCATATTGATATATGGCTCGTATTTTTTGCCTGGGGATATTATTGTTATGAAGCTCGAAAAAATAAGAAAGACAGCAAGGTTTCTGATATATTCAGAGATTATTTGCATATGCCGCCCCGCCCTCCCTAAAATGAAAATGATGCCAATGTTATCAGCACAATAAAGATGAACAGGAAAGCCGCTAGGACACATACCCCTAGAACCAATGCGGCATAACCACCCATTGTATCTATTGCTTCGATTATGCGTTCATCGCATATAGGGGCTAAAAGTGCCGCGGATAGCTTGTAGACCGCAACAAATGCCGCCACTTGTAGTATGGGTACAATGCTGATAGCGACAACAGCTATCAAAAGAGCCGAAGATGCCGCGCCACGGGCGGCAGCAGAGTAATATAATGCGGTGTCTATTGCGCCAGAGAGGGCTTGTCCAACGACTGGCACAGCAGAAACCGCCGTGCGCGTACCGCGTATGGCTAAAGTGTTGACTATCGGTGTTGCTATGCGCTGAAAACCAAGCACCGCCATAAATATAAGGGCTATGCCTTTTAGCCCGAATGCTATGCCTTTTTGCATGATTTTCGACAGCTTGTCCAGCGATTCTTTTTCGGAAAGATAGCTAATAAGCGAGATTGTAGCAGCAAAAATTAGCGTTGGCACTATTAGGATATCTATAAATACCGTGAGGAAAGAGGCGGCAAATAGCAATATGGGCGCGAAAGCTCCTGCGCTGGCTATATAGCCGCCGCTGGCCACGAGACCTATTATTATGGGTGTTGAGCCCATTAAGAGTGTGACTATGTTGTTTACCATTGATGTCATTATGTATATAGCTACCGAAAATGTCTGAAACAACAGCACGACCACAAGGACATAGCATATGTAAAAGCCTAGCTTGCTTATACCGCTGTTTTGGAAAGATGTGGTCATGGCTTTGAAAAATGCAGAAAGTATAGCTATTATCAGCATTTGACGCAGGAGGTGAAAAAGTGCCGATACCTCTGTGAAAATGCCCGATAAAATCCAGTTAAAGATATTGCCCATGGAGAGGTCGATTTCGCCGCGTAGGGCGGCTAGGGCTATGTCGGTGAGGTTGGTGGCTTCGACAGGAAGAGCTTGTCCGATTGTTATGTCTATATCGCTGAGGTTTAGGTTGTAGATTTGTTCGTATAGGGGTTCTATTTGAATCACCTTCTTTTGTAATAATCATGGTATTATCGAAACCACCTGCTCCACCAGCGAAATAATAACGGGTGCGGCAACCCCCATTATCAGCACTTTGCCTGCCAGTTCCACCTTGCCCGCTATTGAACCTTCACCCGCATCATGGCATATTTGTGCCGCAAATTCCGCTATATAGGCTATGCCTATGATTCTAACAACGACGAGTATGTATTCTTGCCCTTGTGATAGGTATGTTGTTATGATGTCTACTAAAGCTACAAGCCCCGCTAGTTGCGGTATGATTAGTAGAAAGATTAGTAGGGCTACTGCCAGGCTTATTAATATGGCAAAAATTGGCGTGTCGCGTTTTAGGGTCATGGCTAATATCATGCCCATTATGCCTATGGCAGCTATTTGGAAAATGGTTGTGGTCACATTATCACCACCCTACAGTTGGAAGAGACTTTGTACCGCACTGAAAAAGTCGCTGATATAGCCTATTATCCAGAAAAGCACCACTATTAGTCCTGCCAACGTGGTTATGGTGGCTTGGTCGTCTCTGCCTGCGCCTTTAAGAACTTGGTTTAACACCGCTACCAAGATGCCGACGGCGGCTATTTGGAATACTACTGTTATATCCATAATTTTCCTCCTTTGTAGTTATATCAGCACTACTACTATTAATGCGCCGCCTAGTAACCCCAGCTGCTTGTACATTTTCCCATCTTTTGCATTTTTCATTGCTAGTCGTGCCAAAATTTCATCTATGGATTTTATTGTTAAATCTATTGCTTGTATTTGCGCTATGGCATCAATATTTCCAAGTGACCTGCCTAGGTTACCGATTGTTCTCATATCTTCTGCTGTAAGCTGGGTGTTTTGAAATTTCGCCAAGCCAATTTCCCATGCATCAGCTAGACTCATCTCTTTTTCTATCAGTTTGTGTGACAATTCATCGTAAAAAGCGGCAAGATTCTCACTTGTTGCATTTGCTATGTCACTAAAGGCCTGCGGCATAGGGTATGCGGCGTATTCTATTTCGGATTTTAGCATAGTTAGCGATTGCTTAAATTCTGCTAGCAGTCTAGCGCGAGCTACGCCGCGATGGCTCATATATAGCCCAAGAAGACCACATGCGGCACAAATCATTACACCGCCCAAAATCCTAATTAGCATGTGGTATCCCCTCCAGTTTTTCGTTGTAAATGCCACAAATTTTGCCTATTTTTGGCTTATCTGTCAGAAATATGTATCGTTCAAATATACTATTCGCTAAAACAGAAGCTAGATTAGGTCGTTTTTTTAGGTCATCAATATCTTTGCCATGCAGGGTGCAAATCACAGCAACACCGCATCTTGCCATGTTTTCTATAGCGACAATGTCCTCTATGCTGCCAATTTCGTCCACCGCTACCACCTGCGGCGATAGCGCACGTAGGGCTAGCATCATACCTTCCGCTTTTGGTGCGGCATCTAGTACATCTGTTCGTGGACCAAGGTCATTTTGTGTTACACCCATGTAGCAACCCCCTATTTCGCTGCGTTCATCCACAACGGCCACATTGTAGCCAGCTAGCGAGAGCCTACGTATCGCATCCCTCAAGATGGTGGTTTTGCCGCATCCTGGCGGAGATACTATCATGGTGCTACGAATGCCGCCATTTACTATCTCGGGAAAAATGGAATCCGCTGCACCTATTATCTGCCGCGCCACCCTTATGGTCAGCCCACTAATATGCTTGATGGTCTTTATGCGGCCATGCTCAACAGTAACGCGCCCAGCAAGACCCATTCTGTGTCCCCCCGCTATTGTTATAAAGCCATTTTTAATCTCATTATCATAAGCATATAGTGAGTGGTTAGAAAGTTTTGCCATCATGGCTACAATATGCGCCGCTGTTGGTTTGAAAGCACTTTCTGCCCGCCTATGCCTGTCCCCTCTTTGCCCGAGAAAAAAGTCACCTGTGCTTTCGCTGCATATAGATATGGGCAAACCTTGTCTGATGCGTATTTCGCGGGCGCGCTCCAAAACAGCAGATTCGGTGCGCAAAAAAACCTCGCGCAGCTCGTCCGCTGTATTTTCTATCAAAACCGATTTTATGCTATGAGACATTTTCATCGCACTCATCCTTTGCAAATATTTCTGTAAACAAGCTTATGTGCATAATTGGAAAAATATTACTATATTTCATATTTGTATCATTTATTGTTTTTTAGCGAAAAGTCTGGTATAATGGGTTGGTATATTCTTAGGAGGATAGGATTTTATGAAGAAAAAACTATATATTTTAGGGCTAGGGCTTGCCTTCTTTACTGGCGGCTTGGTGCTTGGTGGTAGCTTTCTTAATGCAAACCCCCCTGCTCCTGGCGGCAGTTTTGAAAATCCCGCTGTTTCAATGTATTATTTTAATGAGCGCATCAATGAGATTATGCAGATAATTAATGCACAGGGTGCAGGCGGGCAAATCAACACTGAAGCCGTGGTAAATGAGGTTTTGGCTGATATCACTAACTTTTTTGGTGCAGGCATGACTTTTACACCTGTGCATGTTAATGCTGGACAGATAATTCTGGCTGGCGAAGGAACAGAGATAATACGACGCAGTGGCAGTGCTACAGCCCATGTACCTGGGCAGGATGGCATAGTTAATGCTACGACTGGCCATGACATTTTTCATGATGCAACTATACCTGCAAACAATTTGTTGATTGTTCCTCGTGAGGATGGGCGCGGTGTACGTGCTACGGCGGATTCTTGGTTCATTATTCGTGGTAGCTTTAGCATTGTTGGACAATAGAAATCAAAATCAAAAGATTGGGGATACATAGATGAAGAGAAAATTCATAAAGGGTGCTATCGCCGCTATTTTGGCGGCTGGCTTTGCCTTATCACCTTTACATACAACTGAACTACAAGCTGCACCGCAGGTATTTAGCGAGACACGACAAACACACCATATCACGCGCAACACCTTTTTACACAGGGTCACGCGCCTTACATCTGCTGGGCTTGTGGATATTTCTGTGCTAGAAATTCCGCTTGATGACCCTTATCTGGCAGTTTCCGCGCTTAACTCCAATGTGGAGTTAGGGCTAAAACAGCCAACCACCACAATTTTGCGCGATAATCAGGCTATTGCTGGCGTTAATGGCGACTTCTTCGGGCTTGCGGGCAGACATTCTGTGCCGCTTGGCTTTGAAATGATAGACGGCGAAATGTCGGCGCAACGCGGCGCAAATCAATATAGTGATGATTCTGCATCTTTTTTGCTTGGTGACTATGGCTTTATAGATTTTGTGCGCCCATATGTTGGGCTTAGGCTTGATGGCGAAAATATTTTCTATGTAGGCTTGATGAATATGGTCACGAATCTTAACTGGCCATCTTTTCTTACACATGGCTATACGACCTCTACAGAAAGCATAGATGCACGTTTGGGGCGCACATATAAAATTGTGGTGGAAGACGGTATTGTTGTTGGCAGAACGCATTATACAGTATATATTCCAGAAAATGGGTTTGTTGTAATAATGAATCCTGCTACATATTACGAAAATGAGCATCTGTTTCATTGGGGACAGCAAGCCGAGATGGTGGTTGGGGCGAATGTGGATTTGGAAGGCATAACCACAGCTATTTCTGGTAGCCACCGCATATTACATAATGGCGTGATAACAGCACCTAGCAGCAGCAGAGACCCACGCACTTTGCTTGGCTTAAATGCTGAGGGCAACCGCCTAATTTTAATGACTATTGACGGGCGCAACCACTCTATTGGTGCTACGCTGGCAGAGGCAGCTACATATATGCAACAATTTGGTGCATTCAACGCTATAAACCTTGATGGCGGCGGCTCTACAACCATGGCGGCCACGCTGCCTGGCGGCTCGCTATCCGTGGTGAACACCCCATCAGAAGGCACTCAGCGTGCCGTTATCAATACCATAGGACTTGTTAATAGGTCTGCTATGGGACCTGTTACCTCACTCAATATCAGCCAAGTGCCTATAACAACTCATGCCCCTGCGGGTGCGCCTGTTCCTACTCCTCCACCTTTTGGACCCATTACATCATTAAATATTAATGCACCGCAAAATATTGCTGTTGGCATGGTTACACCCATACAGGTCTTTGGGTATGATGATTATTTGAATCGCCAAGCTGTTTCCTTTGGGGCATTGGATACATCTATCATCAATGCCGTACTTGTTGAGGGCGGACTTATGCCGCTTGATGAGGGCAATGTTATAATACAGGCTAGCGATGGACAAAACCACGTTTGGCAGGGTTTTAATGCAATTCGTATTGCAGAGATAGTGCCAAGTGAGCAAGAGATTAGCGGAACTGTGGGTGTTACATTCCATGGTGTTGATAATTTAGGACATCATGTGCCGCTTAACCCTGCTCATCTTACTTTTGAGGTGTTCCCAGAGAGCCTTGGCAGCTTTGTGAATGGTCAGTTTACGGCTACTGGTGAGGGTTTTGGCTGGGCTAGAGCATCTTTGCCAGCCACATCCACGGCTACCATGTCCGCATCTGTGTTTATCCCCATAAACATCTATCGCCCCTCTAGGCAGATAGATGTGATGGATGGTGGGCAAGTTACATTTACTGCCAACCCTGGCGTTACTGGGCGTGCTTATTTCTCCGAAGAACAGAGGTCTGTAGGCACGCATTCATTGCGTATCGAATATGCCTTTGAGGAAGGTATGCGTAATCAATTTGCCAATATAGCCTATGCGGGCGGCGATGCAGTTAATGCTATTACATACCGATTAGCTGTATATGGAAATAATGGCGGACATAGATTGACAGGTAATGTTTTGGATAACGCTGGTAATAATTATACTATCGAGTTTACAGATGCCATAAACTTCACAGGTTGGCGTGACTTGACAGCGCGTGTGCCTGCTGATGCCGTGCATCCTGTTATATTAACTGATTTTCGTGTGGAATCTACACATGAGACCGAGGCAGCGGAATTTGAGCTGTTTTTGGATAATTTGCGTGTGCATGAAAGATTGGAACATGAGCCAGCTATAACGCCTACTGGCACAGTCGCTAGAGACCCGCTACAGCCGCAATTTATGGGCGAGCGCACGGCTTTTGAATATGACATGACATTTATGGGGCCAATGACCTTCACGGGAGCTACACCTCCTAATGATTTTGATTTTTTCCGTAATCTTGCTACGTCTGCGCTGGAGCGCGATTCTGTTGCGGCTTTCTATGGCGGGCTTGGCGACATTTCTGCTAATACAAATATACCTACTGTATCGCTTGAAAATGGCTTTTCTTCACTGATTATCAACGATATTAACCTTATGCAGATTTTTTCACCATCTGGCTCATCTGCTGTTAATTCTTTCCAATGGGGTCGTTTGAATGATGCTTTAGCCAGTACAACAATGGATAATATTGTAATACATACTAATGTCTCACCGCTAACTTTTGGTAATGCGCATGAGAGAGCTATTTTCCATGATATGTTGGTTAGTCAGGCACTTGCTGGGCGAAATGTGTTTGTAGTATCAGGTGGCGGCACTACAACATCCGTGCAGTTGCTTGATGGTGTGCGCTATATCAATTTGGCATCGCTTTTTATAGGACAGGATGTAAATCCAGAGTTTAGTGTATTGCGTTTCCGTTTTGGTTCGGATGGCTTGCAATATGGTCTTGAAAGGATATTTAATTAATGGAAGACAGCATGAAAAGCGGCATCAAAACCGTCTCTATTATGATGATTTTGGTGCTGATAGCAAAGCTCAGCGGCTTTTTGCGCGATATTGTTACTATTCGGCTAATGGGTACAACACCAGAGGCAATTGCTTTTTCTGCCGCTTTGACCATCCCGCAAAATTTTTTAGATGTAGCTTTTGCGGCGGCTATTTCTGCTAGTTTTATCCCTGTCTTTAATAGCTATTTGGAGAAAAAAACACAGCAAGAAGCTTTTGATGTGGCTAGCAATTTCATTACTTTTGTGATAATTTTGTCACTTGCTATCAGTCTTGTTGGCTTTTTTGCAGCGGACACTATCGCTGTGGTCTTTTTGTCGAGTGGTGGTGCGGAAACGGCGGCTATGGCGGCGCGGCTTTTGCGCATCCTTATCTTCATTGTGTTTACGACCACTACGGCATTTGCGTTTACAGGCGTGTTGCAGTCATTAGGCGGGTTTTACACGCCGTCTATCATGTCGCTTATACCAAATATATTAATTTTGGCTTATCTTGGGCTGTTTTATGAGCAGCTAGGTGTCTTTGGGCTTGCCGTCGCTTTCATTATTGGAAATATTTTGCAATTCGCTATACTTTTGCCTCCTCTGCATCGCAAGGGTTATCGTTTTCGTCCGCGTTTGAATTTGCGTGATGATGCTTTAAGGCAAATTTTACGCTTGTCTCCTATGTTTTTGGTGAGCGCGTGGCTATTTCCTATCAATAATTTGATACATTTGTGGGTGATACCAAATAGATATAATGCAGAAGCGATAGTTGAGCTACGCGCCGCAAACACGATATATTTGGTGCTTACAGGTTTTTTTGTGTTATCCGTTACAAATATATTATTTCCAAAGTTATCCAAGGAAGCAGCAAAGGCGACCCTAGGCAAAGATTCCGAGTTCTCTTCGGTGCTTTCTGGTGCAGTTTCTGCCATAGCATTTTTCTTGATACCTATGGCAATCGGCTTGTTTATACTGCGCGAACCCATATCGCATTTCGCTTTTTTTGGTGGAAATTTTACAGAGGAATCCGCGGCACAGGTGGCATATGCGCTGGGTTTCTTAGCGATTGGTATGTTGGGCTTTGGACTAACCACCCTGCTTAGCCGTGCCTTTTTTGCCACAATGAATGGCAAAATTCCAATGATAACAAGCGTTGTGGCTATCACGATAAATTTGGTTGCATCATTGCTTTTGGTGGATGTTCTTGGAATAGGTGGCGTTGCGCTCGCACAAACCATATCTGTTACAACGGCTGGTTTGGTCATGCTTATAATAATTTCGCGCAAGCATCCTGTACTTACTAAAAGAATTATCTCCAATCTACTAAAGATGATGTTTGCCTCCGCATCTATGGCTCTTGTACTATTTGTTGCTACGAATATAATTTCGGACTTGCCTTATATTGTCATAATTGGTATAATCAGTTTGCTAGGCATTTTTATATACTTTGCTATAGCATTGATTTTGCAAATTGATGAGGCGAAAATCGCCAAGGATATTGTTTTGGCGCGTTTTAAGAGGGGTTCGTAATATGAGTTCATATGAAAACACAAAGGTATTGATGGCTCTTATGGGCATGGAAATAGGCGGCGCGGAAACCCATGTTTTGGAGCTTTGCAAGTCATTAAGGCGGCGCGGGCTTGATGTTTATGTTGTTTCTAATGGCGGGGTGTATGTCGAAGAGCTTGTTCGGCATGGCATAAAGCATTTTAAGTTGCCGCTACATAATAAAAATCCAAAAAATCTTATTACATCATATTTTTCTCTCAAGCGGATTATTAAAGAAAATGATATAAGGTTGGTTCATGCTCATGCGCGTATACCAGCCTTTTTGTGCGGACTTTTGCAGAAGCATCTACATTTTCGCTTTGTTACTACAGCTCATGCGCATTTTAGTAATGCAATGGCATACAAGCTTTTGACAAATTTTGGCGAGGCGAGCCTTTCTGTTGCACAAGATATCAAAGAAAATCTTGTAAAAAACTATAGGATGTCAGAAGATAATGTTTTTCTTACGATAAATGGCATAGATACGGACAAGTTTACGCCAGATGTAGATTTTTCTGATATTTTAAGCGAGCTTGACATACCCACGGATTGTAAGCGAATTGTGAATATTAGTCGTATGGACAGGGATATGTCACATGCGGCACATCGCTTGATAGAGCTTGCGCCACAATTGTATGAAAAGAATCCGAATACCCGAATTGTCATTGTGGGTAGTGGAAATGACTATGATGCTATCGTCGAAAAGGCTCAAGGAATTAATGATTCGATGGGTATTAAACATATAATCGTAACTGGTACGCGCACAGACATTCCTAAATTTCTTGCGGCAGCAGATATCTTTGTTGGCGTTAGTCGCTCGGTTTTGGAGGCTATGGCATGTGCAAAACCTGCTATTTTGGCAGGTGGCCAGGGGTATTTGGGCGTGCTTAACAAGAATGTTTTGGACACTGCAATTGCTACAAATTTTACTTGCCGTGGTCATGAAGAGGTCGCTGTCCAAAATCTTAGCAAAGATTTGTTTAACCTATTGGATTCCTCACCTAAGAAGCTCGCAGAGCTAGGCTCAATGGCTAGAACAATTATAGAAGAAAATTATTCACTGGACAAAATGGCAGATGATGCTTTGATGCTATATGATTGCGTTCGTAAGCCAAATAGAGCTATAGATGCTGTAATTTCAGGCTATTATGGTTCTAATAATCACGGCGACGATATTTTGCTAAAAGCAATAACTGACGATTTGCGTGCGATTCATCCAGAAATTAAGATAACTGTGATTTCTAAACGACCCAAGGAAACCAAAAGTATATATAATGTGGAGTCGATTCAGAGATTTAATTTCCCGCGCATCATAGCATCTTTGCGCAAGGCAAATTTGCTTATAATGGGTGGCGGTAGTCTTATCCAAGATTTAACATCTACAAAAAGCTTGATATATTATGTATTTGTGATGAATCTTGCCGCTTTAGCGCGTGCTAAGGTTATGCTTTATGCAAATGGCATTGGCCCGCTAAAGCTTGAGAAAAATCAACGCAGAGCCGCCGCCGCTCTTGAAAAGGTCGAGAAAATTACATTGCGCGACCAACAATCCAAGATTGTGTTACAAGAGCTAGGACTAAAGAATGAGAGTGTCATAGTTACAGCTGATGCCGCCTTTGGCTTCACCAACACAAATCCAGATGCTAGCTCTGCCCTCTTGGATAAAATTAACTTAATTGGTAAAAAATATTTTTGTGTATCTATACGGGGTTGGAAAACACTGAAAGAGGATTTTGTTTCTGAAATGGCTGTTTTTTGTGATTATATGAGCGAAAAGCATGGCTTGTACCCACTATTTATCCCTATGCAGCCTTCAAATGATGCCGAGATTTCTACGCAGGTGATGGAGGTGGCTAAAAGACAGAGCTATTATCTCCAAGAAGATTTTACAATAGAAGAGATACTTTCTGTTGTTGCAGGGGCGGAATTTCTTGTGGGTATGCGCTTACATTCTATCATATATGGCGCAAATACAGCTACACCCGTTATCGGATTGGTATATGACCCCAAGGTATCATCCATGCTCAATGAACTCAACCAAAAGTATTATGTGGATTTGGAAGATATATCTGCTGGCAAGCTCATTAACTTTTCCGAGGAAATTTTGGAGAAGCGCGACGAAATATCTCGTGAGTTATGCAAGATAACGCGACCAATGATTGAAAAAGCACAAAGCAACGCGCAGATTGCCTATGATATCATTAATCGTGATGAATTTTAGGGGGTGGATATAGTGAAGGCAACTATTCTTGGTGTTTCATTTGATAATCTATCGCCTGAAAAAGCCGCAGTAAAGGCGTTTTCATTTTTGAATGGCAATTCTGTACATGTTGTTTTTACGCCTAATCCAGAGATGGTGATGTTGGCGCAAAAAGATGCAGAATTTGCGGCAACGCTTAGCTCTGCTGAACTTGTTATACCTGATGGCATAGGTATTGTATGGGCTTCGCAGCTTACAAAACCCAAGATAAAAAAGCGTGTGCCTGGTATAGAGCTTATGACAGATTTGCTTGAACGTGTAGCAAAAAGTGGACATGGTGTTTATTTTTTGGGTGCAGCACCAGATGTTGCTGAGGCAGCAGCAGAAAAGGTGGTCGAAAAGCACCCTGCTCTGAATATATGCGGATTCTATCATGGTTATTTTAAAGATAATGAGGATGCTGTCATAATCGATAAAATCAACGCATCAGGTGCAGACATTGTGTTTGTGGGCTTGGGTTTCCCTAGGCAAGAAAAATGGATAATGAAACATAGAGACAAAATAAACGCAAAAATCCTTATGGGCGTGGGCGGTAGCTTTGATGTGCTATCTGGGCGGTTGCGCCGCGCACCTAAGTTTTTTCAGAAAATAGGTATGGAATGGCTTTATCGCCTATTGCGACAGCCTTCGCGCATATTGCGGCAAACTGTGCTTTTGAAATTCGTTTTACTCGTTATTTACAAAAAAATTAGAGGTGAACTATGACTACAAAAAGCGGCAGACAAGTTGTGTATGAATATCTTTGGATAGCTATAGGTACGGCCATAATGGCTTTTGGTTTGTATTTTTTCTTTATGCCTCACAACCTCGTCGTTGGCGGTGTTTCTGGGCTTGGCATCATCATTCTGGACTATTCTTATAATAACCTAGATTTTACCATCCCTGTATGGCTTACCACTCTTGTTTTCAATATTCCGCTTGTGCTTATCGCGCTAAAGGTTTTTGGCTTGAAATTCATTGCAAAAACCACCTTTGCATATCTTTTCTTGACGCTTTCATTATTTTTACTGGAAGAATATGTAACATATACATTTGAAACCGACTTTTTCCTTGCCTCGATTATTGGTGGCGTGATTTGCGGTATCGGCGTGGGCTTGGTGTATCGCCAGCTAGCTACCACAGGTGGTTCTGTGCTTGTTGCAGCACTTTTGCATAAGGTGTTTAAGCATATTCCTACCTCTCGTATTTTGATGACTGTGGATTGGTCTATCATTTTGCTTGGCTTTTTCGTTTTTGATTTTGAGCGCACCATGTATGCAATTATTGCGATTTTTGTGTCCACAAAGGCTATTGAATATATTCTTGAGGGTCTTAATTTTGCTAAAGCAGCATTCATCATCTCCGAAGATTCACATAAAATAGCTGCTGCCCTTACGCAAATGATGGACCGTGGCGTAACAAGCCTTGATGGGCGTGGCGCGTATACGGGACATGAAAAAAATGTACTTCTATGCGTTGTGTCCAAGCGCGAGATTGCGAAGCTAAAAGAGGTTGTGACGGGTATTGACAAGCGGGCTTTTGTTATTGTGGCGGATGTGCGCGAGGTGCTTGGTGAGGGTTTTAAGGATTTTGATAAGCAGATATAGAGTAATCAATGCCCAAATTCAATTGTAAAACTGCTAGTCTCAAAATAAACTAAATCACCCTCTGACAAATGCCATATGGCTTTTACAGAACTTGGGATATATGCGCCATCCTCATTCCTTTTCCAACTATCAATTACAGCAGACCATTTAGGGAAATCGATGCTGCCGTCAGTTGCTGTTCTGGGTCTGTCGTTGGTTTGAAACGAGTGTATTAGACCATTATCACAAAATGTAAAGATGCCAGAACCTGATATCCCTCTGTATGCCAATATAGCTTCTACCCTATTTGCATCTATTTGTTGCCATGTTATATATTGGCTTAAAAGCACAGAAGGCAAGAGGGGTGCTTCGCCCAACCATGTCATAAGCTGCCCCCTATCCATTTCTGGTCCATCTTCATTAAACAGTGTAAATATCTTACCTACAATACCTTTCATAAATCCGATTCCCTCTTGCGTACTGTCATATGCTTCAAATGGAAATCCGAACATAGAAGTGGTCATATATGCTAACCGCGCGGGATGTGAAAAAATATATAAGTTGTAGTCAAGAATCAACGGGGAGGCATCCTTAGACTGATATAAGGGAACAGATGGCATAAATACCTTTGCGTAATTTGGCATTGGTTGCCCGATAAGACCAGCCACTTTAAAGTGGTTCTGCATAGCTATCGGAAGATGTTCTATGCCTTGCTCCGTAAAAAATCTTGTTGGCATATCTACTGATTGTTCTTTATTCATTTGAACATCTCTTTGAAAATTGCTTTTTGTCGGCGAATATGGGATTTGAAAAAATATCACTATCATCACTATAAAGATAAAGATACCGCCTACAATCCAAATCATCTTGCTTTTCACCCTACCCTTTCTCATTTACTTTAACCCTCCTAACATTGTGTCTATATTATCTACTAGTTTACCCAGTCCTTCACGTAGTGTCGCGAGAATTTCATCATCAATACCAGAAAAAATGCCTTCTAGGTATTCCATTTCTTGTTGCTCTCTACTCTCGAAATAATCGTTGCATCTTTGGGTTAAATAGAGGCGTATATTTCTTGAATCACTTTTATCTTTTTCCATATGCAAAAACCCGCGCTGCTCAAGGATATTTGCCATTTTTTTGATATTTTGGCGGGATGTGCCTAATCCATCTGCTATGTCACCTATATTGGGTGGTGTATCTTTGAATTTTGATACCGCAGCTAAAACAAACCATTGCTTGCTGGATATGGTCAGGTCAATTTTGTCCCCTATTATTTGCATACGGTTTGAGAGCAAATGAATGGCAGCATAAATAAAAGCCTGATTTGAAATATCAATATTTTTAAGCTTCATGCACACTTCCTCCTGTTTTAAAAAGATAACTAGTTATATATTTATAATAACTTAACCTATTACCTTTGTCAAGAAAAAAATTAAAATTCTTCTTGACATTGCGATAGATATGTGGTAACATAGCCTTTAGTATTAAGTAGAAGCCTGCTTCTCACCTCTTGCTTAAAGCTTTGGCATTGGGGTTGCATCTGAAATATTGTATTTTTGGGCATATATGCCTTTATACTTTATTGATTAGGTGAGCGGGCGCATATATTGCGGCCGTTTTTTTGTAGGCAAGATTTCAACCATTATCAGGAGGTGCTGGATATAGCCGAGTTTTTTATCAACGAGCAAATTAGGGACAAAGAGGTTCGTTTGATTGATGATTCTGGGGAGATGTTAGGTATTTTCCCTGGGCGTGATGCGCAAAAAATGGCGGATGATAAGAATTTGGATTTGGTCAAAATTTCACCAAATGCCAAGCCACCTGTTTGCAAAATTATGGATTTTTCTAAATTCAAATTTGAGCAAGCAAAAAAAGAGCGTGAGGCGCGTAAGAAACAGAAGACACAGGATACAAAAGAGCTTTGGCTAACCCCTAATATCGACACCCATGATATCGGAGTGAGGGTGAAGCGCGCCATAGAGTTTCTTAAAAATGGTGATAAAGTAAAGGTGACTGTGCGCTTTAGGCATGGTCGCGAAATGGGTCGCACCGAAACCGCTTTTAAAATTCTTAATGACTTTGCAAAGTCTGTAGAAGAATATGGCACAGTGGACAGACCACCAAAAATGGAGCAACGCAGAATGTCCATGTTCCTTATGGCAAAAAAGGAGCATGAGAAGAAAAAAGAAGAAAAAAGCGAATAGCTTTAATTAAAAGGAGTTTTTACAATGCCGAAAATGAAAACCAACCGCGCTGTTGCTAAACGTTTTAAAGTTACAGGCACAGGCAAATTAAAGCGCATGAAATGTAACAAAAACCATATATTGGAAAAGAAAAGCCCTAAGCGTAAGCGTAATCTTCGTAAGGCTACACTGGTTGACAAAACTATGCAAGATAACTACAAAAGAGTGCTACCGTATTTGTAAGATACGCACGCGTAAAGAATATTTGGAGGTTGTTACAACATGGCAAGAGTTAAAGGTGGCTTAAACGCCAAAAAGAGACATAAAAAAGTATTAAAAATGGCAAAGGGCTATTATGGCGCACGCAGTAAGCAGTACCGCACCGCCAAGCAAGCAGTTATGCGCGCTATGGCGCATAGTTTTGCTGGTCGCAAACAAACCAAGCGCGATTTTAGGCGTTTGTGGATTACACGCATAAATGCCGCTGCTAGAATAAATGGTATCTCGTATTCTAGGTTTATGAATGGCTTGAAGCTTTCAGGTATCAACATAAATCGTAAGATGCTAGCAGAAATGGCCATACATGATGCATCAGGCTTTGCTAAGCTTGCTGATATGGCAAAAAGTAACGTATAATAAACAATGTATTATTTAGCGAAGTTAGTCCGATTTTTTCGGAGGACTTCGCTTTTTTGCAAAAAAGAGGTGTTTATGAGAAAAATCGTCCAGTCCTTAACCGTAATAACTCTGATGTTGCTTTGCGGCGTTTCGCTTATTGCTTCTAGCAATATGCAGTCTGGCAGCCGCCATATTCCTTGGGATTTTGTTACCTATGAGTCACCTGATTTTGAATCCCAGCGTGTTGGTAGGTTTTCCTCCCAGAATGTTGATTATACAGAAAACAATGGCGACGGTTGGATTTTGATAAACACTTATCGTGGCAGGCAGTGGCTTTATTATAGGTCAGAGCCTATGCCAGATATTGTGACAATAACCATTTCTGCCGCTGGCGACACCACTTTGGGCGGTGATTCGCGATGGGCTGGATATCATGCTTTTATGCGTGAATTTGAGCAAAGCGGGCGAGACCATAGCCACTTTCTCCGAAATGTTGTACATATTTTTGAAGCGGATGATTTAACAATCCTAAATTTGGAAGGCACTTTGACATATGCAACAGAGCATATGGATAAGCAATTTGTTTTTCGTGGCCCGCCACATTTTGCACAAATATTGTCATCGTCATATGTGGATGTTGTGACCATTGCAAACAACCACACAATTGACTTTTTTGACCAAGGGTATAGGGACACAACGGCGGCTCTTGCGGCAGAAGGCATAGCGTTTTTTGGCAATGAGTATATCACTATTATAGAGGTAAACGGCATAAGTGTTGGGCTGTTTGGGCATCGTATCTGGCAGGATACCGCTCATAACCGCGGACGTATCTCTGATGCCATTGCCGAATTACAAGAGCGCGGCGCACAGTTGATTATTGCTTATTATCATTGGGGCGTGGAGCGAAATAATGTGCCTGAGCCTTATCAGGTTGCTATTGGGCGTTTTACTATTGACCAAGGGGCGCATTTGGTGCTTGGAGCGCATCCGCATGTTATACAGGGCATCGAGGAGCATAGTGGGCATCACATCGTGTATTCGCTTGCCAATTTCTCTTTTGGCGGGAACTCTAACCCGCCTGACCAAGATAGCTTTATTTTTCAGCAAACATTTACATTCCACGATGGCGTTTTGCAACCAGATGTTGACATAAATATTATCCCGATTTTCGTGTCATCTGTACGCTATCGTAATGATTTTCAGCCGACTATAGCTGAGGGTGCTGATGCAGAGCGGATTTTGGAGCGTATTCGTGCATATAGTCAAATGATTGGTCAATAACAATATTTAAGAAATGGAGACAATGATTTGAGATATTTAACGGCAATTTTAGTTTTCACAGCGTTTATGGTTTTTGGAGCATTGCATGTCACAGCATCTGAAAGCGATACGCAAGACAATCTGCGCCATATACCGTGGCGGTTTGTTACATATGACGAGCCTAGCTTCACCGCAAATGTAATTGGTGATTTTAACCCGCAATATGTGCGGTATCATGAGGATAACGGCTATGGCTGGATAGCCATAACTACCTACCGCGGTGCAGAGTGGGTTTATGCTGAAGCCAATCTACGCCGTACACCGCGTTTGCTTGGGATACATGAGAATATGGGTGACACAGCATATGTAGACCTTATCACGCCACAGCTCGTGCGCGTATTGCAGCAAGATGGGCGTTGGTTGCAGATAGAAACACATCTTGGTGCGCGGTGGGTTAATTTGGATTTTGAACCGCCCACAGCCGCGTTGCACTCTGCATTGCAGGCGCATGGTAACCGAGTCTCCGTGCTTTATATGAATTTGGATACAGGCTTTACTTTTACATATAACCTTGGTCGCGTGTTTTTTGGGGCAAGCACCAATAAAATCTATAGTGCGATATATATTTACACCCTTGCGGAACGCGGCTACATATCCATGGATGATATACATACCTACACAGCCGTCAATCATCGCGGCGGTAGCGGGCTGATACAGCATATGCCTTTTGGTACGCAATTCACCACGCAGGAGCTTTTGAACCATTCCATACGCTATAGCTGCAATGTAGCTTATCGTATGCTTGCGCTAAATTACAATCATCCTGACTTTACTTTCTGGGATTTTGTGGATGAAATCGGAGCAAATCGTGCGCGTATTCTTAGCCTTACGGCAAAGAATATTGATGTGGAAGATGCCGCTGTGTGGATGACCGCTGTGTTTAATTATCTTGAGAGCGATGGGCAATTTGCACATGAATTGCGCTATGACCTTATATATGCTTTTGGCACAATACTTTCGGACAACTATGATGTCGCGCTAAAATATGGTTGGATGGATGAGCATTTTCATGACCTAGCTATTGTGTATGCGCCGTCACCATATATTCTCATCATTTTATCTGATATGGGCGAAGATGCTGGGGCTGGCTTTGGTAGGTTTGCCGCTATTGGGCGGATGTTTGAAGCATTTAATGATAGGTACTTCAGGTAGGCTATTAAGCTTATCTTTGAAATACATATTTTATTTAAGAGGGAGAGGATTACATGAATCAAGAACTGAAGGACTACACGCCTAAGCTGGCGCATAAGCTGAAGTTCATTATTATGTCTTTAGTCGGCGTGTTTTTGTTTATGGTGCCGATACCATTCACTAACGCTGATGGCTATAGGGCTTTCAACATTCCTTTGGGCTTTGCCATTGCTTGGCTAGGCGAAACCATCAACGCACTTGATGTTAATGGTTTTGGGCTACTGTTTTTTGTAGCCGCAGGCGTTATCACCATCTCGTTTTTAGGGTCGGCTATTGCTTACATCATTAAGATGATAGCATATTCCATTTTGCTTGCAACATCAGCAGAAGAGCCAGCCGCCGCATTGAATGCGAGGATTGAGAAGCTAGGTCCTGTAATTAAGCTTTTCTTATGCTCTCCACTGTATTTCGTTAGCAAGGCTATTGCCGTTGCTATTGTGTGGATGGTGTTTCTTGGTATGGGTCCAGACTGGCTTATCGCTAGTTTTACAGGCGATTTGATGATGGACCTTATCTCCGCTGGCGGCTCTAACCTCATGTCCATCTTCATCATCCTTGGTATTACAATACCGCTTTTGACAGACTTTGGGCTTATGGAGTTTTTGGGTACGCTGATTAGGAAAGTTATTCGTTTCCTATTTACGCTGCCTGGTCGCTCTTCTATTGACCTTCTTGGCTCTTGGTTTAGCTCTTCTGCGGCATCTGTTATCATTACACGTCAGCAGCACGAAAAGGGTTTTTACACAGACCGTGAGGCCGCCGCTATTTGCGTAAACTTTACTTTGGTTTCGTTGCCATTCACATTCGTTATAGCATCCACAGTTGGTCTTATGGGGCATTTCCCATTGTTCTATCTTGTTATCACAGTAACAACGATTCTTTTGGCTATATTAATGCCTAGAATTTGGCCTCTTAGCCGTATCAAAAATGAATATTTACCAGATGTAGGCAAGCAGATTGACGAAGAAGTACCAAAAGGTACATCTATGTTTAGCTGGGCTGTGAAGTCGGCATCAAGGCGCGCTGGTCAAACAGGCCCTAATGATGTTATGAAATCTGGTGCTTCTAACTGGCTTAATATCTTTATGGATTTGATACCTGTGATATTGGCTTGGGGTACTATTGCTCTCGTTCTTGTAGAGTTTACAGATATCTTTGATGTATTGGCATGGCCATTTGGTTGGTATATGAATATACTCGGTGTTGAGGGTGCTTTTGACTATGCTCCTGCTACCATCGTTGGCTTTATAGACATGTTCATACCTGCCATATTGCTAGGCACAGAAGCGCCGCTTGCTACGCGCTTTATCATTGGTGCGCTTTCCATAGTACAAATTATTTACCTAGCAGAAACTGGTATTTTGATACTAAAGTCCAGAATCCCGCTAAATATTGGTCATCTAGCAATCCTATTTGTTATGAGAACTATCATTGCTTTGCCAATAATCGTTTTGTTTGCATGGTTGTTCCTATAGACCTTTAGGACAAGAGATAAATGACCATAAATATCGAAAAAAGGCCTTATAAAGGTCTTTTTTCAATCAAAGGAGCTTTGCAAAGATGAAAAAAGGAAGTATACATGAAGTACAGATAGAGGATGCATTAAAATTCCCTAATATTGGTATTGGTATATCTAGCGACCGCAAGATAGCTATTAAGGGTGGTTTGCCTGGTCAGCGACTTAGGGTGCAGATTTTTCGCAAGGGCAAAGTGCCTAAAGCACAGATTTTGGAGGTGTTAGAGCCAGCACCGCAGGAGATTACGCCGCCCTGCCCTGTTTTTGGTTTGTGCGGTGGCTGTGCTTTTCAGCAGATACCATATGAATATGAGATGGAGCTAAAGGAGGCTATGGTGCGGCGTGTGCTTGAGCCGCTGAATCTGGAGTACGCCTTTTTGCCTACCATTGCGGCATATTCTACGGATGGCTATCGCAATAAGATGGAATATTCTTTTGGGGATGATGGCAAGGATGGTAATTTAACGCTGGGTATGCGCAAGCGCGGGAGTTTTTATGAGGCTGTAGGTGCAGAGTGCTGCTTGCTTGCTCATGCTGATTTTGCGCGTATCTTGGAGTTTACGCTGGCGTATTTTAAAGAGCGCGGCGAAACATTTCATCATCGACGTTTGCGTACGGGAGCTTTGCGCCATTTGGTATTGCGCCGTGGTTTTAGTAGCGGCGATATTTTGGCGAATCTTGTAACAGCAGGAGATGGTGATTATAGCGACTATGCCGCTAAACTACAAGAATTGCCACTTGAAGGCAGAGTTGAAGGGATTCTTAATACTGTGAATAATTCTCTTGCGGATGCTGTGGTGGCAGATGATGTTAGGCTTTTGTACGGCAAAGACCATTATTATGAGGAATTGGACGAGCTTGGCTTGCGGTTTAAAGTATCGGCATTTTCGTTTTTTCAGACAAATACCGTGATGGCGCAGGTTCTTTATAAGACTATTGCGGAGTTTGCTGGCGATGTAGCGGATAAGACTATTTTTGATTTGTATTGTGGAACAGGCACTATAGGTATATATTTGTCCAAATTTGCTAAGCGCGTTATTGGGATTGAACTTGTAGAAGAAGCCGTGGAAGCAGCTAGAGGAAATGCCGCGCTTAATGATGTTAATAACTGCGAGTTTATATCAGGTGATGTACGTAAAATGGTCAAAGAACTTGATATTAAACCTGATACGATAATTCTTGACCCGCCGCGCGAAGGCATTAATCCGCGTGCCATCCCTGATATATTGGCTTTTGATGCCCAGTGTATTGTTTATGTTTCTTGTAAAGCAACGTCCATGGTGGATGATTTGGTGGCGTTTATGGCGGCAGGGTATGTGGTGGAGAAAATAAAGATTATTGATATGTTTCCCAGGACGGCTAATGTGGAGGTTGTGGTTGGGTTGAGGAAGGAAAACCTAAAATAACCCAAGTATAACCTAAAATAACCTAAGTATAACCTAAAATAACCTAACATAACCAGATGCTAACCTTAATGTAGATGTAGATGATAATGTATATGCTTATGATAATGCAAATGCAAATGTTTATGAAAATGCGTGTGAAAATTAAAAAATGGTATGGAATGTTAGTCTGTGTGCGTGATATAATATAGTGAGTGAGTTTCATAAATTCTTGACAAACCCCTTAAATTCCTATAATATTAGCATACAGACATGCTCGAGAAAAATTTAGAAAGCGGTGATTTTGATGAGACAACTTGATAATATTTTGCCTAGCTACCCTGCTTTTGAGCCTGGTGTTCGTCGTGCGCCCAGCCGTGGGTTTCGTTTAAGCAAAGCGCAAGCAAAACAGGCTTTAAAGAATGCTTTGCGCTATGTGCCAAAGGAGTTGCATGAGGAGCTTGCGCCTGAATTTATGCAGGAGCTGGTGACATATGGGCGTATATATGCCTATCGTTATCGTCCGCAGGGGCGTATTTATAGCAAGCCAATTGATGAATATGAGGGCAAATGCTTGGAGGGCAAGGCTTTTCAGGTGATGATAGATAATAATTTGAGCTTTGAAATAGCGCTTTATCCATATGAGCTGATTACATATGGTGAGACGGGGGCTGTATGCGGAAATTGGATGCAGTATAGACTTATTATGCAGTATCTGGAAGAATTGGATGAAAATAGCACATTGGTGGTTGCCAGCGGACATCCAACTGGTATTTTCCCCTCGCACCCGTCCGCTCCGCGCGTAATTGTTACAAATGGCTTGATGGTGGGCATGTATGATAATCTTGAGGATTTTGAGATAGCATCACAAATGGGTGTTGCCAGCTATGGGCAGATGACGGCTGGCGGCTGGATGTACATTGGACCGCAAGGCATTGTGCATGGCACGTATAATACATTGTTGAATGCTGGGCGCAAGGTTATGGGACTTGCGACGGATGATAATTTGCAGGGTAAGCTGTTTGTATCCAGTGGGCTCGGCGGTATGAGCGGCGCACAGCCCAAGGCCATGGAGCTTTGCGGGGGTGTTGGCATTATTGCTGAGGTTGACCCAAGCCGCATAGAAACACGCCTAAGCCAAGGCTGGGTGAAAGATGTATGCCATAGCCCAGAGGCTGCTTTTGGGCTGGCGCAAAAGTATATTGAGCTGCGCGAGCCTTATTCTATCGCATATAGCGGCAATATTGTTGACCTTTTACAATATGCCGTGCTTACGAATACAAATATTGACATTTTAACAGACCAGACAAGTTGCCACAATGTGTATGACGGCGGATATTGCCCGCAGATTAGCTTTGAAGAGCGTACACAGATGCTGGCTGGTGACCGCAAAGGTTTTATAAAGCTTGTCAACCAAACTTTGCGCCGTCATTATCAATGCGTGCAGACTTTAGTTGACCGCGGCACATATTTCTTTGATTATGGCAATTCCTTCCTGAAGGCTGTGTATGATGCGGGCATGAAGGAAATTAGCAAAAATGGTGTGGACGAGAAGGACGGCTTTATTTTTCCATCGTATGTGGAGCATATCTTGGGACCAGAGCTTTTTGACTATGGGTATGGACCTTTTAGATGGGTTTGTCTTTCTGGCAAGCCTGAGGATTTGGAGAAGACAGATGCAATGGCGGCGGCTTGCATAGACCGCGAGCGCAGACCAGCAGATAATGATAACTACGTCTGGATAACCACAGCGGCGGAGAATAAGATGGTTGTGGGAACACTTGCTAGAATTTTATATCAGGATGCCGAGGGACGCACAAAAATCGCGCTGAAATTCAATGAAATGGTGCGCAATGGCGAAGTTGGACCCATTATGCTTGGACGTGACCATCACGATGTATCTGGCACGGATTCGCCTTTTAGAGAGACAAGCAATATCAAAGACGGCAGTAATATTATGGCAGATATGGCTACGCAATGTTTTGCGGGCAATGCGGCACGTGGCATGAGCCTTATTGCTCTGCATAATGGCGGCGGCGTGGGTATTGGCAAGTCGATTAACGGTGGTTTTGGGTTGGTGCTTGATGGCTCTGCTCGTGTGGATGAAATTATTAAATCCGCTATGATGTGGGATGTTATGGGCGGTATTGCCCGCCGCAATTGGGCTGGTAATGAAAACGCTATAGCTACAGCGGCGGAGTATAATGAGCGGCACGCTGGGTATATCACATTGCCGAATGTGGCGGATGATGAGCTTGTGGCAGATGTGGTTAAGGGTGCTATGAAGTAAGGAGGTGCAGGTATGGAGACTACAACTCAGATTACTATCGACAGCGAGTTAAAGAAATCGGCAGATTCTTTGTTTGCCCCTTTGGGGCTGGATACAGGGGCGGTGGTGCGTGTGCTTTTGAAGCATTTATGCGAAACAAAGAGCGTGCCGCCTGTGGTGACAGAATATGCAAAAAAAAGTGAGGAAGAATTGGAGGCAATACGGCAAGCTAGACTGTCAGTTAAAGGTAGCATGAAGATTTGGATGGCAGATGATTTTGATGCTCCATTAGAAGAATTTGAGGAGTATATGTGATATGGGATATCTGTTAGATACGCATACCATGATTTGGTATTTTGACCGCGATGTTAAACTGCCAGCAAGAATCACTGAAATCATCGACAATCCCGAAAATAGCATATTTATTTGTTCTGCATCGCTATGGGAGATTGCAATTAAGGTCAGCATCAATAAATTGAATCTTCCGTTTAGTGAATTGCTCAATAAGGTGAGGGTATCCAGATTTTCTTTGCTACAGCCAGAAATTCAATATTTGAGCAAAGTGATTGAGCTTCCCCAAATCCACAAAGACCCTTTTGACAGATTGTTAATTGCGATGGCATTGGTCGAGAAGATGGCAATACTTACGGCCGATGAAAATATACACAGATATGATGCTGTGAAGTGGATTTGGTAGTACAAAATGTATGCAAATCAGGGAACTCATTTGAGGTGGATTACGTCTAAATATTTGTAACCAAAACCAAAACGGAGGGAGATTTTTCAAATGAGAAAAACAAGAATTTTTGCAACAATTATGGCGGTTGTGATGATGGGTGCTGTATTTGCACAGCCTTTGGCGGCTAGCTCTGCGCCTACGATTACGGTTAATGGCGCGGGAGCTGTTTCTGTCACGCCTGATATGGCAACGGTGAATCTTGGCGTTAGCACGCAAAATGCTAGTGTGCAGAGGGCTTTGGAGGAGAACAATATTCTTGTGGCTACTGTGATAGCGGCTATGCTGGAGATTGGCATTGACGAGGACGATATTCGCACAGCCAGTTTTTGGATTGACCCTGCCTTTGGGCCTGATTGGACAACCATTACTGGCTTTAGGGTAACAAATAGTGTTAGCGTGATTGTCCGCGATATTGAACAGGTTGGCGATGTGCTTGGCGCAGCTGTTGCGGCTGGCGCAAATGTGTCTCATGGTGTTAGTTTTGGCATTTCTGATTCTGCATCGGCATATAGTCAGGCTCTTGCGCTTGCTGTGCAAAATGCGGAAGGCAAAGCACAGGCTTTGGCGGCGGCATTGGGTAGAGATATTACGGGCATTGTGTCTGTTGTGGAGATGGGCGGTATGCATTCGCCTATGGCGCGTGGGCTTTATGGTGCTGGCGCGGTGGCTGAGGCAGATATGGCTTGGAGCAGTGTGCCTATAGAGGCTGGCAGCATGACTGTTACTGCTAGTGTACAAATTGTTTATTCTATTACGCCATAATCCGCAATGTTAAATAAAAATCATTGATAAAAGGGAGATATAGTATGACAAAAATTGTAGAATGCATTCCAAATTTTAGCGTTGGTACGGACAGCGCGGTTATTGAGGGTTTGGCAGATATAGTGCGCGGCACGCCTGGGGCTACCCTGCTTGATTATTCCGCAGATGCCAGCCATAATCGCAGTGTTTTCACATATGTTGGCTCGCCAGAGGCTGCGGCGGCTTGTGCTGTAGCTTTAGCAAAGTATGCGGCGGAAAAAATTGACCTTACAAAGCATGTAGGCGAGCATCCACGCATGGGCGCGGTGGATGTGATACCTTTTGTGCCTGTAAAGAATATGACGATGGACGAGGCTGTCGCGCTTTCTAAAGAAGTGGCGGAAAAAATCGCCACAGAGGCAGGCATACCAGTTTTCCTTTACGAAGATTCGGCAAGCAAAGAAACTCGCCGTAACCTTGCCACCATACGCAAAGGGCAGTTTGAGGGCATGGCAGAAAAAATGCAAAAGGATGCTTGGAAACCAGATTTTGGAGCTGACCAGCCGCATCCTACGGCAGGCGTGGTGGCTGTTGGGGCGCGTATGCCGCTTATAGCCTTTAATGTGAATCTCTCTACATCGGATGTAAATATCGCTAATAATATCGCAAAGATAATACGTGGCTCATCTGGCGGCTTTAAGGCCGTTAAGGGCATTGGTATAATGCTTGAAGACCGCAATATTGCGCAGGTTTCTATGAATATGGTGAATTATGAGGCAACACCGCTTTATCGTGTAGTTGAGATTATTCGTATGGAGGCGGCGCGTTATGGCGTAAGCGTAATTGGGTCGGAGCTTATCGGGCTTGCTCCTGCGAAGGCTTTGATTGATTGCGCGGAGTATTATTTGCAGATTGAAGATTTTGATTATGATAAGCAGGTGTTGGAGAATCATTTGCTGTAGTAAGAGGGGGTTGGCACAGTGGAGACGAAGCTTGCTAGAAATTCGCTGTTTGCGTTAATTTTGTCGATAGTAGGATTTGTGTTTATTGCCTTTTGCCTATACTTTACAGTTCTGGTGATTACGAATAGCGCATGGAGCGACACACCATTTAGAATAGTGCAAATACTGTTGCTTATAGGCGGAATAATTTTGATAACCCTAGCAAGGGTAGTTAGAAATCAAGGCGAAATAATCCGCCTTTTGCATGATGGGAGGAAAGATAGCGACAATGCTTGATTTATTGGTAAAAAATTCAAATCTTGCTACACCACAGGGTAACACACCCAAGATAGGTGCGACACAAGGCGAGATTTCTATAGAAAATGGCATGAATATCGGTATTAAAGATGGCAAGATAGCTTACATAGGGCGCGATATGCCAGAAGCGGCGCAGATGCATGATGCCGAAGGATGTTTGGTGACACCAGGGCTTGTGGATAGCCATACACATCTTGTTTTTGGCGGCTTTAGGCAGCATGAACTGGCGGCAAAGCTTGGCGGTGCGGATTATCTTGATATTTTGGCGGGCGGCGGCGGCATATTGTCTACCGTAAAGGCTACGCGGGCGGCGGGTTTTGATGAGCTATATGCCAAAGCGGGCGGCTTTTTGGATGATATGCTGGCACATGGCACAACCACTGTGGATGCAAAGTCTGGCTATGGATTGGATGTCGAGACGGAGCTAAAGCAGTTGGAGGTTGTATCAAAATTACAAAAAGAACATAAAGCTGATGTGGTGTCCACATTTATGGGCGCACATGCCATACCCCCTGATTATAAGCAAAATCCTGATGATTATGTGGATTTAATTATAAATGAAATGATACCTAACGTTGCAGAAAAAAATCTTGCGGAATATTGCGATATATTCTGCGAAAAAGGTGTTTTTGATGCGGTGCAAAGCAGAAGGGTGCTTGAAGCGGCTAAAAATGCTGGCTTTGGGATAAAAATGCACGCTAACGAGATTAATAATCTTGGCGGAGCTGTACTTGCGGCGGAGCTGGGGGCTATATCCGCGGAGCATCTTATAGCATCAAATGAGCAGGATTTGGAGGCTTTGGCAAAGGCTGGAACAATAGCTGTTTTATTGCCTACTACCAGTTTTTATCTTGGTAAGGATTTTGCGCCTGCAAAAAAGATGATAGAAAGCGGCATAGCCGTTGCTATTGCCAGCGACTTTAACCCTGGCAGCAGCCCCAATTTTAATTTACAGTTATCAATGACCCTTGGGTGCCTTAAATATGGGCTTGTGCCGCCACAGGTGCTTACGGCGGTTACATTAAATGCCGCTTGTGCCATAGGGCGCGGCGAAAGCAAGGGTAGCATAGAAATTGGTAAAGATGCGGACATCATTATTTGGAACTGCCCCGACCTTGATTTTCTATTTTATAGATTTGGCAATAATCAGGCAAAAAATGTCATTAAGAATGGAGAGGTAATAATCTAATGAAGCTAACAGACATGAAATTGCACGAGTTTTGCGCGGCACTAGCATCCAAAGAGCCAGCCCCAGGCGGTGGCTCGGCATCCGCAAATATGGCTGCTATGGGCATATCGCTTTTGGGCATGGTGGCAAATCTTACGGTTGGTAAGAAAAAGTATGCAGAACATGAAGAGCTGATGCAAGGGATAATTTCAGAGGCAGACAAGTTGCGTGAACAGCTTGTGGAAGCTATTGACCGCGACACAGAAGCATATAATGGCGTTTCCGCAGTGTTTGCTATGCCAAAGGAGACTGATGAGGAAAAGGTGGCTCGTTCGGCGGCTATGCAAGCCGCACTAAAGGTGGCTACCCAAGTGCCTTATGAAGTGATGGGGCTATGTCATGCGGCTCTGGCACTTGCAGGTAAGGCTGTGGGTAAGGCTAATAGCAATGCCGCATCTGACCTTGGTGTTGCTGCCCATGCCCTGCAAGCAGGCCTGCATGGAGCGTGGATGAATGTACTTATAAACCTTGGCGGCTTGAAGGATGAGGAGTTTGCGGAAGCAAAGCGCGAAGGCGGCGAGAAAATGGTTGCCGAGGGTGACAGAATGGCTATGACCATAATTGCTCATGTGATGATAGAGATACGCTAATGAACACTTTTCTAAAATATGCAAAACGTGCGCTAGACTATTTAATATGGGCAGGCTTTTTTGGATTACTGACGGTATGGTATTGGTTTATATCAAATGGGAATATGCTTAATGCATACTTTTGGAATGTTGTTGGTATATCTGCAGGTCTGTTTATTGATAATCGAAGGATTGGCAATATATACAAAAAATTAAAGATATGCGAAAATGACGAGGCAAGAGCCAAGCTTTCAAAAAAAGATGTGGCATCTGCAAAAACATCTCTTTATCTATTTTATATTTTCGCATTGATTTTTTCTCAAGTGTTGACTATGGATACCTCCATAGCAGTGTCAGAAAATGCGCGGTCATATTTTCAAGTGACGGGATATGGCTTGATTTTGTTGTTCGCAATTGACAATTTCTTGAAATATGTTATGGATGACGATAAGCGTGTTAAAAAGTTTCAGGAGGAATGTAGCTCGCAAAGTGAAAAGTCGCCGTGATGGCGACTTTTTTGGTTATTTAATATGTGTTGATTTCAACCTCTGAAACTCCTTTTCCACTTCCTTACCTCGCATGGCTTTATCCATCATTACAGCAACCATTTCTTTGCCTATCCATACACCCCACACAGCTATTGCACCATAGAAAATGCCAAACATGAAAAAGATAACTGGTGCAGTACGCCAAGCGAAGCCATTGGTGGCCACCAAGAAAAAGAAAAGCGTAAAGATGCTTATAGCTACAAGCCCCACAATATGCCAACGCAACATTTTCTTGCGGCGCACGCGTTCTCGGGCTAGGTGGCGCAAAAGGTCATCATTTGATTCTTCAACATCATGCTCGTAGCCACTATCTCGCAGGTCTACTACCCCGCCGCCATTTGGCGCGTAAATCTCGCTAATATCAGCATCGCCTATCAATATCACAGTGCGCTGGCTGTCATCCATCCATACCGCCCTACCCTTGCTAACAAGCTGTTTTGCGCGGCGGGCAAAGGTTTTGCCTATGTGGTTGTTTTTATTATCAAATACAGTAATTTCAGGTTCCATAAAAAATTGCCTCCTATATTTTAATCAGTGCTTTGAATAAAAAAGCACAAAGACAATCAGCTGTTTTTTATTATGGGTGCCGTCCCCTTGTCGTTTGTATATACGAGAATTAGTTAGAAAGGTCTGTTGCTCCTTGCCTTCATAATGTCAAGATACTCGGGATAATCACAATCATCTTTGTTTTTCATTGTAGAATGACCCGCCATTTACGAAAAGCTGAAATTCTGAGTAGTTTTGTATTGCCGCAAGCATATTGGCTACAGAGGGTTGCAGATTATCATGTAGTTTGATGCGCGGACCATGCTGCTCAGTCATGTCAGCACCATCAGGCTGATACATCCTCCTTGGCACAGCCCCAAAGAACAACTTTATGTTGTTGGAATAGAGCATGTCTTTTCTTTTGGAAGCCGAGGGCATGGCAATTCTTATGGCATAATCCTTAAAGCATTTTGGGATATAATGGCATTCGCCATATACTTCCACCTCATCGCAATCCTCCAAATCAACATCAACGACTTTGATGTCATGCCGATTTAGCATATTGCCAAAACCAGAAGCAATGAGATTTTCTTCCAGATATCCATTAGCACCTTCAGCTATGGCGCATGTTCCGCCAGTTTGGTAGATGTATTCCACGACTTTTCTCAATAGTGCCATATCTGTTCTTGGGCCATTTTCTCATAAGGTTGCGCTAGATTGATTTTGATAAGGACACTATTGCTTTCTTTTTGTCCGTCAATCCTATTTTTACAAAGTTATCAAATAATTTCTGGTCATTGTCGCTTGCTAGAAACATGCTATTTCTCCCCTTGTTTGCGCAAAATCTCCACGCGCTCTTTGTGGCTCACGATTCTGTCGATTTGGTGCAGCATCCATCCATAGCCGAAAGGGTCAGCGAACATGGCATTTTTCACACCAAAATCTGGCATATCGTTTATGCCAAAGATTTCTTTGCAGCCCGCGGCAATTGCGGCATTGTAGGTAGTTTTGATATCAGGCACAGAGATGTTTAGCCACATGGATTGCGGCACACCCTCTTGCGGGGCATATAAATGAAAATCATGATTTTCGTTGAGCAGATGAAAGCGCGTGCCGTATATGGTGAATACTGCCTCACTGCCTTGCTCGCCCATATCCGTTATCTCTACACGCTCTATATCAAAGATTTTTTCGTATAACTCTAGGGCTTTTATGGAATCTTTTACTACCATGTCGATTTCTACGCCTGTTAGCATGGGTTGTCCTCCTTATGATATAAAAGCGGCAAAGTGTCGCCCTTACGAATTATCTGGCGAGCATTTGTTATGTTTGAAAAATATTTTAGCTGCCAAAGCTGTGTTTTTTCAGCTTGCTTGTTTGTTGGTTTATCCCAAGGTGGGTAAACACGCATGGCTCTTTTGCCGCCAATATTATTTTCAGAAATTATCCCTTTATCGAGCAAAACAGACCTTGGAAAAACAAATTTCCCAAAATCTCTGTCTTTGCAAGAGCAGATAACAAAAAAGTCAAGTTCGTCCGATATATCAAATGGCTGTATTTGTCCGCTATCGCTGTTTCTCTTCCACAGTGTAACAAACTGCCCAACTTTTGTTGGGGTGATTTTTGATATGCGAAAGAGCATACTTAGGTCATTTAATCTGAATCTATATGCCCCGTATTTCGTGCTTTCATTTTCTTGCCACATTTCAGAGATTTGAAAGCCATACAAATCATAGATAAGAGACTTTATATTATCACAATATGTACTATATACTCCCTACGCATTCGGCTTTTTCTTACTGGCCTCTTTACTAGCCTCTTTGTATTTACCCAAAATATAATTCGTACTAGCAGGATTTATCTCATTTTGCGCGGCAGGCTTTGCGATATTTGATGCGGCTACAGCCTTGCCTTTTTCCTCTTGGGCGCGGATTTTTACGTCCAGCTCCAACACCTCATTTATGCCAGCCTGCAACTGAAGAACCTTATCTTTATGGTCATGTTTCTTTAGCTCAAACTCGGTAGCGATACCATCAAAGATACTTTGAAATATCTCGTCACAAGCAAGTACCTCGTCTATTTGCTTTTGCTTTTGCTTGCCCATCTCCATTAAAAACTCTCGCCGCTCATCAGATGGCGGCGAGAGATATAGGGTTTCTTGGTTTTCGCTGATATTAAGCACACCAACCAAAGCCTCTCGCTTTTTGCTCAAAACCTCTAGCAAGAGAGCCAGCTTTGTTTCAAAAATTTCGTGTTGATTTAGATTGTTGCTATTCATTAATTACCCCCAAGGCTATGGTAAACGCCGCGATAGATTTCGCCTGCATACAGCGATATATCGCTAAGTCCAAAGAGTTCTTCTACAGTAACAAAAACATAGCCTTTTTCCATCATATAATCTATCGCCATAATTGTGGCTTCAATGGATGTCGGGTGGATGTCATGCAAAACAACCACAGAGCCATCCATGGAGTGATTCACAATATTATCTCGCACTTGTAAGACATTTCTAACCTCCCAATCGCGCGGGTCCACACTCCACATAACCACGGACATATCAAGCTCGCGGGCAATTTCAATTACCGTGCTATTGTGCCTGCCATACGGTGGGCGCAAAAGCGTAGGTTGACTACCTGTAGCGGCTTCTATAGCACGATTCGTCAATTCTATTTCATCCAGAATCCTCTGACGACTAAGACCTGTGAAGCTAGGGTGATAATAAGAATGATTGCCCACAGAATGACCTTCTTCATACATACGCGCTACAATATGGGGATGTCTATCCACCTCTAAACCCAGCAGGAAAAATGTAACCCTAATATCTCTGGCATACAGAGCATCAAGAAGCATAGGGGTTAGCGTTGGGTGCGGACCATCATCAAATGTTAGAGCAACATGACCCGCTATGGTTTTAGCTTCGGTATTATCTGAAATCATGTTCGCTCCAGGTCCTGAATCCGTTAAATACATATCGGCTTGATTGGGTAAAATAGAAAAATTTGACAACCCTCCAAGAATCTCGGATTGTAGGTATTGTATAAGCTCAATATGGTCTTGCGAGACAGGTTGCTGGTCAGTAGTGACCGCAAGTTCTACTATATCGTCTTGTTGTTCATATGGTTGACCTTCATCTGTAATATCAATAGTTATGGGAGGATTAGAACTTGTGGACATAGCCGCATCCATGCTGCCTATCACAAAGCCTTTGCCTACACATCCCGAAAATACTACCAAAACAGATAGAAGACAAATAGGCATTAGAAATTTTTTCATTTTATAAAACAACCCCCTGTTATTGGTAAATTTGGCAGGCATATACAGTTAGAAATATAACTCCTACAACCATTATACTGCATCATTTTCAAATTTCAATACTTTTAAAAAATTAATATAAATTTAATTTTTCGTAATAAATTATTAATATATTTTGCTTGACAAAATGGCAATGCTGTGATAGTATTGATAAGTGCCAAGAAGTTTGGCTTTTTTTAGTGTAATTAATAATGTAATCAATACAGAACTATGAGGTGGAAAAAATGAGAACAAAAATCACATTGGCTTGCACAGAATGTAAGCAAAGAAACTACGAAACCAAAAAAGAACGTAAAAACCACCCTGATAGGATGGAATTTAAAAAGCACTGCAAGTTCTGCAACAAGCACACATTGCACAGAGAGACCAGATAACCCATTCGTTTGAAAAGGACGTGAAATTAATGGAAGATAAGAAAAAAGATGTGAAAGAAAAAAAAGAGGGCGGCTTTTCTGAATGGTTTAGCGGCATTATGGGCGAATTTAAGCGCATAACATGGCCAGACCGCAAAACGCTTGTAAAAATGGTTGTTACCGTTATCATTACTAGCGGTATTTTTGGCGGCGTTATTGTTTTGTATGATTTTGCTTTAACCGCTGGATATAACGCTCTTTACAGTTTTATTAACCAACTGTAGACCAGTTCAAATGAGGTGAATATATGACAGAAACTACCGCACAATGGTATGTAGTACACACCTATTCTGGCTACGAGAATAAAGTTAAAGCCAATCTAGAAAAAATAATAGAAAACAGGGGTATGCAGGAGCAAATTCTTGAGGTTTCCGTTCCCATCCAAAATGTGGTGGAGGTTAAAAATGGCGTTAAAAAGACGGTTGCTAAAAAGGTGTTCCCTGGTTATGTCCTTGTTTTTATGCATATGAATGACGAGACATGGTATGTTGTGCGTAACACGCGCGGCGTTACCAGTTTTGTAGGACCAGGTAGCAAGCCCGTTCCGCTTTCCGAAGATGAGATACGCTTTATGGGCTTGATAGAAGACCTACAAGAGACCATTGACCTTAATGTGGGCGATGCTGTACGCATTACCGCTGGACCTTTCGAAGACAGCGTGGGTACGGTTACAGAGGTGGTTCATAGCCGCAAGATGGTTATTGTTTCTTTAACAATTTTTGGCAGAGAAACACCTGTTGAACTTGACTATGTGCAAATAGAGAAAATATAGACTATGTGTTAATACGTGGGAGGAGATAGACTCTCCGATAATACCACTATAGGAGGAATATAAAATGGCAAAAAAAGTTACAGGTTTGATTAAATTTCAAATACCTGCGGGCAAAGCCACACCAGCTCCACCAGTAGGTCCTGCTCTTGGTCAACATGGCGTAAACCTTATGGGCTTTTGCAAAGAGTTTAATGAGCGCACATCACGCCAAACGGGTCTTATAATTCCCGTTGTTATTACTGTTTATGCTGACAAAAGTTTTACCTTCATCACAAAAACGCCTCCTGCGGCTATTTTGTTGAAAAAGGCAGCGGGCTTGGAAAAAGCTAGTGGCGTACCAAACAAAGACAAGGTTGGTAGCGTAACTGAAGCTCAGGTAAAAGAAATCGCAGAGCTAAAAATGCCTGACCTTAATGCTGCTACGCTAGAAACAGCTATGAGCATGATTAAGGGTACAGCGCGTTCTATGGGTTTGCTTGTCGAAGGTTAATAACTTGATATTTATTGATTAAGTGGGAGGTGGCACAGCCGCCGATAGTACCACAAGGAGGAATTTAAATGGCTAAAAGAGGTAAGAAATATCGCGAAAAGGCGGCTCTTGTAGACCGCGCTATGCTATATGACACAACAGATGCTATTGATTTGGTTCAGAAAGTTTCTTTTGCTAAATTTGACGAGACAGTAGAGGCGCATATTCGCCTTGGTGTTGATAGCCGCCACGCTGACCAGCAAGTGCGTGGTGCCGTTGTTTTGCCACATGGTACAGGTAAAAAACAGCGCATCCTTGTTTTCGCTAAAGGTGACAAAGCTAAAGAGGCAGAAGATGCTGGTGCTGATTTTGTTGGTGCTGACGAACTTGTGCCAAAAATCCAAAATGAAAACTGGTTTGATTATGACATCATCGTTGCAACCCCTGATATGATGGGCGTTGTTGGTCGTCTTGGTCGTGTGCTTGGTCCAAAAGGGCTTATGCCAAACCCAAAATCTGGCACAGTTACTATGGATATCAAAAAAGCTGTAGACGACATTAAGGCTGGTAAAGTTGAATATCGTTTGGACAAAACAAATATCATCCACGTGCCACTTGGCAAAGTTTCTTTCGGCACACAAAAATTGGAAGAAAATTTTGACACATTGATGGGGGCTATCATCAAAGCAAAGCCATCGGCGGCTAAGGGGCAGTATTTGCGTTCTGTATCCGTTTCCCCCACTATGGGTCCTGGTGTTAAAATAAACACAGCTAAGATTTCGGGCTAATTATGGGTATTTTTGGTCGTGGCAACAAATTATCTCAAAATGATACGCGGGCACTTGTTGCAAATGCCATCCTGACTATTCAGCACGAAGGTCATAAGGCCGCAATGTCCTTTAGTTTATCCAAGAACAAAGCAGACCAAGCTAAGCAGATTCTTGCAAAGGATTGGGGCATTACGGACTGGGGTACTAGCATGGCTATGCTAGAAAGACTTTCTAAAGCTAAAGCAGACAGCCATGTTATCGCTGAGATTTTTAATGAACTCATTACAAAGTCTCAATATGAGGTGGTGCGCGGGATTTTTTCTCCACTAAAAGAAGATATTCTGCTTGACCTTAATTTGCCTGAAAATTTTTTGCAACTTTGGGATTCGCTTACGAATAATGCCAACAATGACATGGATGCTTTTTTGTATTATCTCAGTGGGGCAGAAGATGCCAACAAGACTTTCCACGGCATTACTTCGTCGCTTTTACTAAGCCGCATAAATGGCGGTATAAAGGGTTATGAGCAAGCCATACGAACCCTTGGCGTTTATGGATTTTCCATGGAGGAGCTATCTAAGTTAGATGACTTTTGCGCATGGGATTTAGGGCGTGTTGGCTATGTTGCCAAGATGGCGGCTGTTGCGGGTCATATTGATGATGCAGCGGCAAGAGGGTATATGGTTTCTGCTGGCAAGCAGGCATATGCCTCCTATACAGATTGGCGGCAGTTTTTGGCTGCATATTTTATCGGGCATGGCATTATGGCTGGTGATGCTAAGAAAATTGGTGATTATGGCGACACTATACATCATCTATTAAGAAATAAGAAAAGCCCTTATCAAAAGTTTCCGCTAAAAACGCTTGACAAAAGCTAGTGAAGGTTATATAATATACTTTGTTGCCTAAGAAAGCAGGTCTTGCGATAGCAAGTAAATCCCGCCGAGGCGTAAAAAGATGTGTAATTTCTACCCTTTTTGCGTGATTTAGGCGAAAAGGGTATTTTTAAATATCATATTTAAGAAAGGAGGAACATAATGCCAAAAATTGAGCAAAAACAAGTTGTTGTTAATGAGATTAAAGAAAAGCTAGATAAAGCAAGTAGTATCGTTCTTGTTAATGCGCGCGGTCTTACCGTTGAACAAGACACCATTTTGCGTCGCAAGTTGCGTGAGGGCGGCGTGGACTACAAAGTCTACAAAAACAGCATGGTGAGCTTCGCTGTTGAAGGTACTGATTTTGAGGAAATTAAGCCTCATCTTGTAGGCCCTTCTGCCCTAGCTATCTCTTATGATGATGCTACGGCGGCGGCCCGCATAATCTCTAAGGAACTTAAAGCTATGCCTGTTTTGGAATTTAAGGCGGGCGTTATCGGCAAAGAGCTTTATGATGCTAAAGGCGTTGCGGCTATTGCTAACATACCAGGTCGTGAAGAGTTGCTATCCAGACTTCTTGGCTCCCTCAAGTCTCCATTATCTTCATTTGCGAGACTTATCAACCAAATTGCGGAAAGCAAAGCTAATGGTAGTGATGCACCTGCACCTACAGAAGAACCTGTTGCAGAAACACCAGTAGTTGCGGAAGAAGCACCAGCCCAAGAGCCTGTTGCGGAAGTAGCTACAGAAGAACCAGTGGCAGAAGAAGAGCCGCAAGCTGAATAATTATAAATAAAGGAGAATAAACATAATGGCGAAATTATCTATAGACGAAATGTTGGCCGCTATTGAAGAGCTAACTATTTTAGAACTTAACGAACTTGTAAAGGCCGCTGAAGAGAAATTTGGCGTTTCTGCTGCTGCTGGCGTAGTTGTTGCTGCTGGTCCTGGTGGCGGTGGCGAGGCCGCTGAAGAAAAAACAGAATTTGACGTAGAGCTTACAGCTGTTGGCTCTGAAAAAATCAAAGTTATCAAGGTTGTGCGTGAGCTTACAGCACTTGGACTTAAAGAAGCAAAAGAGCTTGTTGACGGTGCACCAGCTATGCTTAAAGAAGGCATCTCTAAAGAAGATGCTGAAGCCGCTAAAGCTAAGCTTACTGAAGTTGGCGCAACGGTTACAATTAAGTAATAATCATTACAACAAGTATATCAAAACCCCTGAAGGTTTCCTTTCAGGGGTTTTGTGGTTGTACAGCAAAAATTTCTTGTCAAAATAACATAGCTAATGTATAATGTAATTTGAGACAATCAACAGAAGCAAGGCGGTCGGTAAACCCCTCCCACGCAAAGGAGGTGTTGCCTCGTGGTGCAAGCACCTACATGGTCTACATATGAGATAACAATGATTTTGCTTTTGCTAGTCAAATTTCTCGTATATATAGTCATTTTAGTTGAAAAGGGTCTTGTGTTGAGCTTGAAATGCGTGGTATCAGGCGCATTCCAAGCCTCGTTGATACGAGCATCGACATGGGCAGAAGCCCATTTTCAAGTTAAATTACTATACTATTTCCGAAAAGAAATAACCGCCCCTAGCTAAGTTAGCGGTTATTATTAACTATCAAACTTAATGTCAACCGCTTTGCGATTGTCTCTTTAATCGGATTATAGCACGATTGTTCTATATATGCAACAAAAATTATTAAATGACAAAGGAGAATTGGCATGAGCGAAATTTTACTTAATGGAAAGAGCTTGACACTGAATGACATTGTAAATGTGGCGCGATTTGGCGCGAAAATAGCATTATGCCCAGAGGCAGCAAAGGCAGTATCTACGTCGCGCGGCTATGTGGAGCGTCTTTTGGAAGAGGGGCGCAAGGTATATGGTATTTCTACTGGTTTTGGCGAATTTGCCAAGGTGGCTATACCGCCGCATCAGGTAAAGGAGCTGCAGCGCAACCTAATTGTTAGCCATGCTTGTGGCGTTGGACAGCTGTTTTCTGATGAAGTGGTTCGTGCCATCATGCTTTTACGTATAAACGCGCTTTCTTCTGGCTTTTCAGGCATACGCCTAGAGGTTCTGCAAACCCTCATAGATATGGTTAATGCTGGTGTGCATCCTATCATCCCAGAAAAGGGCTCGCTTGGTGCATCTGGCGACCTAGCCCCCCTTGCGCATATGGCTTTGCCCCTTATAGGTCTTGGTGAGGCGCGCTATAATGGCGAATATATGAGCGGCGCGCAAGCCATGGCAAAAGCGGGCATAGTACCCGTGGAGCTTGCCGCTAAAGAGGGACTTGCGCTTATTAATGGCACGCAGGTTATGTGCGGTATTGGCGCGCTAATTGTTCATGATGCAAAGCAATTGATGAAACTTGCTGATATTTCTGCTGCTATGGTTATGGAGGCTCTAAATGGCGTAACGGATGCCTACAATCCTAAGCTGCACGCTTTGCGCCCTCATAAAGGTCAGATGGATACGGCGGCAAATGTGCTTAAACTACTAGAAGGTAGCGAGCGCACCACGCGCCAAGGCGAGATGCGTATACAGGATGCCTATAGTCTGCGTTGTGTGCCACAAATACACGGTGCAAGCAAAGATGCGCTTGATTATGTGGAGCAAAGATTGCTTACAGAGATAAATTCAGTAACAGACAATCCTATCATTTTGGAAGATGAGGACACAGCCATATCTGGTGGCAATTTCCATGGTCAGCCCATGGCACTCGCCTTTGATTTCTTGGGCATTGCAATATCCGAAATTGCCAATGTGTCTGAAAGACGCATAGAGAGGCTTGTAAACCCTGCCCTATCTGGTTTGCCTGCATTCTTGACAGAAAATGGCGGTCTTAATTCTGGCTTTATGATTGCGCAGTATTCCGCCGCATCGCTGGTATCCGAAAACAAGGTTCTCGCCCACCCTGCCAGTGTAGATTCCATCCCATCTTCAGCAGGCCAAGAAGACCATGTGTCTATGGGCACCATATCCGCAAGAAAGGCAGCAGAAATCCTTTTTAACGCCAAACGCGTTATCGGTATAGAGCTTGTTGCGGCATGTCAGGCTATAGATTTGGGGGATGGTAGCAAAAAGTTGGGTACAGGGACAAGCGTAGCTTATGACATCATACGAAAGGTCATACCAAAATTGGATGAAGACAGGGAGCTGTATATAGATTTTGAGAAAGTGGCGTTGTTGATAGATACCGAGATTATTAGCGAGGCTGTTTGGGAAATGATATAAAAAATCCTTGCCGAAATATTAGTGTTGGTGTATAATTATGTTCTGAGACAATCAATAGAAGCAAGGCGGTTGGCAGAAATCCTCCTAGCAAGAAAGGGGGTGAAGCCATGTCTACATATGAGATAGCAATGATTTTGCTTATGCTAATCAAATTTCTCATTGACATTCTTTCTGAAAAGAAATAACCGCCCCTGGCTAAAGTGAGCGGTTAAATCTAATTTAGCTTAATTCACCTAATGCCAACCGCTTTGCGATTGTCTCTTTTTGTTTATTCTATCACAATACTTGGCAATATTCAACCCCTAAATAACAATAACGTTCTTCCCATTTCGCTTGCCTTCATAGAGGTTTTTATCACAATTTTCTAGTGCCACTTTTATTTCGCCATCTTCCAGATAGCTTGCACCGCCAGTAATGGTGATTTTAATATCGCCAAGCTCCGTATGCACAACGCTTTCTTCAACGGCTTTTCGGATTTTATTTAAGATATTTTCGCCACATTTTACATCGCATTTTGAAAGACCTATAAGAAACTCCTCGCCACCCCATCTACAGACAAGGTCTGTTTGGCGCGTGCTTTTTTGTAATATGTCAGAAACAGTAAGCAAAACCTTATCGCCTATTTCATGTCCATGAGTGTCATTGACATGTTTAAAATTATCGATGTCTATAAGGCAAAAAAGGAATGGCTCTTGGTCATCCTCTTTTAATTTTTCGAAATAAAGCTCAGCATACCGCCTGTTGCTTAGCTCTGTGAGCGGGTCTACATTGGACATATGCTTATAGTCCTCTATTTCTTTGGATTGCATACTATCAATTTTACGTGTTATTAGAACATGGACAGCTATTATCATAGCAAAACAAGACATAATCACATTCGCAAAGAAAAATCCTAAAAAGGCATTATCTGCCATATCGAATGGTGTGGGAAACATCAAAGGAAAGACCAGTTGCACATTAACAATAATTGGTACTAAAACAAGTATTGTGTATTTTTGAATTTTTGTGAAATCTAGGTATAGCACAGCAGGGAGTGCTGCAACCAATGCAAACCAATGCGCATTTATCGTTATTCCAAAAAGATACGTAGCTATTACGGAGTACATCATAACCTTTATGACAAAAATAAAACTTGCTACTCTAGTTTTGCCAGCTCTGCAAATTAGAAAGGCAACAGCATAAACCAGCACATCAATCACACTTAAAATAACTATTGGCATTAAATCAAGCCACCAAAAATAAACACCGATGAAAATATGCATAAAGGCGGCAACGGCAATCAATATGGATAGATATGTTTGAATTTTTAGCTTCTCATGAACAGACATTAGCACCTTCTCCTATATACATTATATCAGGAATGCATGAAAACGTCAAACAAAATAAATGCTGGTAAATTGATGCAAAATAGTGTATAATAAGTTGAAACTCGTTAAAACGAACGGAGGAATGACAATGAAAACACGTATTGTTGATATTTATAAAGATACAGCGCGTTTTATGGACAGCCAAGTTCAACTTGGCGGCTGGATACGCACTTTGCGTGATAATAAACATTTTGGGTTTATAGAGCTTAATGATGGCAGCTTTTTTAAAGGTATACAGGTAGTTGTTAATAATGACCTATCAAATTTTGCTGATGTGATAAAATTATTAACGGGTTCTGCTATCACCATTAAGGGCAAGCTTGTAGAAAGCCAAGGTACAAAGCAGGCTTTTGAGGTTGTGGCTACAGAAGTTATTATAGAGGGTTTAGCTCCCGAAGAATATCCGCTACAAAAAAAGCGTCATAACTTTGAAACCCTGCGTACTATGGCACACTTGCGTCCGCGCACTAATACGTTTTCGGCTGTATTTCGGGTGCGCTCTTTGGCACAATACGCCTTTCATAAATTCTTCCAAGAGCGCGGATTTGTGCATGTGCATACACCGCTAATCACTGCGCTGGATGCAGAGGGCGCGGGTGAAATGTTTGCTGTTAGCACCCTTGATTTTGAGAATATCCCAAAAGACGATAGTGGCAAGCCTGACTATAGCAAGGATTTCTTTGGAAATTCCGCAAAGCTTACGGTTACGGGACAATTGCAAGCAGAAGCATATGCGCTCGCTTTTGGTGATGTATACACATTTGGTCCTACTTTCCGCGCCGAAAATTCCAACACATCCCGCCACCTTGCCGAATTTTGGATGTTAGAACCAGAGATTGCTTTTGCTGACCTTGATGATTGTATCCAGCTGATAGAGGATATGGTAAAATATACAACCAGTTATATTCTTGAAAATGCATCAGAAGAAATGGAGTTTTTTGATAAATTCATTGAAAAAGGGATTGTCGATAGGTTGAAAGCTGTTGTAGAGGCTGACTTTGGGCGTATTAGCTATGGTGATGCCATAGAGGCTCTCGAAAAATCTGGTCAGGGCTTTGAATACCCTATAAAATGGGGTGTTTCTTTGCAAGCAGAGCATGAAAAATATCTTGCTGAAGAGATGTTCAAAAAGCCTGTGTTTGTCACGGATTATCCAAAGGGCGTAAAGGCATTCTATATGCGCCGCAATGATGACGGCGAGACAGTAGCTTGTACAGACCTGCTTGTGCCTCATATAGGCGAACTTGTAGGTGGAAGCCAGCGCGAGGAGCGGCTTGACGTGCTTGTCACAACGATGAAGGAGTTTGGGTTGCACCCAGAGGAATATGAATGGTATCTGGATTTACGCCGTTTTGGGGGCGTTACGCACAGCGGCTATGGTCTTGGTTTTGAGCGATATCTCATGTATGTTACGGGCATGACAAATATCCGCGACGTTATCCCATTCCCGCGTTATGTAAATCATGCGGAATTTTAAACAGGCTTTTAAGGAGAATCATATGGAATATAAAATTGTCAATCGTGAGGAAATTTACAAAGGCAGAATTGTCAATGTGTTTTTGGACGACGTAGAGTTACCAAGCGGCGCAGTTGCCAAACGTGAAATTGTTCTGCATCATCGCGAGGGCGTAGGGATTTTGCCTGTTGATAATGACGGTGGCATATTTTTGGTGCGCCAATATCGCCATCCCCTGCTACAACATGTGCTTGAGATACCTGCTGGCATATCTGAGCAAGGCGAAGACCCTGCCGCTTGTGCCGCGCGTGAGCTAGAGGAAGAAATTGGGTATAAGGCAAACAAGCTGACATTCTTGGTATCCGCAAATAATACTGTAGGTGTTTCTGATGACAGAATCCATATTTACGTAGCAGAAAATTTGGTGAAAACTGCGCAAAACCTTGATGAGGACGAGTTTTTAGAAATAGAAAAGTACAGCCTTGCAGATTGCGAAAAGATGATAGCAAATGGTGAAATAATCGATAGTAAAACGATTTTAGCAATATATGGATATAAATTAATGGCTCGCGAATAAGCTTGTATTAGGGCTTGTTTGTGGGGGTGTAAAGTTGCGACCAAGTTGGAATCAAGACAAAATTCTTGTTATTACATCTATCGGATTTGGACTGATTTTTGGCATTTTCCGCCCTATTTTTCTTGATGAAAATGCGATGGGTAGCCTTTCCGCAAGTTTGCAACATTTTGTAGCTAGTTTCGGCGTACATCTCAACAGCTTTGCCGCATTGTTTGACGGCATATTCCGCTACGGTCGCTCATTGCTATTAATTTGGGTTTGCGCTATGTTTTCTAAAGCTCGCTATGTCACGCTTTTTGTGTTGTTTATGCGGGCAATGTCGCTTAGTTTTTCTGCCGCAATGATGGTTGCTGCATTTGGTGGGCGCGGATTTGGTTATGCGATGATGCTGTATGGCTTGCAGAATCTGCTTATCATGCCTGTGTATGTCTATAGCGCGTATCATATTATACAAGGGCGCATTATGCTAAAGACGGCTGTGGTAGGCATTATAGCCGTAGTAGCTGCATCAATTATAGATGCTTATTTAGCACCAGCACTGTTTGTATTATTCTGGAGGTAAAATGACTAAGAGGATAAAATCCGTAATCCCTATATACATTATGGCGGGCGTGTTTGCTTTATATGCCTTGTTTTTGCCTATGCATCGTATTACAGACATAATCATATCACTGGGCGTATCAATTTTATGCTATATTGGTGCAAATCGTATTTTCCGCGGAACAATCGTGGAGATGCCGCGTGAAATCACCTTTGAAAAATCTGGTAATGCCGCGGCAGATGCCATGTTGGCACAAGGACGCGAATATATCAAAAAATTGGATGAGCTAAGCAAAGCTATCACTGACATAGGCATCGTAAGACAAATTGTACATTTGCAAGAAATTTCGATACAGATTTTTGACTTTATCCAGAGAAATCCTGCTCAGGCACGCAAAATTACAACCTTTATGGATTATTATTATCCCACTGCCATTAAGTTTTTGGATAGCTATGCAAGATATGATACCAAAAGTATTAGAGGTGACAGTGTCAATGAAACCATGGCAAAAATTTCAGACTCTCTGTCGAAAATCGAAGAGGCTTTTAAGCATCAATTAGATAATCTTTATTCTGATGAAGCTCTTGACATCACCACAGACATTGCGGTGCTAGAAAATATCATGAAAAGCGAGGGTGTGGTGTGATGTTTAAAAATAAAGCCTTTGCGTGGTTTTTGGCAATCTTTGTTATGATGCTTTCAGTGCCTATTGGGGCATATACCAGCTATGCGGGTATGCGCAGCAGCACCGTTGCGGCTTTTGAGCGCGAGATGATGCCGCTTATCAGCCAAGCTATGGTGCATGTGCATGATATGGGGTCTATTGCGCAAAACTATCTTTCTGGTGAGATTATTATTGGCAAAGATATTAGCCGCATCGTGAGCGAAATACAAAATACTAGCGACCCAATGGAAATTTATGAACAATTTGTATTGCTCCATCGTGCGCAGTGGTCGCTTTATGATGCTCTAATCGGTGAAAATGTAGAGATGGCAAATACAAACCGTAACCTCTTTATGGACTTTCATAGGAATTTTTTGGGGCTTGACCTACTTTTGATACAGGCGGGTTATAATGATGCCGCGAGGGATTTTAACGAAAGGCTAACAAGCGGGCTAGGGTTTATTGCCAGTCCGTTTTTCAATGACATGCCTAGGTTTGATGAACATTAAGGAGGGGTAATGATGAGAAAATTTATAGCAATGGCTTTGTCAATTATGTTCACACTTCTATCTACACAGGTGGTTATGGCAAATATTCCGCCGATACCGCCAAATCGTGCTGTGCTTGATTCTGCGCAGATTCTTAGCCCTGCTACCGTAGACCATTTAGTGAATGCCAATGACGAGCTGGGCTACTATACGGGTGGCGAGGTGCTGTTTTATACCACACATTTCGTACCTTTGGGGCAAAATATTGACCAATACGCGCTTGATGTGTTTCGTGCATGGCAGCTTGGACATCATGAATACAACAATGGCATTTTGGTTGTGATTGCGCCGCATGATGCAGACAATAATTATTGGGTTGTGGTAGGCAGCGGCATTGCAGATTATTTTACATCTGCCACGATTGAGAGATATCTTGATGGGCATTTTCGTCCCCATTTTGCGGTCGGTAATTATGATGCGGCTGCTTTAAACCTTTTTGGCGCATTTGAAGAAAGCATATATTTGCTCCATGCACAATTACCGCATGTAGCTTTTCCCAATCAAGATGATACAAATTGGGGTTCCATCATAATGCTTGTCGTTGTGATTGTCTTGGCATTTTGGATTTTCTCTAGCATTTCGCGTACAAGACGTAGCACAATGATGGGGCCAATGGGTGGTCCTATGATGCCACGTAGGCGCGGCTTTGGCATGGGCGGCTTTTGGGGCGGAATGATGGTAGGTCGCGGCATGGCTAATAGGCAGAATCGTGGTGGGCAAATGCACAGACCTAGCGCACCACCCCCTAAGCCATTTGGTGGCGGTGGCGGATTTGGTGGTCTTGGCGGAGGTGGAGGCATGTCGCGCGGAGGTGGAGGTTACACTCGCGGGGGCGGCACAACCCGTGGTGGTGGTGGAGGCATGTCGCGCGGCATGGGTCGTAGACGCTAAAAAATATAAATTACAGACATGCAGACAAGGAGGCGGATTTTATGCTTTTACCATCAATCGCTTTTCAAGGAAATTGTGATGAGGCTATTTCGTATTATAAGGAAATATTAGGAGCAGAAGTAGCGGCTATCAATTATGTCAAAGATGCTCCGTCAGATTCTGGCTTGGACGATTTGCCCCCAAATTTTGTGACATACTCCGAAGTGCTTATGTTTGGCACAAGAATGGTTATGACCGATGGGACAAATGAAGAAATGTCAGGCGAGACTTTTTGGTTTACACTTACTTTTGATACAACGGAAGAGGTGGTGTCTATTTTCAACAAGCTAGCAGATGGCGGAGAAATCACCGAAGCCCTCGCGCCACAGTTTTGGGCTAGTCTAAATGGCTCGGTTGTAGACCGCTTTGGGGTTCATTGGAATATTGTTACGAGCAACTGATATATGCCAAAAAACGCTATCGTCATACGCGATAGCGTTTTTACAATTCTTACTCCTTGTTGTCTTGAATATTTTTTAAACGCTCCAGATTAAGAACTTGAGAATTATTGTCGTAATATGGTTCATCATAACTTTCGTTTTCTTCGCTTTCATCATTAGGCTCAAGAGCAACCTCCATGCTGTCACCTTTTTCGTCATCATCATCCAACTGTAGCGGAGCCAGCACGTCAATGCCCGCTTCTACGTCTAGCTCGGGGCGATATTTTTTAAATGCCTTAACAAATAAGAAGGAGGCAAAATAACAATATATGCCAGCGGCAATAACCAAAATTATTGGCTGAAGCAACGAAATAAGGATTACACTCACAAGCAAGACTGCATTTGAAATAGTGATGAGAATATGACGGTTCGCTAGAAAAAATGCTGTTTTAAATAGAGCACGATAGCCAAGCTTAAAGCGCGATAAAAGCGGGAAGATAAATATGGTGATGAAGCTAACCTGAATAAGGATGACGAATTGTACAATAAGAATTGCATTTGCCATACCATCCAGCAAGCCTGCATTGACTATGTTAAACAGCAATACGGTGTACACTAACAATAGCGTAAGCCACACGGCGGTAGCCGTAAAGAAATTTTGGCGGAAGGATGTCCAAAAATCGCGCCACAAATAGCCGTCTTTTCCGTTTACACGTTTTGTGAAAACATAGAATACAGCCGTTGTGGATGCCCCTATCGTAACAATAGGAAGGGCAAGAATCAGCCATAATAGCCCCAAAATCATTATATCAGCAATAATGCTTGCAATTCTATAAACAGGTCCATCTAAATTAAAAAATCCCATATATCCAGCTCCCAAAGTGCTTTTTCTATAGTATACAACATTTTTTGACCTTAATCAACTACAGAATGAACAAATATACGCCGATCACAGCGGCTAGAGCAAGCACATAATAGGCAAAGTATCTTAGCTTTGCCTTTTTTATTGCTGCCAGCATAAAGTTTATGGCAAGATAGCCAGACAGTGCAGATGCCACAAAGCCCGCACCAAGCGTTAGAAAATCAAGGTCTGCAAGCACTATATTTCCACGGAAAACATGGATAATCTGAATAAGTAACGCGCCTAAAATTGCGGGTATGGACATTAGAAATGCGAATTTTGCGGCATCCTCGCGGTTTATACCGCGGGCTAGTGAGGCGGCTATGGTGCTGCCGCTGCGCGATATGCCAGGGAACACCGCCACAGCCTGTGCTATACCTATAAGCGCGGCATCCAGATATGTTATTTCATCTGATTTTTTTGAGGTTTTACGTAGCCTGTCTGTGCCTATCAGCACAAGACCAGTTGCCACGAAGCCTGCCGCCAAAAAGCTAATCGATGTTAGTGCCGCTTCTATCGCATCTTCAAAGAAAATAGCAACCACAGCAGCAGGCACCGTTGCTATAATTAGCAGATATGTCATTTTTTGAAATGGCTTTTTGATAAGCTCCCATATAGCCTTGCGATAGACTATGACAACAGGTATCAGCGTGCCTATATGCACCACAATAATGAATACCAGATTGCCTTCATCTATGCCAAAAAGATATTGCCCAAGGGCTAGATGTCCGCTACTTGATATAGGCAGAAACTCTGCCAAGCCTTGGATGATACCAAGAATAATTGCTTCTAAAAGTGTCATCTTATTCCTCCAGAATTAAATTTTGCTCTAGCCATTTTGCTACACCGTCTCTATCATTGGTGTCACAAACATGGTCAGTGACGGCTTTTACTGCATCTATCGCATTGCCCATAGCAACACCAATACCGCAGTTTTCAATCATATCTACATCTATTGCATCATCACCAAAAGCAACTATATTGGCAGTTTCTATGCCCATATATGCAGCACATGCCTGAACGGCTCGCCATTTTGTAGCATCTCTATGAGCAAAGCGCACCAAATTCTCATCCCGATACTGAATTATTCCTATGTTATGTAGATTTCTGCCAAAATCTTCTAACGGTGCAGAAAAAAGGGCGGAAATATTATGTAGTTTATCAGGATATCGCCCCGCGAATTTTGTTTCACTGTACACCTCACCGCCGCTTGTAATGCGTAGCACGCCTTCTTTCTTCAATAGCCCCTCTAAAATTTCTATAGCATCAGGTGTGTCTAAGTTCTTGGAATACACGGTTTCATCATCAATTATAGCCAAAGCACCGCCTTGGAATATCAAAACATCTGGTTCCAAAATATCTATACACGGCGCAGCCTCTAGCCTGTTCCGCGCTGTGGCTATAGCAAATTTTACGCCCATAGCGCGGCATTTATTCAACATGTCCAAGGTATATTTCGACACGCTTTTATCCGTACGTAGCAATGTGCCATCAAGGTCGCATACAATCATCTTTATATACATAAATTTTCCTCCAACCACTTTGCAACGCCATCATTGTCGCAAGTATCGCAAAGCTGGTCGGCAGCAGCTTTTACATCATCATTGGCATTGCCCATGGCAACACCTATACCGCAACCCCTTATCATCTCAATGTCGCTGTAATCATCACCAAAAGCGACAATGCTTTGTATACCTATATTTAAATGTTGAGCTATTTTCTCTATGGCAGTCCATTTTGTAATGCCTTCGCTACCTATATGACACCAATTTTCACCATGAAATGGGATATATGATATACCAGATAATGCCATAATTTCATCACGCATACGAGCTTCTGTGATTTCTGGTGAAAGCTTGTAGATATCATGATTTAATCCTGCCGCAAAGTCCACATGCACAGGCTTCCAAACTTTCCAAGATTCGTCGTTTGGGTCAACATCATAGTTTACAAGCAGCCCAATATCGGTGCTGGCAGTGATATACCCTACCCTCTCGCCGCTATGCAAAATTTTCATGATTTTATTGATGGTTTCTTTAGGCATTACCGCTCTATGTATCACCTCATCACCCATGCGTATGAGCGCACCGCTATCAGATATGATGATGTCTGGTTTTGCCTCATCTACAAAGGGTTCAGATGCCGATTTTGCCCGTGCGGTAGCATATGCAAGCAAAATCCCCTGTTTACGGCAGTTTTCTAGCACTTCTAACGTATATTGGGATATGCTCTTGTCTGTACGCAAAAGTGTATTATCTAGGTCAGATACAATCATTTTGATTTTCATAATTGCCCCCTTTAATGAAATTTGGTATAATATATGAATCGCTGATTTCAAATTTTGGAGGTTTCACATATGATATATCTACTAATCGCTGGCGGCTTGCTTGTCACTGGCGATTTAACATTTAGGTTTTGGATGGATGGCGGAAGCCGCATTTTGTATTTTATTGGGCTTGCTCAGTATTTTGCCGCCATGACATTACTTGTGCAGGCTTACCGCACCCATCATATAGCTATAGCTTCTGTTATAATGACGGTTATTAATGCCGTCGTGATAACGCTTATACTCAGATTATTTTTCGGCGATTCTTTGTCCGCTAAGCAGATGGTGGGTATGGCTTTGGCCATTGTGGGCGTTGTGCTTTTGGAAATTGGATAAGCAAATGGGCAGGGAGAATCCCCGCCCATTTTATTTATTTTGCGTATTCTATTGCTCTTGTTTCTCTTATCAAATTTATCTTGATATTGCCAGGATATGACACTTCATTTTCTATTTTTTTAGCTACTTCACGTGCCAAAAGTGTCATGCCGCTGTCATCCACCTCTTCAGGGATGACAATGAGCCTAAGCTCGCGACCAGCCTGTATTGCAAAGGTTTTTTCTACACCGTCAAATGTGTTTGCAATTTCTTCCAGTTTTTGAAGACGCTTAATGTAGGACTCCAACGTTTCGCGTCTAGCACCTGGGCGCGCCGCCGAAATGGCATCCGCCGCCATAACTAGTACAGAAACAATATTTGTAGCCTCTACATCGCCATGATGCGCTTCGCAAGCATTTATGATAATATCAGACTCACGGTATTTCTTGAGGACAGCCGCACCAAGTGTTACATGGCTGCCTTCTTGTTCGTGGTCAATAGATTTTCCGATATCATGTAAAAGCCCTGCTCGTTTTGCAAGTGTTGTGTCCACACCCAGCTCGCTTGCTATTAAGCCGCAAAGATGAGACACCTCTATGCTATGTCTAAGAACATTTTGTCCATAGCTTGTTCTGTATTTCATTTTACCTAAGAGCCTTATGATTTCTGGGTGAAGACCATGCACGCCTGTTTCTAGTGATGCAGATTCGCCCTCTTCCCTAATAATGGTCTCTACTTCTTTCTTTGCTTTTTCTACCATTTCTTCTATGCGTGCAGGATGCACGCGCCCATCGGCAACAAGTTTTTCTAAGGCAACCTTAGCAATCTCACGCCTTACAGGGTCAAAACCAGAGATAATAACAGCCTCTGGCGTATCATCAATAATAAGGTCTATGCCCGTTAGCGATTCTAGCGTACGTATATTACGCCCCTCGCGACCAATAATGCGACCTTTCATATCGTCATTTGGCAGTTGCACCACGCTTACGCTTGTTTCTGTTACATGGTCTACTGCACAACGTTGCACAGCCACCGCCAAAATATCTTTGGCGCGCTTGTCCGCATCTTGTTTAGCATTTGCTTCTATTTCTTTTATCATCACAGCCGCCTCGGTCTTAACCTCATGCTCTATGGTGGATAAAAGGTGGTCTTTCGCTTGTTCTCTACTCATTTGCGAAATACGCTCCAGCTCTTGTGTATGCTTTGCTAGCACCTCTTGTATTTCTGCATTGTGTTCTTCTGCTTTTTCAATTTTCTTTTGTAATTGTTCCTCTTTTTTCTCAAAAGAGTTGGATTTTTTATCTAGTTGCTCTTCTTTTTGCAAAAGCCTTTTTTCCAGACGTTGTACCTCTGTACGCCTTTCTTTGGCTTCTTTTTCAATTTCGTTTTTGCTTCGTATGCTTTCCTCCTTAGCTTCTAAAAGAATTTCCTTTTTTTGTGCAAGGGCTTTGTTACGCGCATCTTCTTTTATATTTTCTGCTTCTTTTTCAGCCGAACCTAAAAGAGCTTCTGCTATTTTTTTGCGGTAATTTATCCCTAGGAAGAAGGCAACGATAGCGAGCGAGATTCCAGCAACTATTGCAATAATAAGCTCCATAATCGTAAAACACCTCCTATTTTATATTTTCAAAGTGCATATGTTAGTAGTCCCACTCCACTAACCTAAACATTATATATCATTAAGTCAAGCTTTGTCAACAATTAATTTAAAGGGCGACTTGTTGTAGCCGCCCTTTAGAAGCAATATCTCCATTACCATTTAATCCCTTTTCGAATTAATATTTATACGAATGATACCTCCTGTAGCTCCTCCTGTGGTAGCACCCATCCCTATCAAGAATCCAAGATTGTAAAGCCATCCATTGTTAAAAGCCTCATAGATAGTACGGTCACCGCCTGTGAAAAGCCCTATTATAAAGGATATCCACACGATTGCACCATGCCATAGACCCCAGAAAAAGCCAGCAGGGTTGTCGTAGGTATAGCGCGGGTCACCAGGGACACAGCCCGTTAGTATTGCCAATAAGGCAACCAATAAGATTGCAACAAGTATAATTCTGCTTTTTTCATTTTCTCACCTCACAATATTAATCAATACCATATTTCATTGAGCAATTTTAAATTGTTACCGCCTTTATCAACCCTATAATGTGCCGTATATAAGTTCTGCCAAGAGGGATGCCAAACCACCAACTCACCACCATCCTCATCAATAGTATATAATGAGATAATTCTATTGCCCAAGAATTCCCTGACCGTTTCATCTGGGCGAATGCGAATCCAGCCGTATGATGACAAAACGATTATTCATAGACCATAGCCTAAAAGCCTCTCGTTCGCCCCCATCCTTTTTTACCCTGTGCAAATCTCCAAAAAAATTTCTCATGCTACCTTGTATCTCGCCAGCAGTCAATATTATCCATTCATCAATCACATCTAACTGAAAAATGCTTTGCGGTCCGCACCACTGCGCTTCTTCGCGCCCACTTTCAACATTAAGAGAAGAAAAAACAGCAAGCTGTGTCCGTTCCAAGCCACCATCATTTATTTCATGAAGAAAAAGGTTAATGCCCTCTGTTCTGCTACCAATCTGCGTGATTCCGTTATCCCAATGATGAAAATATATCAAGATAGGCTTAGATTCCCAGTTCTTGCTTTGCTTCTTTAAAGGCATTAAGCACATAGTCCAGTTGCTCTTTTGTATGCGCCGCCGAAACCTGTGTGCGCACTCTGGCTTTACCGCGCTGCACCACAGGGAAGAAAAAGCCGATTACATACACATTTTTCTCCAGCATTTTTTCTGCTAGTTTTTGACTGGCTATTTCGTCATATGTCATGATAGGCACTATTGGATGTGTGCCATCTATTATGTCATAGCCTATTTCTTTCAGCCCTTTGCGGAAATATGCCGTGTTTTCTTTTAGGCACGTCGATAGGTCATTAGAATTGCTAATCATATCAAGCACTGTGAGGGATGCGCTAGCTATAATAGGCGAAAGACTGTTAGAGAAAAGATATGTGCGGCTACGCTGGCGCAAAATGTCAATGATTGCCTTTTTGCCGCTTGTATAGCCGCCCGAGCTACCACCAAGGGCTTTACCCAGCGTGCCTGTAAGCACATCTATGCGTTCAATAACGCCGCAATGCTCATGCGCACCGCGCAGACCATCACCAATAACGCCCACGCCATGGCTGTCATCCACAATTACAATTGCATCGTATTTATCCGCCAAATCGCAAACAGCAACGAGGTTCGCAATTGTACCATCCATAGAAAACACGCCGTCTGTAACAATTGCCTTGATACGACAACCAGATTCTTGCGCATCTTTTAGGCAGTTTTCTAGCTCTTCCATATTGTTATTTTTATATTTGTATCTTTTGGCTTTGCAAAGGCGTACGCCGTCTATGATGCTGGCGTGGTTAAGCTCGTCGCTTATGATGGCATCATCTGCGGTAAGTATAGTCTCAAAAAGTCCGCCATTAGCATCATAGCAAGAGGAGTATAAAATGGTGTCCTCTGTGCCTAAGAATTCAGATAGCTTTGCTTCCAAATTTTTATGCAACTCCTGTGTGCCACAAATAAAGCGTACGCTGGAAAGCCCGTAACCCCAGCGGTCTATGCCTGCCTTTGCCGCCGCCTTAATCTCGTCATTGTTTGACAAGCCAAGGTAGTTGTTGGCGCACATATTTATCAAGCCACTGTTTTTGTCAGTATCAATTTTCGCGCCCTGCGGCGTGGTTATTACGCGTTCTGTTTTCCACAGCCCGCTATCTTTTATTTCTTGGGTTAGCGTTGCCCAATGGTTGTATGCTGTTTTCATCTATAATCCTCCTAAAATTTGTAAATTATGTAATATTCAAAATTTGCTATCGCCCACTTCTTTCCATTGCCGCAATTTGCAATAGTGTAAGAGCCATAAAGCTTGTAGCATCATAGCCTGTAAAGCTATTGTTAGCAACAAAAACACCTAGACCACTTTCTGCATCAAAGAGCATGTATGCATTAAAGTGATGCCATTGACCGTTATGCCCAATCGCCGTAAGTTCGCTTTCTGTCGCAAAATGCGCAAATCCAAGACCATATTCAAAGCCCGCATCAGAAAAGTCAAAATCATGAGGTTGCATCATTAACCCCACAGTGCCAGCCGCAAGTAGCCCTCCATCATCATTAAGCAATATGCGCATAAGGCGTGCCATGTCATATCCTGTAGAAACCATTGAGCCCGTAGGTAGACCATTAGGGAAAATATATTCATCAGGCGTATCGGCATCCCAATGCGGTGTTGCTAAATGCGGCATTAAGTAGTCTCTAAGAATAAAACTGGAGCGGGTCATTCCTGCGGGCACAAAAATATGCTCATCTGCATAACGCACAAAATCATCAAAGAAATTGTCATTGCCCGTCATTGCCGCAACCAAAATGCCCAACAAAACATACCCATTATTGCTATAACTAAATACTTCGCCTTCTGGGCTTTCTAGATAATATTGAGCCAAATTTTCTAAAAATAGATTCATGAAATCTGGGCTATGCCCTTCCAACGAAAAATAGTCATAGTCAAAAATGCTCGTAATGTCAAACTGAGTTAAAATACCCGCCGTATGCGTTAATAACATTCTTGTGGTTATATTTCTATAGTCGCCGCCAAGGTCAGTCGAAAGTTGCAAGCTGAAATCAGGAAGATATTCCACAATAGGCGTATCAAGGTCCATTATGCCATTTTCTACAAGTTGCATAATAGCAATGGCGGTGACGGACTTAGAAACAGACGCTATTCCAAAGACCGTGTTTTCATTTACTGGGATATTTTGTTCAGTATCAGTATAGCCAAAGCCCTGTATCCAAGCAAAGTCCTCGCGAACATCCACGACGGCCACTATCATACCAGGAACAGAAAATAATTCCATAAGAATGGGAGCAAGAAGGTTTGCTTCAAGCAGCGTTTCGCTAAGGTGGCCGCCTGCATCCAGACCCATCAGCAACATAAGCGTATACAAATAGTCATCAGGATGAATGAAGGATAAGCCATCAGCAAGAAGTATGCCCTCTTGTAGAGTTGCGGCTTCATTGTTTACATAAACACTCTGACTATCCGCAAACAGCACCAAAGTATTGCCCGCCAAAACAACTGTGATACTTCTATCTTCTGCGCTCCACCCTACTTCCGCGCCAAGGGATTCAAAGGTGGCTCGAATAGGGATAAGTTCTGAGTCTTGCGCTTCGATAGCGGCATTTACAATGGTTGCATTAGTAATTGCCATAATCAAAATCAATAGTAACGCTACTACTCTTTCCGTAATTCTCTTCATTAGGGTAATATCCTCCTCATGGATGTCAAATTTTATCAAAAATCAATTTCTGCAAAGACTTCTTCGAGGTCAATTATTAGGTCATCAAAAATGGATGTTTTGAATTTTGTGATTGCCTCAGCTCTTTGTGCTTCTGTAATCAACCCTTCGTCAACCCATTGCTGCAGAGCAAGCTCATGGATTTTGTCGAGTTCTAGTTTAATCACCATTGAGATAATAAACCTCGGCTGCGATATATGCCTGAGCTTGGGGGCATAGCAATAATAACGCCTGCTACGCGCTCTTTTTTATGCACATCCCTATAGCTCTTATTGTAATCAGATGCTATATTATCCCAAAAACCCCTTTCATGCCCCTAGCTCCAATTAAGCACAACCTTAATAGCCTCACCCTTCATCATAGCCTCAAAGCCTTTTTCATAGTCCGTATAATTAAATTCATGTGTAACAAGCTTTTCAATATATGGAGAAAGACCACTTTGCAAAAGAGCTGTCATTTTATACCATGTGTCATACATTTCACGACCATATATGCCTTTTAGGTGTAGGCAACGGAAGATGACTTTGTTCCAATCTAGCTTGATGTCGTCCGCAAAGATGCCAAGGATGGCTATTTTGCCGCCATTTGCCATATTGTCTACCATATCTGCAAAGGCCTCTGGGTTGCCGCTCATTTCTAAGCCCACATCAAAGCCTTCCTTCATGCCAAGCTCCGCAATAACATCGCTCACTTTTTCTTTTTTGATATTTACTGTACGTGTCGCACCCAGTTGTTTAGCTACTTCTAGCGGAGCATCACGACGGGCTGTAATAACGATATTTCTAGCACCTGCCATCTTTAGCACAGGTATAGCCATAAGACCAATAGGACCAGCACCTGTAATAAGCACATCCTCGCCCAGCACATCAAAAGATAGAGCCGTATGTACCGCATTGCCCAGCGGGTCTTGAATTGATAGAACATTTTCTGGTATGCCAGCAGGGGCAGGCCAGATATTTGATGCAGGAATGGCGGCATATTCAGCAAAAACGCCATCACCATTAACGCCAATGCCTATTGTTTGGCGGCACAAGTGCGGTGTGCCTGTTATGCACCAACGGCATTTACCGCAAACCACATGACCTTCACCAGAAACTATTTGCCCAATATTAAGACCTGTCACATTTTCGCCCATTGCCACGATTTCGCCTACAAATTCATGACCAATTGTAAGAGGTGGCTTGATTGTCTTTTCTGCCCATGAATCCCATTTGTAAATATGAACATCCGTTCCGCAAATACCTGTTTTGCGTAACTTTACTAACACATCATTTTTCGAAATTTGTGGAACTGGCTTTTCTTGCAGCTCTAGTCCGCCGTATTCGCCTTTAGCTTTTACAATTGCTTTCATTGTTTTTGGAATCTCCATGGTAAAACCTCCTAAAAAAGTTTAATATATTGTACAGAAAAATTACTTTACCGATATTGTAACACAAAGAAATTGCGCTTGCAATAAGATTATATTTATGTTATCCTAGTAATGTAGTAGACTTTAATTTCAATTTTAATTTCAGATGAAAGGGAGATATAGTTTATGATGAAAGAGCAGTGGAAAGGCTTTGAGGCTGGGGTTTGGGCAAGAGAGGTAAATGTACGCGATTTTATTCAAAGAAATATCGCGCCATATGAGGGGGATTCTGCGTTTTTGGCAGGACCAACCGAGCGCACAACACAACTTTGGGGGGAGGTAATGAAGCTAAAGGCTCAAGAAAACGAAAAAGGTGTTCTTGACGTAGAAACCAAGCTACCCTCCACCATCACAACATATGGGCCAGGATATATTAATAAAGAGCTGGAACAAATAGTTGGTCTGCAAACAGATGCACCGTTAAAGCGCGGCATAATGCCAAATGGCGGCATACGCGTTATTCAGTCCGCACTAAAGGCTTTTGGTTATGAGCTAGACAAGACCACAGAAAGCATATATACAGATTATCGCAAAACGCATAATGACGGCGTTTTTGATGCATATACAAGCGATATGCGCAAGGCGCGTTCAAGCGGCATTATTACTGGTTTGCCTGATGCATATGGGCGTGGGCGCATTATTGGCGATTATCGCCGCCTTGCTCTATATGGCACAGACTTTTTGATAGCCGATAAGCAAGATGAGCTATTGCATACAGAAATGCCCGTCCTTGATGAAGACACCATCCGCCTGCGCGAAGAGCTCAATGAGCAAATCCGCTCTTTAGAGGCTTTGGCAGAAATGGCACAAAGATATGGTTTTGATGTAACCAAGCCAGCGCAAAACACAAAAGAGGCTATACAATGGACATATTTTGCATATCTTGCGGCTATCAAACAGCAGGACGGCGCAGCTATGTCACTTGGGCGTGTTTCTAGTTTCCTTGATATTTATGTTGAGCGTGACCTAAAGGCTGGTATTATTACAGAAAGTGAAGCGCAAGAGCTTTTTGACCATTTTGTCATGAAATTGCGCATGGTGCGTTTCCTTCGTACACCTGATTATAACCAGCTTTTTTCTGGCGACCCCACATGGGTTACAGAAGTTATTGGCGGTATGTGTGAAGATGGCAGAACCCTTGTTACTAAGACTTCTTTCCGCTTTTTGCACACATTATATAATCTAGGGCCTGCTCCTGAACCAAACCTCACCGTTTTATGGTCTACAAAATTACCCGAAAATTTTAAGAAATTCTGTGCTAAGGCTAGTATCGACACAAGCAGTATACAATATGAGAACGATGACCTTATGCGCGGCTATTGGGGCGATGATTATTCCATTGCTTGCTGCGTTTCTGCTATGCGTACGGGTAAGCAAATGCAATTCTTTGGTGCGCGTGCAAACCTTGCAAAAGCCTTGATTTATGCTATCAACGGCGGCAAGGATGAGCTAACGGGCGAGCAGATTGCACCAGAGTATGCCCCATGCACAGGTGAATACCTTGATTATGATGAAGTTTATCGCAAGTTTGACCAGATTTTGGAATGGTTAAGCCGCTTATACATCAATACACTAAATGTTATCCACTACATGCATGATAAACACAATTACGAATCATTAATGATGGCTTTGCATGATAAAGATATCTTGCGCACACAGGCCTGCGGCATTGCGGGGCTTTCTGTAGTTGCAGATTCGCTTTCTGCTATGAAGTATGCCCGCGTTAAGGCTATTCGCAATGAAAAAGGCATAGCTGTAGATTACATTGTGGAGGGTGACTACCCCGCTTTTGGCAACAACGATGAGCGCGTAGACCTCATTGCAAACGATGTAGTTAAGCTATTTATGGAGAAATTGCAAAAGCAAGACACATATCGTGCCAGCGTGCCTACCCTATCCGTACTTACCATCACATCCAATGTGGTGTATGGCAAGAAAACAGGCGCAACGCCTTGCGGGCGCAAGATGGGCGAACCTTTTGCGCCTGGTGCAAACCCAATGCATGGGCGCGATAAAAAGGGTGCTATAGCTTCTATGGCTTCCGTAGCAAAACTACCTTATGCATACTCGCAAGATGGTATAAGCTATACTTTTAGCATTATTCCAAAGGCGTTGGGCAAGACAGAAGATGAGCGCAACTCAAATCTCGTTGGCTTGATGGATGCTTATTTCCACGATAATGGGCACCATATTAACATAAATGTGTTTGATAAGGAGACGCTTCTTGATGCTATGGAGCATCCAGAGCTTTATCCGCAACTTACCATACGTGTTTCAGGCTATGCTGTGAATTTTATTAAGCTAACCAGGGAGCAGCAGTTGGATGTAATACATCGTACTTTCCACGAGAGAATATAAGGTGATGAACATAGAAATCAGGAAACTGACACCTGACCTTGTACAAGATTACGCCCATTTTTTGACATAACGCCTCACAACCATTCTGGCAAAGAAGATGGGTGTTATTGTGTAACTTTTTGCAATACCAATGTGTGCCACAACAGGGGTACACATTGGTATTGTCGCTAGAATCAATATTGCCCCCGCAATGACGGTCTTGGAGCTTCTTGGTTTCTCTATTGTAGGGGTACAATTGCTCCAAAAATCCAAATTATAGCCAAAAGCTGGGCTGGTTCATTTGTTGTGACGAGAGGCATTTTGCATGACACAGCCCATTGCACTGGCTTTGTTATGGTTGATATGCCAATATTGCATGAAGTAGAATTTGAAATAAGCCTGACTAGCAAGGAGATGTTATGACAAAAAATGGCGAGTTAGCAGCATATATACATTCTGTAGAGACAGCAGGTATGGTGGATGGTCCTGGCATACGCTACACCATATTTTTCCAAGGGTGCGCTTTGCGTTGCAAATATTGCCATAATCCCGATACATGGAAGCTTATGGGTGGGCAAGAAATGACAGTTGCGGAAGTGCTTGAGGATGTGCTGCGCTACCGCTCCTTTATGCGCTTTTCGGGTGGTGGCGTAACTATTACGGGCGGCGACCCCTTTATGCAGCCCGAATTTTTAATAGAGCTTTTGGCGGCATTAAAGACCGAGGGACTGCATACCGCGCTGGATACAGCGGGCTATACAGGTGCTGGCAATGCGGAAAAAGCCCTAGTAAACACAGATTTGCTTTTGCTTGACATAAAGTCTATCGACCCAGATACCTACAAAGACCTGACGGGCGTGCGCATAGATGCCTCTTTGCGTATGCTGGATATCGCTCATAAGCTAGGCGTAGAAACGTGGATACGCTTTGTGCTTGTGCCTGACATTACGGATAATTTTGACCATATACATCAGATGCGTGACTTTTTGGCAAAATACGATAATATTACGAAAATAGAGGTTTTGCCTTTCCATAAAATGGGTGAGTACAAATGGGAAGATTTGGGTATAAAATATGAATTGCATGACACACAGCCCCCAGAGGCAGATGTGTTGGCAAAGGCAAGGGAGATTTTATCAATATGATGAGTTTTGTTACTGATTTTGACGGAACAATAACCGATGATGATTTTTTTGTATACGTTAAAGAAGCTTTTCTTGATGATACCGCGCTTGCACCGTGGAATAGATATCTCGCGGGTGAGATTACCCATTTTGATGCTTTAAAACAGATGTTTGGTAGCATTCGGGTCAATGAAGAAGAATTAATAAATCTTATCAAAAAAGTGAATGTGGACAAATGGGTCATTCCTACTTTTGAGATGCTTCATAAGGCACAGATACCCATTTATATAGCCAGCGCGGGTTGTGACTATTATATCAAATTGCTTATTGGACATGAAATCGAAAAATATGGTGTAACACTTGTCACAAATCGTAGTAGTTACTCACAGTTAAGTGGACTGATGATAGAAAGATTACCAAAAGATAGTCCATTTTACAATGAAGAAATCGGCATCTCAAAAGCAGGGATTGTAAATCATCTGCTTCAAGGCGGGAAACGCGTTGTATTTGCAGGAGACGGACCGCCAGATTTTGAGCCAGCAAAACTTGCAGACACAGTTTTCGCTAAGAAAATTTTGCTTGAAAAATGTGAAAAAGAAGGCTTAAAGACCAAAAAATTCAATGATTATCAGGATATCTATACATTCTTTGAAAGTGAGTTGGCAAAATGAGGACTGTAGATGCTACGAATAAACAGATAGAGATACCATATTTGCTGAAAATAGGAAATGGTAAAACCGCAAGAATAGGCAAGTATCTTTTTGACAAAGGCATGATGAATATAGCGTTATATATGGGCGATGGCATTGCGGATTTGGTTGGAGGTACTTTAAGGGCAGGCTTGGATGAGCATGGCATAGAAATTACGCATGAACAAATAGTGTCATCTGTTGATATCGACGAAATCACACATTCTGCCTTTTCTCTGCCTGCTATCTCCGCAATTGTTGGTGTTGGCGGCGGCAAGGCTTTAGATTTTGCTAAATATACTGCACATCTTTTGAGGCTTCCTTTTATCAGCATTCCCACAGCCATTTCTAATGACGGCTTTGGCAGTTCTTCTGCTTCTTTGACCATTATGGGCAAAAGAAAGTCCGTTAAGGCAGCAAGCCCCTTTGGCATTGTGATTGATTTGGATGTAATTAAGGGCAGTCCCGATATTTTTATGTATTCTGGCATCGGCGATATGCTGTCCAAAATTACGGCACTTAAAGACTGGCAGACCGCGCGGGACAAAGGATTTGCAAGATTTGTGGATTTTGCATCTATGATGGCATATAATTCGCTAGATATACTATTCTTAAAGCATTCTCTTGATATTCATGATGTGAATTTCCAAAGAAGTTTGGCTTCTTCATTGATGATAAGCGGTCTAGCTATGGAAATTGCTGGTTCATCACGCCCCGCTAGCGGCTCAGAGCATTTGATTTCACACGCATTAGATGAAATATCCGCCAACCCAAAGATGCATGGTATTCAGGTTGGGATAGCCACCTATCTTTGCGCACTTTTGCAAGAGAATGAACAGCTAAACGATATTAGAGAAGTGTTCGAAAAGACGGGATTCTTGAGCTTTGTTCAGCAAGACCCATTTGATTATAGAGAGTTTGTTCGCGCTTTAAAGCTTGCACCATCTATCAAAAGCGACTATTATACAGTTTTGTCTGAGCCAGATAGCTTTTCTAGGGCAGTTGATTTTATTGAAAACGATGATTTATTAAAGGCCGTTATTAAAGTATAGCCCTGATTAAATTCGTTACAAAGCCGAATAGCCCATCACCCGCTATAAGTCCAGGGCCTCTCACAACCATATGTTTTGTACCAATAACCAACCTTAGACCTATGGATGCTAATAATGCAATGCCATATAATGGATTGTTGATTAAAAGTCCTGTAGCAAACATCAAGCCAACACTTTTGCTACCAAAGGCTATCTGCAAAATAGCCCCTGGAATGACCCATAGCGCAAGCTCCGCTATCAATGCAGGATTTGCTATAGTCGTTACAGTATAGGCATAGAATATGCTCATGGGCGGAACAATGCCATTATTCACTAGCGCAAAGCCTGTGAAAACAACCACACCAATGCCCACAATAACCCCTATTTGCTTAATAATAATCTGTTGACGGCGGCCTTGTGCCTCATGCTCCGCATCTTTGCCTTTCCCGCGTATTAGCCAGCCTGTTTTTAACCCTATACCAGTATCCGCTAAACACGGACCTGTAGAGCCAAGATAGCCTATTAAAACAGCGAGCGACAGGGGCGGAAAACCTATTAACACGCCAAGGGTAAGAAAAATAGTAACAACCGCAAATGTGGGTGCCCAACCCGAATGCATAGAGGATGTACCTACCAAAACCATAATAATAATGGACGAAACCCCCGCAAACACAAGCCATAAAACAGACTGCCACAGCGGCATATCGCTAAATGCGCCTGTAATCACTGCTACAACAACAGCTCCGCCTATAAACAGCCCAACAGACCCAACCATCGTCCTTGATGCACTTTCATCGCTAATGGTATGGTCGGTCTTTTTTTCTTTGCCTTTGGCTTTTTTGATACCTTTTGTTATGGCAAGTACAATTTGTACCAAAGCAACAATGCCCGCACCAATCATTATGCCTTGTGCTATATTGGACTGCCCAATATCAAATCCTCCAAAGATAGCCATGGAATATCCACGCATAATCATGCCTATAGCAAGAGCCGCCATGGTTATCATATTCGCGATAAAGGCAATGCCAACACCCGCAGCGGGTATGCCAAAAAAGCTAGCAACCGCACCAACAATCAAGCCTTGCAAAAGATGAAAGCCTTTCTTGCCGCCTTCATCGCCTGCTTCAATCGCCGTTGCTACTGCTTGTCCCATGGGCCACGATGCACCTCTGGCGAGGAAGATTCTGCTATCAAAAATACGTCCAATTACAAAAACTGAAATCATGCTTCCTATAAGCGCACCGAACGCCATGGGCAGCATTAGGTCATTTCTGCCCATAATAAACATGGTTGCAATAGCTACAAAACCGCAATTGGCAGCGGCAAAGCCCGCGGATGATGCCATGGAAAGCACATAATTTTGCCTTTCAAGATTGCGAAATCTTTTTGCAAACATTAAGGGTATCCGCGCGACTATCATAACCAAAGCAGCACCAATCAAGGATGTATTCGGTGCTGTGCCAAACTGCCCCATTATCTGCATACATATAGCCGCCGACAAAATCGCCAAAACAAAGCCCAGGATAAGTACGGCTGGCTCTTTTATGTTTACGCGTTCTCTTTGCCGAGCGGGCTTCATTACTCGTTCTCCTTAAACCACGTGGGTATTGGGTTTTTCATATTATCAAACCATGCAAGTACATCTTGACTTTGCTTTAGCATTGTGTCTATTTCATCTTGCCCGTAAGCTATCGCCCAAGGTATAGATGCCATGGTGTTGCTTACTATATAATATGCCAAAAGACGAAAAAACGCCAAAGGTGGCTTCCCACCAAAATAGCCCATGAGCTGACCGCTGGCAAAATAAGGGCTAGCGGCAACGCTCCACACAATGCGGTTAAACTCGTCCCATGGGTCGCCAAAATCGTAGCGGTCAAAGTCTATAATCATTAGCTTTCCCTGCTCCAACATCATATTACCTACGTGATAATCACCATGGTGAAAGCATTGAGGCCTGCCCTCAAGCAAATGCCTATTTTGCTCCAAATAGTTCAGAATGTGATGGTCGCCATCAAATTTAAAGCCGCATTCCATATATTTTGCGATATTTCTGTCCACTTTACGATTAAAGTGTATAGCCCAATCTTCTTGCTCTTTTGGCGCAGAAAGGGTATGAATTTTCTCTAAAAACTGACCAGATTTTACGCCCAGTGCGTATTGCTCTGATTTTGACAGTTGCGGTAACTTTTGCCCCAAATCTTCACCGTCAATCCAACTATGTATATGATACACCCCATCATCACAAGTGCCAAAATCTATGGGCAAACACATCGGCACGCCAAGTGCCGCCACTTCTTGCATTAGCCCAAAAAGTCTATTGCGCGATTCGTGACGGGATGTTGGTGATACTCGTAGCAAATATTTGATTCCATCTGCATCTATTGCGCAGTATTTTTTATCATCTGACCAACCTTTGTTTATAGGCTCTATACTTACAAAGCGTTTGCTAAAAGCAGAATCCACGTAATCCCTCATTTCTTAGACATTTCCCATATTGTTACTGCAATCAAAGGGTCGTAGCCCACTTTGAAATAGAACTCATTACTACCACCTGTCATATGCGTAGCACCAAGCGACTTTGTTCTTCGCACAAGCTCCGAAAGTGCCGCCGCAGCGAGTCCTTTACCTCTGTGCTTAGGTTCTGTGCAAAACGGCTCTAAAAACGCTAGATTATTTTGTGGTACATACCACATCATTGCATAACAGGCATAGTTGCCCTCATCATCTACAATCACCACATCTAGCTCTGGGGTTCTATGAGGCGCGGCATCAAAGCGCAATACTGCCTCAACCCCACCTTCCGAATCTCCTTCATTATTAAAGCCCCGCCAAGTAGCATTTTGCAGCTCTAGGCGGTTACATTCGGTCAGCGGCTTAAAATGATAACCCTTTGGCAACTGGTAGTTGAGCATATCTTTCGCAAAGTCATAAACCCCATCTACGCGCTTATCAATCATTTGATAGCCTTGGTTTTTCGCCTCTTTGATTATCCCCTCTTGTCCGCCATAAATACAGAGCCGTAAGCTCCCGTCTTCTTTGCTAAGCCGTTTTTGCGCGTGTTCTAGCATATCAGGGATAATAGCATCATAGCCAGGCATTAAATTAAAATACGCCTCCCCAACTTGCGTTTCATACCAGCATAGCCCAATAATGCATCCATCTTCTTCCCAAATTGCATTTCTATGGTCTTGAGTGTGGTCTGTCCAAAAAAGTAGCTGAGAATATTCAAAGGCAGGGGCTGCCGCACCGTTTTGCCAGTCTTTTTCGTAGATGCTTACCATAAAGTCATATACTTTCTTGAAATCTATTAGGTCTCTGTAGGGTCTTTTGATTATTTTGGTCATTATGTACCGCCTTTTTGCAAGAATACAAAAAGCCCCAAAATGCCGTTACCCCATTTTGACGCCCTAGCTATAGCCAGGTGGGTTTCCTATTTCTGGCTTTTGACTTCCCCTGCCCTATTTGCATAGGAGTTAGGATGAGGCCTGTCATACACCGTCTGACAATCGGAATCCCTTATCGAAAATGTAGGTTCAAAATAAAGGCTAGCGCACATTTCAGGAACTTTCATTTATTATTAATTTTTCACTATTAATTATTCGTTGCTTTTATCTATCCCTAGAGTTCCATTATACACGAAACCTTCTTCGCAGTCAATAGTAACTGTCACCCCAGAATGAATTAGGTCAATCACTCTTTCAGTGCACACTATTAGCGGCTTTCTTAGGGCTTTACAGGCTATTTCGGCATGGGTTTGGCTTAGGTTTTGGTCTGTGCCGACAACCACAGCCCCAGCTTTGCGTACATAGTCCATCATGGAATCATTTGTTTGGGATGCAACGAGTATGTCTCCATCGCGGAAGCGGCGACCAGCATCCTCAGAGGGTCTGATAACGGCAGTGCGGCCAATTACTCGACCAAGACCTGTGCTATTGCCGCGCCCTTTCACAAGCACATGCCCTACAACCTGCACCTTAACAAGGTTCGTTGTGCCAGCTACACCAACAGGTACGCCAGCCACAATAACGATAAGGTCACCATTTTTAGCAAGCCCTGTGTCCATAGCGCATTTGCCCGCTACTTCAAAAAGCTCATCGTCGCTATCTACCATGCCTGTGGTAACAGCTACAACGCCCCATACAAGCGACATTTGCCTCCATACTGTTTCATTAGTTGCCACTACCAGTATTGTACAGTTTGGACGATATTTTGCTACCATGCGCCCAGAATAGCCAGATTTTGTTACCGTTACTATACAGGCAGCATTAAGGTCTGCGGCTATGGTATGTGTGGCATATGTGATGGCATTGGTAACATTTACCACGCCCTTATCGCCATGTTGGCGCATAGCTTGGGCATACTCCTCGCTACTTTCTACTTGACGCGCTATTCTATCCATCATCTTTACAGCTTCCACAGGATAGTTACCCTTTGCTGTCTCGCCAGAAAGCATTATGGCATCCGTTCCATCAAAGATGGCATTTGCTACGTCATTGGCTTCTGCACGAGTTGGACGAGGGTTGTTTATCATAGATTCTAGCATCTGTGTTGCTGTTATAACAGGCTTGCCCGCCATATTGCATTTTTCTATCATCCATTTTTGGATAAGCGGCACTTCCTCTGGCGGAATTTCCACGCCCATGTCGCCGCGGGCAACCATTATGCCATCTGCCACTTCCAGTATAGATTCTAAGTTTTCAACGCCTTCGCGGTTCTCAATTTTGGCAACGATTTGTAAGTGCGAACCATCATTTTTTTCAAGCACCTGACGTATCTCCAGCACATCCTTCGCCGTGCGCACAAAAGAAGCAGCAATAAAGTCAAAACCCATACGTATGCCGTATTTTATGTCGTCAATGTCCTTTTGGGTAAGAGAAGGCAAAGAAACGTGGGTTTCAGGCAGATTTACGCCTTTATTGTTGCCCAATTCGCCATCATTGCCAACTATGCACTCAATATTATTGCCAATAACAGCAGAGACACGTAGCTCTATCAGCCCATCATCCAACAAAATTTTGCTGCCCACCTGAACATCATTCGGAAGCTCTTCGTAGGTCACAGAAACAATGTTTATGTCACCATCCACATCATCTGTAGTTAGCGTGAATTTTTGCCCTTTTTTCAGGCTTATATCGCCGTCTTTAAAGGTCCTTATACGTATTTCTGGACCCTTAGTGTCCAGCAACAATGCAACTGGTGCGCCCATTTCTTCCCGTGCAGCTTTAAGATTATTGACCACATCTGTGTGCGAATCAAAGTTGCCGTGAGAAAAGTTGATGCGGGCGGTGTTTAGTCCCGCATTAATCAGCCGCTTGATGGTTTCTACATCATTGGTGGCTGGCCCTAGGGTTGCTACAATTTTAGTTTTTCTCATAATACATTTCCTCCTGCAATTCTTTATATCGACAATATCTTTATTATATCATAAAGTTCATGATTATAGGGCTTTTTTTCTTCCAAAGCTTCAAAAATATCCAAATCTGTGTATTTGCCGCCTTTCATAACAACCACCCTATTCTTTGCACTGCCCACGAAAAGTTCAACAGCCTTATAGCCCATCATGCTAGCGTGCATACGGTCTACCGCCGTAGGTATGCCGCCGCGCTGTAGATGCCCCAGAATAATAGAGCGGGTTTCTATGCCCGTAATTTTTTCTATTTCAACAGAGATGTTGTAGCTGTCGCCTATGCCTTCCGCTACAAGCACAAGGTTGTGGTTCTTGCCTTTACCACGATTTTCCATAATCTGGCGTATTACGGCATCCAGGTTTATGTCTTTGTATTCTGGTATCATTATTTCTTCTGCACCGCCAGTAACACCACACCATAGAGCTATCTGCCCACACCCGCGCCCCATAACCTCCACCACAGAGCAACGCTCATGAGAGCTTGATGTGTCGCGGATTTTGTTTATGGCTTCCATGCCTGTGTTTACAGCAGTGTCAAAACCTATAGTGTATTCGGAACAGTCTAGGTCTAGGTCAATGGTGGCAGGTATTCCAATAACGTTTACGCCATGGCGAGCTAGCTTGGATGCACCCGTCAACGAGCCATCACCGCCTATAACCACCAACGCATCTAATTGCAGCACATTGCACACCTGTGCCGCTTTTTTCTCGCCTTCCTCTGTCATCATCTCTTCGCTACGGGCTGTACGCAGTATTGTGCCGCCACGATGGATTATGTCAGATACATCCTTTGATGTCATTTCATGGAAGTCTGCACTTATCAAGCCTTCATAGCCGCGCAAAATTCCAAAAACCTGTATATTATGATACATGGCAGTGCGCACAACGGCGCGTATGACAGCATTCATGCCTGGCGCATCGCCACCAGATGTTAATATCCCTATTTTCTTTCTTGTATCAACTTTTCTCATGTTTTTCAATCCTTCCTTCAATTCATTAATGATGTCTTGTGCTTCATTTCAACACCACACATCCATCTCCCAGCAAGCCCTTCAAGCTATGTAACAGGTCTTCATTCTTACTGTTTATCCAATATCTCTCTGCAACCTTCTTTCGCTCGCCGCTTGCCTCATCGTATATCATCACAGGCGCAAGACCTCCATAGCGCGAAAGTATTGCTATTATATCTTCCATAGATATATGCTTGTCCTTTTCAATTTTTAGCCAAAGAGTTTCTGATACATCTCCATCTTTTTCCAAAAAGCGTAGAGTTTCACATACAACAACACTCGCCTGTTCTTCTTTTATATTCACCTTACCCTCTACAAGCACAGCAGCTCCTTCTACCAGCTTACTCCCATGTATATGATATAAATTCGGAAAAACCACAACCTCCAAAAAGCCTTTTAAATCCTCTATCGTAATAAAGCACATGGGCTTGTTATCGCGCCTTGTATATACAATATTTTTCTTGGACACTATGCCACCAACAATTACCTTTTGGTCATCTTCCAAATTACCGCTTTGACCAGTAATTTCTTCGTCTTCATTATACACAAAATCTGCGCTGGTCGCGCTTATATGTCGTTTTAAATAATCCTCGTAATCCATCAAGGGATGACCACTTACATAAATACCAAGAACCTCTTTTTCATCTTCCAGTAGCTTTTTAATCGGAAATTCTTCGATTTTAGGTAGCTCGTCTTGAAATACCTCGCCCGCACCTTCGTCATCATCAAAGCTCATATCTAGAAGCGAAATTTGCCCTGCCATATTGCTTTTTCGGCTATTTTGCGAACCTGATAAAAACCTTTCATACACAGCCATATACTGGCTACGCGTGCCGCCAAAAGACGAAAAAGCTCCAGCCTTTATCAATGCTTCCAATCCACGTTTATTCAAATCTGCTGACTTGGTTGCTTCAACACTTTGCAATCTATTGATAAATTCCGTTAAGGTCTTGTATTTCCCGCTATTTTCACGCTCTGCCACTATGATTGATACAGTTGGTCTTCCTAGGTTTTTTATGGCATTCATGCCAAATCGTATGGCGGGCTTGCCTTCGTAGTCTACTACCGTAAAGCGCGCCAAGCTCTCGTTTACATCAGGCGGCAATAGCTCCAGCCCCATTTTTTTACATTCACCTATATATTCTGCAATTTTATCAGCTCTATCCATAACAGATGTCATTAATGCCGCCATAAATTCAGCGGGATAATGAATCTTTAGCCATGCTGTTTGATAACCTATGGTAGCATATGCCGCAGAATGCGCTTTGCCAAAAGCATACTCTGCAAAATCTTCCATTTCTTTGAAGATTTTTTCGGCTACAGCTTCTGGTATGCCATTCGCCACAGCCCCAGGCACTTCACCTTCTATGCCATGTATGAAGTATGCCTTTTCTTGCTCCATTACATCCTTTTTCTTTTTGGACATGGCGCGGCGCACAAGGTCGCTTCGTCCCCAGCTATAGCCACCAAGGTCGCGCACAATCTGCATAACTTGCTCTTGATACACAATGCAGCCATACGTTTCGCGCAAAATAGGCTCTAGCAAAGGATGCGTATATGTCACAGCCGCTGCATTGTGTTTGCTTCGCACATATTTTGGGATGAATTCCATGGGTCCTGGGCGAAACAATGCTATGCCCGCCATTAAATCTGTAACACTGGCAGGTTTTAGCTCTTTCATCAGTGATGTCATGCCGCGGGATTCTAGTTGGAACATACCTTCTGTGCGCCCTGCGGATATGGCTTCAAAGACCTTGGTATCCTCCATGTCAATTTTATCTAGGTCTATTTGCACGCCATGCCTTCTCGCCACCTCGTCCACAGTATGGCGTATCACCGTAAGTGTGCGTAAGCCAAGAAAGTCCATTTTTAGTAGCCCCAGCTCTTCTAATGTGTTCATATCAAATTGCGTTGTGATAACGCCATCATTTGTGTTTAGCGGCACATGCGTTACCAGCGGGGCATCAGAAATAACCACGCCCGCCGCATGTGTCGAAGCGTGACGCGGCAAGCCCTCTAGGCGGCGCGCCATATCTATAAGCTCTGTGGCTTTTTCATTTTCACGATATTCACGCGCCAGCTCTGGACTCATCTCCAAGGCGCGCTCAATGGTCATGCCAAGCGCAAAAGGTATCATTTTTGCTATAACATCCACCTCGGCATATTGCATACCCAAGCCACGTCCCACATCGCGCACTACAGCTTTTGCACCCATAGTTCCAAAGGTGATTATCTGAGCCACCCTATCCTTGCCATATTTTTCTACAACATAGTCAATAACCTCTTGCCTGCGTTCGTAGCAGAAATCTATGTCAATATCTGGCATTGATATGCGCTCAGGGTTAAGGAAACGCTCAAAATTAAGGTCATAGAGCAATGGGTCAATATTTGTAATGCCCAGTGCATACGCCACTATGCTACCTGCGGATGTGCCGCGCCCAGGGCCTACGGCTATGTTTTTATTATGCGCATAATTGATAAAATCCCATGTAACAAGAAAATAATCATTAAAGCCCATGGAGTTTATTGTTCCTAGCTCAAATTCCGCACGCTCTATATGTTTTTGCTCCACCTGTCCATAGCGACGAACAAGCCCCGCCATTGTGATTTCTTTAAGAAATTCTGCCGCATCACGGTTGTTTGGTGTGTCATATTTTGGCAGCTTGTATTCATGAAAATTAATTTCTACATTGCAACGTTCAGCGATTTTTACAGTGTTTTCTAATGCGGATGAAGCATATTCAAAGGTGTCCCACATTTGCTCTGGTGATTTTAGATAAAATTCGTTGCTATTAAACTCCAAGCGGTTGTCATCCAGCATCGTCTTGCCTGTTTGTATGCAAACCAGCACCTCATGCGCCTTTGCATCATCTGCATAGAGGTAATGACAGTCGTTTGTTGCTACCAAATCCAAGTCTAGCTCTTTGCTCATGCGTATCAGCGAGTCATTTACCAAATTTTGCTCCTGCATGCCATTTCCTTGTATTTCCAGAAAAAATCTATCTTTGCCAAAAATCTCTTTATATGTAACCGCTTCTTGTTTACCGCGTTCGTATGATACATTGAGGATATTTTTTGCTACAGGCCCTGCCAAGCAGGCAGAAAGGCATATAAGCCCCTCATTATGCTCGCGCAAAAGCTCCAAATCTATGCGCGGGCGGTAATAGAAGCCCTCAGTATGCCCCATGCTTACAAGCTTCATGAGATTGCGCCAGCCTTCGTTGTTTTCTGCCAAAAGCACAAGATGGTATGCAAAATTGCTAGGCTTGTTTTCTTTATCATGGCGGCTGCCAGATGCCACATATACCTCGCAGCCCATTATAGGCTTGATGCCAACAGCCTTTGCAGCTTTGTAGAAATGTATCGCGCCAAAGAGGCTACCGTGGTCGGTGATGGCAATGGAGTCCATCCCAAGGTCTTTTGCCCTTTGCACCATTTCGACGATTTTTGCTGAGCCGTCTAGGAGGCTGTATTCTGTGTGGTTGTGCAGATGTACGAATTGTCTGGTCATCGGTCATCTCCTAATCCTTTATGGAATAACTGGCAAACACAGTTTGCCCCTGCGATATTATCGGCTTTGCATACACCAGCCCACCCGTAAGATGCCGCACTTTGTAGCCATGCGCCATCAATATTCGTGCGGCAAGATAGCTTTCTTTGCCGTCATTACAAATGGTAATAATTTCCTTCATGCGCTCTAGCCTATATATGCTATCGCGCAGATTCTCCAGCGGAATGTTGATTGAATCACCGATGTGATAAGCCATATATTCTAGCTGATGGCGTACATCCAGTAGCACAGTATCTGCGCTGTTCATGTTCTTTAGTTCATCTGCATATGCCATAGAAAGCCGCTTTTCAATAACATTCTGTGCTATTTTGCCTAGGATTGTCAAGGGGTTTTTGTTGCTTGTGAGCTCCATGTGTACCATATTCTGAATATTGCCGCCCATTTTTACAAGAACCGACATCACATCCGCATAGCTCATCACATCCCCGCTTTGCCCAAGTACCGCAAAACCTAAGATATTGCCTACATCGTCATAAATTAGTTTCAGAAATCCACCCTCTATAGGAAGGATGCTATACATATGCGATATTTGCTGTGCATTTAAGCTTGCTTCTGTATGCCCAAAAAATGCTAGCTTCAAGCCCTCCGTATCTGCTGTGTGTATTTCTATCGGCTTTTGCTCACGCATCACGCGCCCATAAAGTTCATCCGCAATGTGTCTGCCGCGAGCCTTTGCCTCGCCAACCTTCACCATAGCTATTTGCCCAAGTGTAGACAAATGCACCGCTATATCAGAATCATAAGAACCTGTATTGTTGAAGTTATGGCTTGCTATATACTGCTCTGTATTAACAATCTTATCAAATTCTTCATTATATACATGCTGTGTAAGCCTATCCTCCAATGTAGCCACATTGGCATAGCCCATATCCGCAGAAACAAAGCGTGTGTTCGACCTCACATCCACACGGTATTTTTGGCGTAGCTCGACCGTTGCTGGGGTGTCGCCTGTTTCGTGTACCAAAATTATTTTTGCGGTCTCGTCTAATCTGCGTATGCGTGCGGCTGTTGTCAGGTGTTCTTCGCTTGCATTTATTATTAATATTCTCATAATTCCTCCAAATTTTATGGAATGTATAAAAAAGGTAATTCATGCCCACATTCTCTATAATGACAAAAAGCCTATCCCATAAAAGATAAGCCCCTAACATTTATTATATACGGGATATTTGCTAAATAATGTGAAAAATACCTCTTGACACGGAAAAAAAGGCATGTTATAATTGAGGTCTGTAGATTTTGCATGTGATAAAACATCATATGCCTCCACCATCTGCGATTAGTATATCACAGCTTACAAAAAAAATCAAGATAATTTTTATATAGATTTTGGCAACCGAAAAGTTTCATAATTTTAAGGCAAAGGGAGTAGATGCGCGCTATGGAGAAAAACAGAATACGCAAGCTGCAAAGCGGCGGCGTAAACCGTATGAGCTATTCCAAGATTGACGAGATTTTGTCCATGCCAAACCTCATAGAGGTTCAAAAGGACAGCTATCGCTGGTTTTTAGAAGAAGGGCTGGATGAGGTCTTTAACGATATTTCGCCCATTACCAATTATGGCGAAACTCTCGTGCTAGAGTTTGCTGGTCATTATTTAGACGAAAAGGACACAAAATACACTATAGAAGAATGTAAAGAGCGGGATGCTACGTATGCCGCTCCTTTGCGTATAAAGGCGCGTCTGCGTAATAAGGATGCAGGCGAGATTAAAGAGCAAGAAATCTTTATGGGCGAGTTTCCTCTAATGACGGATACAGGCACTTCCATCATCAATGGTGCGGAGCGTGTTGTGGTTTCTCAGCTTGTGCGCTCGCCTGGTATTTATTATAACATTGATTATGATAAGGTTGGTAAGCAACTTCTTACCGCTACTGTTATACCAAACCGCGGCGCGTGGCTAGAATATGAGACGGATTCTAACGATATCTTCTCTATTCGTGTAGATAGAACACGCAAAATCCCTGTTACATGCTTCATCCGCGCTATGGGTGTTGCTACGGATGCTGAAATTATTGAGCTTTTTGGCGAAGAGCCGAAGTTGATGGCTACTATAGAAAAGGATGTCAGCAAAAACAAGGATGAGGGGCTTTTAGAAGTATATAAACGCCTTAGACCTGGCGAGCCACCAACGGTGGAGAGTGCCGAATCTCTTTTGCGTAGCATGTTTTTTGACCCTAAGCGTTATGACCTAGCAAAGGTTGGTCGCTATAAATTTAACAAAAAGCTTGCTCTCCGTAGCCGTGCAAAAGGACAAGTTTTGGCACAGGATGTTATTAATCCTATCACGGACGAAGTAATAGCGCGTGCTGGTGAAACAATTACACTTGATATGGCAGATACCATACAAAACAGTGGTGCTGGCTTTGTTTGGGTTAAGGCTATTCGTGGCGACGAAGAGGTTTCTACAAAGATACTTACAAACAATACCGTTTCTATAGATGGTTTTCTTGCTATGCGCGATATAGAACCAGCGGCAGTCGGCATAAAGGAAAAAGTGCATTTCCCTGCACTTATGATGCTTATGGAGCAGCATGAGGATGATGCAGAACTTATTTTGGCTCTCAAGGCCAATAAAGGTAAACTTGTACCAAAGCATATCACTGTAGATGACATGATGGCGTCTATTAACTATATAGTTGGTCTGGATTACAGCATTGGTAATCGTGATGATATAGACCATCTCGGTAATCGCCGCATACGTGCTGTGGGCGAGCTTTTACAAAACCAATTCCGCATTGGTCTATCCCGTATGGAGCGTGTTATTCGTGAGCGCATGACCATTCAAGACCTAGAAGGCATTACACCGCAAGCTCTTATTAACATCCGCCCTGTTACAGCGGCTGTTAAGGAGTTCTTTGGCAGTAGCCAATTGTCACAGTTTATGGAGCAGACAAACCCGCTTGGCGAGCTTATTCATAAGCGTAGGCTTTCTGCGCTTGGGCCTGGTGGTCTTTCCCGCGACCGCGCATCTTTTGAAGTGCGCGACGTTCATGATAGCCATTATGGCCGCATGTGTCCTATTGAAACGCCAGAGGGTCCAAATATCGGCTTGATAAATTCCCTTGCTACTTATGCGCGTATTAATGAGTATGGCTTTATCGAAGCTCCTTATCGCAAAGTAGACAAAGACGCTGAAATTCCGCGTATGATGGATGAATTTATATATGTTACGGCAGATGAGGAAGAAAACTATGTTGTAGCGCAAGCTACCGCTATATTGAACGAAAATAACGAGTTTGTGGATGCTCGCGTGCCTGGTCGCTATAAAGACCAGATAAACGAGTTTGCTGTAAAAGACGTTGATTTAATGGACGTTTCGCCTAAACAGATTGTGTCTGTTTCTACAGCTCTTATTCCGTTTTTGGAAAATGATGACGTTTCGCGCGCACTTATGGGTTCTAATATGCAACGTCAGGCTGTGCCGCTTTTGCGTACAGATTCTCCGATTGTCGGTACAGGCATGGAGTATAAAACCGCGAAGGATAGCGGTGTTTGTATCATCGCCAGAAACGATGGCACTGTTGACCATGTGTCTGCAAATTCCATTATTGTAAAAACCGAAACTGGTGCTAAGGATTATTACAAAGTAGTGAAATTCACACGCTCTAACCAAGGCACATGTATAAACCAACGTCCTATTGTTCGCGAAGGCGACACTGTAAAAGCTGGCGACATTATTGCTGATGGCCCAAGCACGCGTGATGGTGAGCTTGCGCTTGGTCAAAACCCATTGATAGGGTTTATGGCATGGGAAGGCTATAATTACGAGGATGCTATTCTGTTAAGCGAAAAACTGGTGGCAGAAGACGTTTACACGTCTATCCACATAGAAGAATACGAAAGCGAAGCAAGAGACACCAAGCTAGGACCAGAAGAAATAACACGCGATATACCAAATGTGGGCGATGATGCGTTGAAAGACCTTGGAAGCGATGGTATTATCCGTATTGGCGCAGAGGTGCGCCCTAATGATATTTTGGTAGGCAAAGTGACGCCAAAGGGCGAGACAGAGCTAACGGCAGAGGAGCGTCTGCTTCGCGCTATTTTTGGCGAAAAGGCGCGTGAGGTGCGCGATACCTCTTTGCGTGTGCCGCATGGTGAATCTGGCATAATTGTTGACGTTAAAGTATTTAGCCGCAAAAGTGGTGATGAATTGCCACCTGGCGTTAATCAGGTTGTGCGTGTTTATATAGCTCAAAAGCGTAAGATATCCGTGGGCGATAAGATGGCTGGTCGCCATGGTAACAAGGGCGTTATTTCTCGTGTGTTACCTGTGGAAGATATGCCTTTTCTACCAAATGGCAGACCGCTAGATATCGTGCTAAATCCGCTTGGCGTACCGTCTCGTATGAATATTGGGCAAGTTTTGGAGGTTCACCTTGGGTTGGCTGCAAAGGTACTTGATTGGAAAGTGGCAACCCCTGTGTTTGATGGCGCAAATGGCGCAGATATCATGGATACGCTTGACTTGGCAGATGATTATTTGAACTTAACAGAAGAAAAGTTTGTAAATAAATGGAAATCTATTCTTGAGCCAGATATTTTTGAGCAATTGCAGGGCAACCGCGGTCATATAGACGAATGGAAAGGTGTTCCTATAAATCGTGATGGCAAGATACAGCTTCGTGACGGGCGTAGCGGCGAGCAATTTGACAACCCTGTTACTGTTGGCTATATGCATTATCTAAAGCTACATCACCTTGTAGATGATAAGATTCATGCGCGTTCCACTGGTCCATACTCGCTTGTTACGCAACAACCTTTGGGCGGTAAAGCCCAATTTGGTGGCCAGCGTTTTGGTGAGATGGAGGTTTGGGCTTTGGAGGCGTATGGCGCGGCGTATACGCTGCAAGAGATATTGACGGTTAAATCTGATGATATCGTAGGGCGTGTCAAAACTTATGAAGCTATTGTTAAAGGTGAAAACATCCCAGAACCAGGTGTGCCAGAATCGTTTAAAGTATTGCTAAAAGAACTTCAAGCTCTAGCCTTGGACGTACGCGTGCTAAAGGATGATAACCAAGAAGTAGAGATAAAAGAAATGATAGAAGATGTAGACGACCTAAATGTGAATATAGAAGGCATAGAGCCTTCCGCGCAAAACGATGAATCGTCTTTCGTTAAAAAAGTTAATCGTAGCTTTGCGGACTTCCAAGATGGCGGTGTGACTGGGCTTTTGGAAAAGGTGCTAGAAGTAGCCGACGATGACTTTGATGACAGCGACGAGACAGCCGATGAATCTAGTAATGATGACTTGGAAGATGCGAGTTTGGAAGGTGCTTTGGCAGCATTTGGCATGAATGTGGTTGACGAAATTGATGAAGACGAAGAGATGTATGAAGACGAAGATGAAACGGACGAAGACTTTGCGGAAGGGGCTGATGTTTAGGTGAATGTAACTGGTACAAACGCTTTAGCAGAGAGAAATATGGAGAGTTCCGTTGTTTTTGATTCTATAAAGATTGGCTTGGCTTCTCCTGAAAAAATCAGGGAATGGAGTCGCGGCGAAGTCAAGAAACCAGAGACTATCAACTACCGTACGTTAAAGCCTGAGCGAGATGGGCTGTTTTGTGAACGTATTTTTGGACCTGATAAGGACTGGGAATGCCACTGCGGCAAATACAAGCGCATACGCTACAAAGGTACTGTTTGCGACCGTTGCGGCGTTGAGGTAACAAAGAAAAAGGTGCGCCGTGAGCGAATGGGACATATAGAGCTTGCCGCTCCCGTATCGCATATATGGTATTTCCGCGGCATACCTAGCCGCATGGGCTTGATTTTAGCCATGTCGCCTCGTTCTTTGGAAAAAATACTTTATTTTGCTAGTTACGTAGTGCTAGACCCTATGGATACTGGGCTTAGCTACAAGCAGTTGTTGACTGAAAAAGAATACCGCGATGCTATAGAAAAGTTTGGCGACGGTACATTCCGTGTTGGCATGGGCGCAGAATCCGTTAAAGAACTGCTTGACTCTATAGATTTGGAGCGCGAAAGCGGCGAGCTAAAGGCTCTACTAAAAACAGCTGTGGGTCAAAAGCGTGTACGTGTTCTTAAAAAGCTTGAGGTTATCGAGTCTTTCCGCGTTTCTGGCAATCATCCTGGTTGGATGATTTTAGATGCTGTGCCTGTTATTCCACCAGATTTGCGCCCTATGGTTCAGCTTGATGGTGGTCGCTTTGCTACATCTGACCTTAACGACCTTTATCGTCGCGTAATAAACCGCAATAACCGCCTAAAGCGTCTTTTAGACCTTGGTGCGCCAGAAATCATTGTACGCAACGAGAAGCGTATGTTACAAGAAGCTGTGGATGCACTTATAGATAATGGTCGCCGTGGTCGCCCTGTTACAGGCCCTGGCAACAGACCGCTAAAGTCGCTTTCTGACTTGTTAAAGGGCAAGCAGGGTCGTTTCCGTCAAAACCTTCTAGGCAAACGTGTGGACTATTCTGGACGTTCTGTTATCGTAGTTGGACCAAATCTCAAGATTTACCAATGTGGCCTACCTAAAGAGATGGCAATTGAGTTGTTTAAGCCATTTGTTATGAAACGCCTTGTAGAAATGGGCGAGGCTCATAATATAAAGTCCGCTAAGCGCATGGTTGAGCGGTTAGAGGAGCGCGTTTGGGACGTTTTGGAGGATGTTATTAAAGAGCATCCTGTTATCCTTAACCGCGCGCCTACCCTTCATAGATTGGGCATACAGGCCTTTGAACCTGTGCTTGTAGAAGGTAAGGCTCTCAAAATTCATCCGCTAGTATGTTCTGCATTTAACGCTGACTTTGACGGCGACCAGATGCCTGTGCATTTGCCGCTTTCTGTTGAGGCGCAAGCAGAATGCCGCTTTCTTATGCTATCACCAAACAATCTGCTAAAACCTTCTGACGGTGCGCCTATTACTGTTCCATCACAAGATATGGTTCTTGGTATTTATTACCTAACCATTGAAAAAACAGGCGATATGGGCGAGGGCAAAATCTTCAAAGATGAAGAAGAAGCTATGCTTGCTTATGATAATCACCTCATTACCTTGCACGCAAAAATTAAGGTACGCAGAATTATGGAGATAAACGGCGAGATGCAAAGTCGCTTGGTAGACACTACCGTTGGTCGCGTCATCTTTAACGAAGCTATCCCGCAAGACATAGGCTTCATAGACCGTAGCATTCCTGAGAATATTTTTAAATACGAAATAGATTTTATATGTGACAAAAAGTCTCTGCAGGGCATTATTGAAAGATGCATAAATACCTATGGTTTCACAGAAACCGCTGTGGTGCTTGATAGAATGAAAGACCTTGGCTTTAAATACTCCACTAAGGGTGCGCTTACAGTATCCATATCCGATATGGAGATACCTGCTAGCAAAGCCGAGATTATAGAGGGTGCAGAAAAGGAAGTAGAAAATGTGACACGTATGTTCCGCCGCGGTCTTATGACCAATGAGGAGCGTCATGTGCGTGTTATTGAAATTTGGAATAAGGCGAGTGACACCATCGCTGATAATCTCATTGAGGGACTTGGAGAATTTAATAATATCCAAATGATGGCAACATCTGGTGCGCGCGGCTCTAAAGCGCAGATAAAGCAGCTTGCTGGTATGCGCGGTCTTATGAGTTCGCCTTCTGGCGAGATTATTGAGCTACCTGTTAAATCCAATTTCCGCGAGGGCTTGTCGGTACTAGAATATTTTCTTTCTGCTCATGGTGCGCGTAAAACACTGTCTGACACAGCCCTTAAAACTGCTGACTCGGGCTATCTTACCCGCCGTCTGGTTGATGTTTCGCAGGATATCATTATTCGTGAGGATGATTGTGTCGGCAGTAATGCAGAAAAACCTGGCATGTGGGTTTCTGCCTTTACAGATAAGGCAATAGCAGATAGTGATAGCTACGAAGTGATAGAATCATTGCGTGACCGCATTACGGGGCGTTGGAGCATCAATGAGATACGTCATCCAGAGACGGATGAGATGATTGTTGCGGCAGACAGTATAATATCACCAGATGCTGCTACTGCCGTAGAGGTTGCTGGCGTTCGCGAAGTCTTTATACGCACTATCCTTACTTGCCGTTGCAAGATAGGTCTATGTTCCAAATGCTATGGTGCTAATATGGCAAGCGGTCGTCCTGTGCGTACAGGCGAGGCTGTTGGTATTATCGCAGCTCAATCCATCGGCGAGCCTGGTACACAGCTTACAATGCGTAATTTCCATACGGGCGGCGTTGCTTCTAACGAAGATATCACACAGGGTCTGCCAAGGGTTGAAGAGCTTTTCGAGGCTAGAAAGCCTAAAGGTCTTGCTATTATCGCTGAATTTGGCGGAATTGTCGGCATTTCTGATAACAAGAAAAAGCGCGAGGTTATCATAACCAATCCGCAAACAGGCGATGTCAAGGAATATCTTATCCCTTATGGCTCGCGTATTTGTGTAACAGGTGGTCAGGTGGTAGAGGCTGGCGACGAGATTACAGAAGGTAGCATCTATCCGCATGACATCCTTAAAATTAAAGGTCTACGCGGCGTACAAGACTATATGCTACAAGAGGTGCAGCGCGTGTATCGCCTGCAGGGCGTGGATATCAACGATAAGCATATCGAAGTGATTGTGCGCCAAATGCTAAAGCGCGTACGCGTGGAAGAAAATGGTGATTCGCAATTTTTGCCTGGTAGCTTGATTGACTGGTTGGATTATGAAGAGAAAAATGCCGAGCTTGCCCGCAAAGGGCTTACGCCAGCGGAAGGTAGCCGCGTGCTTTTGGGTATCACCAAAGCTTCGCTTGCTACGGATAGTTTTCTTTCTGCTGCCAGCTTCCAAGAAACCACGAGAGTGCTTACAGAAGCCGCTATAAAGGGCAAGGTGGACCCACTTATCGGTCTTAAAGAAAATGTTATCATCGGGAAGCTAATACCTGCGGGTACTGGTATGCCATTATATCGTAATATAGATGTTGTGGGCGAAAATGATGCGCCTGTCAGATATGGCTATACAGAGTATAATGACGAAGAGCAAGCCGAGAACACCGCACAGTCCACGGAGCTAACGGAAGAAGATGATATCCCTGTGGAAAGCGTGGTAGCGGCTACAGAATATATCGAAGAAGAACAGGAATAAAAATTTCGTGGGGGTAGCTCGTTTGAGCCGCCCCTGCTTTTTGGTGAAAATATGAATCTTGATTTTAATACATTGATAGGCGGCAACTTAACGCATAAGCTCGCTGCCATAAACATTACAGAGCCGACAGAAGTGCAGCAGGGCGCGATACCTTTAATAACAGAGCGGCGCGACCTTATTGCGCAATCGCCTACAGGTACAGGCAAAACGCTTGCATTTCTTTTGCCCATTATTGCTCGTATAGACCCAGAAAATAGGGCGGCGCAGGCTATTGTTGTCGCTCCCACTCATGAGTTGGCTGTGCAGATAGCTAAGGTAGCAAGCGGGCTTACGGATGACCCCGAGAGCGTTGCTTTGCTTATAGGCTCCGCTAGTAAGCCTCGCCAACTGGATGCACTAAAGAAAAAACCGCGCATAATTGTTGGTTCTTTGGGGCGCATTTTGGATTTTATTGCAGAAAAGAAATTGAGTGTACATCATGTTAAGACGTTAGTCTTTGACGAGGCGGATAGGCTGATAGACGATAAAAGCATTGCTGATGTGGAAAGATTGATAAAGTCCACTCTCAAAGAGCGGCAGATTTTGCTATTTTCTGCAAAAATACCTGACAAGACACGTAATTTGGCAGAGACATTAATGAAAAACCCCGAAATCCTGATGCCATCAACTACCTTGCCAGCGAATATCATACACTATTACATCGAAACCGACCTACGCAGCAAATTTGATATTATGCGGCGTTTGATTCATGGCAAGAATATATCTGCGGCGATGATTTTTGTCAACAGACCTTTTGCCATTGAAAAAACAGCCGACCGCCTTAATCACCATAAGCTCTCCACAAGTCCACTATATGGCACAGCGGATAGATTGCGCAGAAAGCAAGCTTTGGATGCTTTTCGCAATGGTCGCACGCGGCTTTTGGTAGCAAGTGATATTGCCGCAAGGGGGCTAGATATTGGCGGGCTTTCATATGTGATAAATCTTGATTTGCCTGATGATGCCGCTGGGTATTTACATCGTGCAGGCAGATGTGGTAGAATGGGAGCAAAGGGAGAGGTTTTCTCAATTGTAACAGCAGGAGAGGCGGCAAAACTGCGCAGGATTGCCAAGGAGCTAGGATTTAAGTTGGTACAGGCATAAGGGAGTGTTGCGACCAAATGAACAAGAGCCTTATAGAAAAATTAATGCCTATAACTGCCGAAGAAGAGCGCGTGCTAGAATCTGGCGAGGTGGACACAGCAATATATACAGAAATGGCGGATTTTGTAATAGATGGCCGCAAGCTTTTACCTGCCAGCAAACTCATTGAGATGCGCCGCCATACGAGGTTTGTGCATTTTCCTAAACATCGTCATAATTACATAGAAGTTGTTTATATGTGCCAAGGTGACACAACGCATATTGTAAATGATGAGGTTATTCGGCTAGAGGAAGGCGACTTGCTATTTCTTAGCCAGCGTGCCGTACATGAGATTTTGCCCGCCCGCGAAGAAGATATAGCCATAAATTTCATTATATTGCCCGAATTTTTTGAGCAGATGTATGCCATGCTGGAGGAGGAAAAAAGCCCACTTTCAGACTTTCTTATTGGTTGCCTTTTTCAGCGTCATAGCAATTATAACTATCTGTATTTTAACGTAGCAGGCGTATTGCCCATCCAAAATTTGGTGGAGATATTGGTATACTATGTTTCAGAAGAAAATGTAGACCAAGGCGTGCTTTCTATAAAGCAACGTGCAATGGCACTTTTGCTAGTACAGTTAATGCATTTTGCGGACAAGATGCGCACAAGCGTTGATGGAACAAGCAAAGATAGCTTGGCTGTGGCTGTATTAAAATATATTGACGCAAAATACAAAGATGCAACACTAACAGAATTTGCAGCGATGCAAAATTATGATATGGCGTGGGTTAGCAAGGAGATAAAGCGGCAGATAGGCAAGACTTTCAAAGAATTATTGCATGAAAAGCGCATGTCTTTGGCAACCTATTTGCTTGTACACACAAAAATTTCGGTGGCAGAATTGATGGAGATTATTGGTTACGAAAATTCTAGCTTTTTCCATAAGAAGTTTAAGGGGCGATATGGCATGTCGCCTAAAGAATACCGCCAAAAGTCACGCTCACAAGGAGGGGCGCAGTTATGAGATACTTTTTAGCTATAGACCTTGGCGCATCTTCTGGCCGGCATATTTTGGGCTGGCATGATGGCGGCAAGCTACATACAGAGATTATTCATAATTTTAGGAACGATATAATCGACATAAATGGCGTGATGTGCTGGGATATAGACCGTCTTTTTGCCGAGATAGTGCGCGGCGTTAAAAAATGCGCAGATATAGGTAAGATACCTGAAACTGTATCTATAGATGGCTTTGGTGTGGATTTTGTACTGCTAGATGTTGATGGTGAGCGAATGGGAAATGCCGTAAGCTATCGTGATGGTCGCACTGAGGGCATGGAGGGGGTTGCATTTCAAACCATTTCTAGTGCCGAGCTTTTTCAAAAAACAGGCATAGCAAGCCATATCTTTAATACTATATACCAGCTCATGGCTATGAAAAAGCTGGATTCTGATACATTGGAGCGTGCGGATAGTCTGCTTTTGTTGCCTGATTATTTTAATTATCTACTGACAGGTAATATGATGACAGAATACACAAATGCCAGCACCACTGGTCTGCTAAATGGCAAAACAAGAAACTGGGATGATTCTATAATCAACACTTTCGCCCTACCCCGCCGCATTTTTGGTGAAATTTATAACCCTGGTGAGTTTGTAGGCGAGTTTAGTGCAGAAATTGCTGATGAGGTGGGCTTCACTGCAAAAGTTGTGTTATGCGCCAGCCATGATACAGCATCCGCTGTGACCGCTGTGCCTTTTGATATTGTACATAGAGCCAATTCGTTATACCTTAATAGCGGCACATGGTCGCTTTTGGGTGCAGAGCTGGACTTGCCTATAGTAACTGAAGATGCACGAAATTCTGGTTTTTCCAATGAGGGTGGATACAACAACAGCATCCGCTTTCTAAAGAATATTATGGGAATGTGGCTTATTCAATCCGTAAAAAAGGAATTGGGCGACAAAATTGGCTTTGCAGAACTAAATGAATTAGCAAGAATATCCAAAATAGAGTCTGTAATAGATTGTGAAGATGTCAGATTTTTTGCGCCTGCATCCATGATGGGCGAAATTGCGGACTTTTGCGCCGAGAGTGGTCAGCAGATACCGCAGAGCGCAGGTGAGTTTGCCCGAGTGATATACAAAAGCCTAGCGACGTGCTACGCTAAGTCTATTAGTGAGATTGAGGTGCTTTTGGGGAAAAGTATTAGTCATTTACATATCATCGGCGGTGGCTCTCAGGCCGATTTCCTTAATGAATTAACAGCCGAGACTACGGGCAAGCAAATTATATCAGGCCCTATAGAAGCTACCGCTATAGGGAATCTGGCTGTGCAGATGATAGTTGCTGGTATTTTTAGGGATTTGGATGATGCTAGAAACTGCATACGCATATAGAATTATCTTACTATAGCCTTTTTATATAACAAAACAAAAATCGTGCGTGATACAACCTATTACAAGGCTGTATCACGCACGACTAACGCTATTTTTAAGTAATGCTGCTATATTTCACAAAAATCGGACTATCATTTTCAGAGCATATTTCGCCAGAATCTTTATATCCCATTTTTATCCAAAACCCTATAGCTTCATCCTCACTGGTCAGATACAAGCCTTTGATATTTTTTAGATTTAATCGGCTTTCGGCATGGATCGTTAATGCTCTGCCATAACCAGCATGTCGCAAATCTTTCACTACATAAAGCTCACGGATAGTTCCATATCCTTCTTTAATACACCAATCACTTTCTGGTGAATCTATCTGATACAAAATAAAGCCTTTAGCAACATCATCTATAATCAGTATATCTAAGAAAACAATTTCGGCGGTAGCTCGCCTTACGAGCGCATTTTGCCATCTATCTAGCTGTTCTTCGGTAAGTTGCTCATCATAATCTTGGTGAAAACAAGTTGTTAGCATCTCTTTAAAACCGGCATAATCTGAATCTAAATAACTACGAATTTTTATTTCCATATTTCCTCCTTGTAATATCGGAGGGCTTATGAGGATAATACCCTCCATAAACTTTCTATTTGGATACACATACACTTTCCTGCAGTGATTGAGTAGATTGAGTGTACCACACTAGAACTAATCAGTCAACGAAAATCAAAAATATTTTCGTTGCATTTGGACATTTTTGTGAACAATTTTCAATTTGCACAAAAACGGTTGGCAATTTTCATAAAAATAGTCCTTTTTTTGTGCCTTGGTTTATGCTAAACTCAATAAAAGGCATGAAATGGGGTGATATTACGAACACCAGCATTCTAAATCGTTTTGAACAAGTGTCTGCAATGTATAATGCAATTGGCGTAGATGCCGCGCAAGCCGTGCAGGCATTATCGCAAATCCCCATATCCATACATTGCTGGCAAGGCGATGATGTGGCGGGCTTTGAAGGCAACAAGCTTTCTGGCGGAGGCTTGGCTGTTACAGGCAATTACCCTGGTCGGGCGCGAAACCATGAGGAGCTGATGGATGATATCGCAGAGGCATTGTCCTATATCCCTGGCAAGCACAGGCTAAATCTGCACGCAAGCTACGCCATAACAGACGGCAATGATGACCGCGACAAGCTAGAACCCAAGCATTTTTCAAAATGGGTAGAGTTTGCAAAAAAACATAGCTTAGCACTAGATTTTAACCCTACATATTTTTCACATCCAAAAGCCGAGAAGGGTACGCTTTCTAGCTACGATGATGCTACACGCAAGTTTTGGATAGACCATGGAATTGCTTGCTTAAAGATAGCTGAATATTTCGCAAGAGAACTCGATACACATTCTCTTGTAAACATCTGGATACCCGATGGCTCAAAGGATATTCCCGCAGACAGGCAAACCCCGCGCAAGCTGCTTAAAGATTCTTTAGATGCTATACTTGCTTGCGATTATGACAAAGAAAAAGTGTTTGTATCTGTAGAATCCAAGGTGTTTGGTATAGGGTTGGAATCCTTTACAGTAGGTAGTCATGAATTTTATATGAATTATGCCGCAAGCCGAGGTATAATGTGCCTCATAGACAGCGGTCATTTTCATCCCACAGAAAATGTGGCAGATAAAATATCTGCTATGCTGGCGTTTTCTGACAAGGTGGCTCTGCACGTTACACGCCCTGTGCGATGGGATAGCGACCATGTAGTGCTTTTTGATGACGAGATACGCGCCATAGCGGGTGAGGTCATCAAGCATGGTGCAAATAGGGTTCTGCTTGGGTTAGATTTCTTTGATGCCAGCATAAACCGCATAGCTGCTTGGGTTATAGGCGTGCGTGCTACGCAGAAGGCTCTGCTGTATGCTCTGCTCACCCCCCATGATAAGCTGGCGGAGTTACAGCGAGAAGGAAGACTAACAGAATTGCTAATAATGCAAGAAGAACTGAAAACACAGCCTTTTGGGGATGTGTGGAATTATTTTTGCCAAGTAAATAATGTGTCTGTCAAATCAGACTGGTTTGAAGGCGTAAAAAAATATGAAAATGAGATATTATCAAGGAGGAACTAAAATGAATCGTTTTAAAAACATGATTAAGGTAGCGGCTCTTGCTGTAGTATCAGTATTTGTTTTTGCTGCTTGTGGCGATGACAGTAGTAACATCACGGCCGCTGGCGTTGCTGATGGTAGCGAAGATGTAACAATTGGTATTGCTTGGTGGGGTTCTCAGTTGCGCCACGACAGAACAAGCGAAGTTATCCATATGTTTATGGATTTGCACCCAAACATCACTGTAGAGTATGAATTCTTTGATTCTTCAGGCTATTGGACAGCTCTTGACACAAGGGTAGCCGCTAATGATGTATGGGATTTGTTCCAGCTTGGTTCTAACTACCCTGAGTATCGCGACCATATCTTGCCGCTTAACACATTTATTAATAGCGGCGTAATTGACACATCTAACACAACGCAAGAATTTATCGACATTACAACAAGTGCTGGTGGCTACATAGTCGGTCTTTCTAATGGCGTTAATGCTCAAGGTATAGCATACGACCCAGCGATGTTTGTTGCCGCTGGCGTACCATTACCACATATCAACTGGACATGGGCAGAGTTTGAAGCAGCCGCACTTGAAATAGCGGCTTCTCAAGGTCATTGGGGCTTTGGTAACTGGGGGCAAAACGAAGGCATTCTTTTGACGCAATTTATCCGTCAGCAAGGTTATGAGTTGTATCATGAAACAGATGACAGGGCTTTGGGTATAGACAATCCATCTACAATGGTTGAATATTTCCGCATGAGACAAACAATGGTTGAGGCCGGTGCTTCTCCAAACGTTGGTCAAATGATGCTTATTACAGATATTGAGGGCGACCCTGTCGCTATGGGTCAAGCCGCTATGACATATGTAGCATCTAACCAGTTTGTGGCACTTAACAATGCTGCGCAAGCGCACGACCCTAACCGTCAGCTTCGCATGACAGTTCTTCCTGGGCATCCAGGCGGTTATGCAGCATCTAATGTGGTAAACAGCCAAATGTTCTCTATGAGTACAACTGATTGTGAAGGTCGCCAGCAAGCTGCTGCTATGTTCCTTGATTTCTTTGCTAATAGCATAGATGCTAACAATATCCTGCAAGCAGAGCGCGGCATTCCTATCATGAATCATGTTCGTGATGCTCTTGAGGCTAATGCCGACGAAGCCGTTGCTCAAACATTTGCTTTCATCTCTATGGTTGGTCAGCTAAGTGACGAAGATGGTATGGGTCATATTATTGGTAACCCACGTCAAGCAGAAATCGAAGACCATATCAACACACAAGTAGAACGTGTTATCACTGGTCTTGCAACGCCAGAAGAGGCGGCTCAAGCCCTGCTAGATTTCGCATTGTTCATAGTGTCGCAAAACTAATTTAATCAAACTGTCTCACAAAGGCGGACGTAACTATTACGCCCGCCTTTGTTGAAAAAAATGAGGTGATTTTATGTCACGTTTTATGAATAAAGATGCTGTGGCTGGCTATATCTTTGCCGCACCCTTTATCATAGGCTTCTTATTTCTAATGGTTGGTCCTATGGGCATGTCTTTATATTATTCTTTTACAAACTTTCAGCTAGGGCGTGTGCCCACATGGATAGGGCTTGACAACTATTCTAGGCTATTCTTTAATAATTTTACAGATTTTCATAATTCTGTAATGGTAACATTCCGTTTTGTATTCTTGTCTGTACCTGTGCGTATGGTGTTTGGGCTGATGATTGCATATGTGCTTACGCGTAAGATGAAGGGCGTGCATTTTTACCGCTCTGTGTATTATCTGCCTACACTCATTGGCGGCTCTATAGCCGTTGCCCTTGTGTGGGGACAGCTCTTCCAAGAAAATGGTGTTGTGTACAATATTTTTGAGGCAGTTGGTCTTAGCGGCGTTGCTTGGTTTGACTCTGTTTCGCTTGCTATATACCCTCTTGTTTTAATGAATGTATGGCAGTTCGGTGCGGCAATGATAATCTTTGCGGCAGGCTTGAAAGATATCCCAGAATCGTATTATGAGGCCGCAGAGATAGATGGTGCGAACAAGTGGCAGGCTTTCTTCAAAATCACCCTGCCCTGCCTTTCTCCGATTATCCTTTATAACCTCGTAATGCAGACTATATCAGCTTTCATGACATTTACGCAAGCCTTTGTTATCACAAACGGCGGACCAGCTGGCGGCACGAACTTTGTGGCTCTTTACATATACCAGCACGCATTTGTATGGCGCAATATGGGCTATGCATCTGCTATGTCATGGATATTGCTATTAATCATCGCTGTATCTACTGCAATAATCTTGCTAACGTCCAAACGCTGGACATTCTACGCCAATGAGTAAAGGAGGGGATGACATATGGCAACTAAAAAATTAGTAAGCAAGACTTTTTATCACATTCTGGTAGCTTTATTTGGCTTTGCTATGGTCTATCCTGTTCTTTGGATGGTCATTGGCTCATTTCGTGACAATGTAGAGATACTTTCTGGTACGCTTTCGCTTATCCCAAATGACTGGGCGCAGGGCATAGAAAATTTCCAAGTAGGCTGGAGCGGCTTTGCGGGTGTTACATTTACCACATTTTTCCGCAATTCCTTCATACTAGCCATCTCTGCTACCATCGGTGTTGTGCTTAGCTCTTCTGTGGTTGCATATTCGCTTTCGCGCTTGCGTTATCGTGGTCGCCGTATAGTGTTTATGCTTATGCTCTCTACAATGATGATACCAGGACAAGTTATTATGATACCTCAGTTTATCATCTTCCATAGCCTTGGGCTTGTTGGTACTTTCGTTCCACTTATTCTCCCTGCCTTCTTTGGTCATGGCTTCTTTATCTTTTTGATGATGCAATTTATGGTGTCAATACCAAAAGAGCTTGATGAAGCTGCCATTGTAGATGGTTGTAATAAATATACCGTGTTTACGCGCATTGTGTTTCCATTACTAAAGCCAGCCCTTATCACCACAGCTATCATCCAGTTTTACTGGGCTTGGGATAACTTTATGGGACCGCTTATTTATCTGCAAGGTGCGAACCAATGGCCTGTTTCTATAGCTCTGCGTAACTTTGTATATGCTGGCAATACAAACTTTGGTGCAATGTTTGCTATGTCCACCTTATCGCTTATCCCTGTATTCGTGATGTTCCTAATTTTTAACAAGCGACTGGTGGAAGGTATTAATACATCTGGTATTAAAGGATAAGGTGAATTTAATGATTAATAGAAAAAAACTTGTAACAAGGCATAATCCTGTACTGCACGGGATTTCTGTAGAATCCCCATTGTCTGTAGGCAACGGGGATTTTGCCTACACGGCTGATATCACGGGCGCGCAAAGCTTGTATGACCATTATGCGGCAGCGCATTTTCCACTGTGTACTATGAGCAATTGGGGTTGGCATACCTCCCCTGCTACTGACGGAAAAACATACACCCATGCGGATTTGGAGCTAACCGAATATGACTATGCTGACCGCAAAATCTATTATCCCGTAGATAAAAAAGCGGGCAATGAAGAGGTTTATGACTGGTTGCGGCATAATCCACACAAATTCAATCTTGGGCGCATTTCGCTTATGTATAATGGCAGAGAGATTGCGCCAGAGGACATTTCAGATATGGAGCAAACCCTGCATTTATGGGAGGGACGGCTAGAGAGCAATTTTACGATGGACGGTCACAAAATCAATGTAAACACTGTATGTCATGTGGATTTGGATGCTGTCGCTTTAAATATTGAAAACGATTTAGATGGGCTTGAAGTCATTATCACCTTCCCTTATGGGCATCATGATATTTGTGGCTCGGATTGGAATAGCCCGCAACGCCACTCAGCAATAGAAGTTGCACCAAATACTACTAAGCACGAAATGGATGATATTGCATATTATGTCAGGCGCAATGGCAATGCATTTACATTTGATTTAAAAGCCGAAGGGGTCAGTCCAAGCTATGATGACTGCCTAAGCTCCTCGCGAAAATCTTGGGAGCAATATTGGAATACCGTAGGTATAGCAGATTTTGGCGCATCTACTGACCCTCGGGCGATTGAGTTAGAAAGGCGCATGATACTTTCGCTTTATCTGCTAAAAATCCAATCCACAGGCAAGTTACCGCCAGCCGAGACAGGTCTAACCGTCAATTCGTGGTATGGGCGTTTCCATTCTGAGATGTATCTATGGAATTGTGGATTTATGGCACTTTATAATCTGCCAGAAAAGCTATTGCCCAGCATAGAATGGTGGCGCAGTATTTTACCGCAAGCGCGTGAACTGGCGACCAGTCAAGGTTTTAAGGGTGCGCGATGGCCCAAGCAGCCTGCCAATGATGGCATATCTGCCCCGTCCTTCATAGCTCCTTTGCTCTGTTGGCAACAGCCGCACATTGTCTATATGCTAGAAATGCTGTATCATCAGCTAGATGAAGCAAGCCAGCAAGACTTTTTGCAAAAACATTGGGAAATCGTGGATGAGGTTACGAAATTCATGGTTGACTTTATGCATTATGAGACAGAAAGCGACACCTATAACCTCATTGCGCCGCTGATACCTGCGCAAGAAAATCATGACCCGCGCGAGGTGCGCAATCCTATTTTTGAAATAGAATACTATCGCTTTGGACTTAATATCGCGGCAAAATGGGCGATGCGATTAGGCAAGGATGCCACAAAATTGCAAGAAGTGGCTGATAAAATAGCAAAACCTGTTACCAAAGATGGTCTGTATCTTGCCCACGAAAACTGCCCAGATACCTACAAAAAATTCAATCAGGACCATCCCATGATGTCTGGTGCGTACGGTCTTATATACAGCGACCGCATAGACAGCGCGGCTATGGAGGCAAGTTTGCACAAGGTGCTTGAGTGTTGGGAGCAAGAGACCATGTGGGGTTGGGATTTTGCCATGATGGCAATGAGTGCGGCTCGGCTTGGATTGCCAGATTTGGCTATGGAGCTGCTGTTATGGGATTCACCTAAGAATCAATATGTAACTAGCGGCAATAATTTTCAGCGTAGCAGGACAGACTTGCCATTATACTTGCCTGGCAACGGGTCTCTGTTATTGGCATTATCGCTAATACTGGCGGGCTATGGGGATTCTAATGAAAAACTGGGCATCCCGACAGATGGCACATGGGATGTAAAATTTGAGAATATAGCCAAGTTTCCATATTAATAATTTTGAATCACATCACCCCTGTATCGTAATTTGCAGGGGTGATTTTTATTACAGAATAATGACAATTGCGTGATAGATTTGACGAAAAAATTTATTTGGGATATAATGATTATCTATGTCTCGGAGTATGTTATTGGGGATATACTCTAAAAAAATTAATGAAAGGGGGATGCAATATGACAGATAGCAGTTCCGCACTGTTTACCACTAATTATTCATTGTGCCAAGAGCACTGGAGGGGATTTGTATTTTAACATTTAAAAGATTACGCAAAATAATGGGGCCTAACATCTGGCTTTTGTCACTTGGCATATTTTTACAAGCTGGCTCCGCCTTATCAAATATGGCAGCACCGCTTGTTACGCGTATTGCGATAGATAATGTGCTTGGCGACGAGCCATTAAGCCCTCATTTTTTGGTTATGTGGCTTGTTAATCTTTTAGGCGGTTTAGAAGCTTGGCAAGAAAATATTTGGTTGGCCGCCATTGCTTTTGCCACTTTTCAATTTTTTATAGCAATATTTGTTTTTGGTCGCCAACGCTCTATGGCTTTGGGCGGCGAAAATATTGCCAAGCGCATGAAAGATAAGTTATATAATCACATACAAAAATTACCATATAACTATCATGTACACGCAAAAACAGGAGACTTAATACAGCGTTGCACATCGGACGTAGAAACCACGCGCCGTTTTTTACAACAGCAACTAATAGACATTGCACGCGCGCTTTTATTCCCTGGTTTCGCACTTACTGTTATGTTCTCAATTAATGCTACATTAACATTTGTAGCGATGGCATTTTTGCCAATTATCTTTATTTTCTCATACATATTCTTTAGCAATGTAAAAAAAGTATTTAAACTTGCCGAGGAAGCAGAGGGCGAGCTAACCACTGTGTTGCAAGAAAGCATTACAGGCGTGCGCGTTGTGCGTGCATTTGGTCGCGCTCGTTTTGAGGTAGATAAGTTCATAGGCAAAAATAACGAATTTCGCAACTTGCAATTTAAGCAAATGAAATTTTTGTCTTGGTATTGGTCATCTTCGGATATTTTGTGCTGGGGACAGATTGCTTTGGTGTTTTCTATAGGTATTGTGTTTGCGTACAATGGCACAATCACCTCTGGCGAGCTTTTGGTTTTCAGCATTAATACAGGCATGATGGTATGGCCTGTGCGCCAGCTGGGGCGTGTGCTTTCTGACCTTGGGCGTATGCAGGTTGCTTTGGGGCGTATTTATGAGGTTTTGGATACCCCAGCAGAAAAAGATACCCCAGGGGCTGTTTCGCATGATTTACGGGGCGATATTGTGTTTGATAATGTTGACTTTAAGTATCAAGGAAGTAAAGGTCGCAAAATATTTGACAAAATGACGTTTACTATCAAAAAAGGTGAGACCATAGCCATTTTGGGGGCAACAGGGGCGGGCAAATCCACCCTGATGCATACTTTGTTGCGCCTTTATGATTATAGCGATGGCAAAATTACAATTAATGGCAAGGAGCTACGTGATATTTCTAAAGACCATCTGCGCCATAATGTAGGCATAGTGCTACAAGAGCCATTTTTGTATTCTAAGACCATACAAAATAATTTGGAGATGGCAAAAGATGAGGTTACCAAAGATGAAATTGTGGCGGCTACAAGGACGGCTAGTGCGCATGAGTTTATTGAGGGCTTTGAGGAAGGCTACGGCACAATGGTGGGTGAACGCGGCGTAACATTATCTGGCGGACAAAAACAGCGTGTTGCCATAGCTCGTACACTAATCAAAGATAGTGAATTGCTTATTTTTGACGACTCGCTTTCCGCAGTAGATACAGAAACAGACGCTCAGATACGTGCGGCTCTTGCTGAACGTGCGAATGATGTTACCACCTTCATAATATCCCAGCGTATCACGACCTTGATGGATGCTGACCGCATTTTTGTTATAGAAGGCGGCAAGTTAGCCGATGAGGGCACGCATGACGAGCTTCTTGCGCGTGACGGGCTATATAAGCGCATCTGGGATATACAGTCCATGCTTGAGCAGGACTTTGAAAAGGAGGATGATGCTTAATGGATAATTATTTTGAAGAGCAGGATTATACCAAATCCTTTGACATAAACCTCTGGAAAAAATTAATTGGCTTTTGCAAGAAGTACAAAAAGAGATTTATTTTGCTGTTTTTGTTCATGACATCCTTGGCTATAGTTGGTGCCGTTTTCCCGCAAATGACGGGCTATGCCATCGATAATATCGTAGAGGCACGGGACTTGAGTACGCTGCCTGCGTTTATTGCGATATATGTCGGGCTAATTATTTTCCAGTCTATTTTGGTCTTTGCTTTTATTTATATAGCAGGGCGGATAGATGCGGATGTTAGTGCTGACGTGCGCGAAGCGGCTTTTCATAAACTTCAAAATCTATCGTTTTCGTATTTTGATAACACGCCTGTGGGCTGGATAATGGCGCGGCTAACCTCGGACACCTTCCGCCTTGGCGAGATTGTGTCTTGGGGCGTGGTGGACATTGTTCATGGTATCTTTACCATGCTGGCGTTTATCGTGTTTATGCTATTTACAGATGTACGCTTAACATTTTTGATGCTTGCTGTTACGCCATTTCTTGTTATTGCCTCTGTGTATTTCCAAAAGCGCATATTAAAGGCACATAGAGAGAGCCGTAAGCTTAACAGTCGCATAACAGGTGCATATAATGAGGGCATAACTGGTGCTAAAACCACCAAAACCCTAATGCGAGAGCAAAAGAACTTTGAGGAATTTGACGAGCTATCAAGTGGTATGCGCAGAGCCAGTATCAAGGCGGCAACCATACAAGCTATGTACTTCCCTATCGTGCTTTCTATTACGGGTATTGGCGTTGCTCTTATTATTGGCGAAGGCGGCAGAGCTGTAATCGGCAATATTATATCGCTAGGCACGCTAACAATTTTTATCTCTTATGTGCTTCAAATGTCTGAGCCTATTTCAGAGATAGCGCGGGTGCTTAGTGAAATGCAATCCGCGCAGGCAAGTGCAGAGCGCACAGTGTCGCTTTTGGAATCCGAGCCAGATGTTGTGGACAGAGAAGATGTTATAGAGAAATATGGCGATTTTGAAAATCCAAAGCCCGAGACTTGGAATAAGATACAAGGACACATCACCTTTAAAGATGTATCTTTCCAATACAAAACAGGTGAGCAGGTGCTTTCACATTTTAACCTTGATGTGCGACCTGGCGAAAAAATTGCTCTTGTTGGCGAAACGGGTAGCGGTAAATCCACTATTGTAAACTTGCTATGCCGCTTTTATGAACCTACAAAAGGGCAGATTCTCATAGATGGCATGGACTATCGCGAGAGGCCACAGATATGGCTGCAAAGCAATTTGGGTTATGTATTGCAAGCCCCTCACCTATTTTCTGGCTCTGTGCGCGATAATATTCGCTATGGCAAGTTAGAGGCAACTGACGAGGAAGTAATCGAAGCCGCAAAGATTGTAGATGCTTTGAACTTCATAGAAAATATGGAAAAGGGCTTTGACAGCGATGTGGGCGAGGGTGGCGGCAGGTTATCCACAGGCGAAAAGCAGCTTGTTTCCTTTGCCCGTGCCATAATCAAAGACCCTGCAATATTTGTGCTAGATGAAGCAACCAGTAGTATAGATACACAAACAGAATCAAAAATACAGTCTGCTATTTTTAAGATTTTGGAGGGGCGCACCAGCTTTATCGTAGCTCATAGGCTCTCCACTATACGCTCTTGTGACCGCATACTCGTTATAGACGAGGGTAAGATACTTGAACAAGGCACACATAAAGAGCTTTTACGCAAACGTGGACATTATCACAACCTTTACACAAACCAGTTTAAAAAAGAGGCAGAAAGCCGAATTTTGGGCGTTTAGGATAATTGTAAAATCCCGAGAAATCAATTTCTCGGGATTTTTCCACATTATTCACAGATTGCTTTTTACGCTAATTTTTATGTCATTTGTAAAAGACTTTGTCTGCATCCACGCAAACAAGCGACCACCAAGCCCTCCGATAAGCTTCCCATTAAGTTCTGTATAGTCTTTAAGGTTGTAATCATCCCCATATATCGCCATTTCCATAGGCTGCTTTGTTGTTCCGCCATAATAGCGTGTTATAAAACCGTTTCTCTCATAAAATGCTTTGCGCTTCTGCTTAACTTCAAAATCCTCACATTTGGGGTCTACTGTGTCCATCAATAGCACGATGGGTTTTCCTTTATGCAGCTCCTTTACCAAATCCAAAACTGCACTTCCGTAGCCTTTGGGGCGTCCGCTTGCATCAATCGCTATTAAGGTAATATTTTCCATGCGCGTGCTACTAATAAGATATATAAAGCCCACCCATTCTTCACCATCAAATATGTTATAAAGGTCAGACCCTTCATTATCTCGTCTGTCGCTATAGAATTTGAACAACCCGTATGTAGGCAGTGTTTTTTCGTACAAGGCTTCAATTTTTTGCAAATCTTTTTCGCTTTCTCAATGGTCGAAGCCTTTTTTGTCTCGTTATTTAATTTCATGCCATATTCTAATCCGCTGTCATTTGTGGCTCATAGCCCATTAACTCATCCAAGCTAATGCTAAATATGATGCAAGTTGTGGTAGCAATTCAATATCTGGGTAACTATTTCCGTTCTCCCGTTTGGACACGGATTGCTTGGACGTCCCAATATGTACCGCTAGTTCATCTTGAGCAATACCTTTTTCACGCCTTTTTGAAATCAAAACTGCCGCTAAATTTATTTCTTTCAAAGTTCATCACCTCCACTATTTTAATTTTAGCCGATACTTTGTCAACTGTAAAGCGACTTGTGGTTGACTTTTTGTATATCAAGTCAACCATTGAGAGATTTTTTAAGAAAATTACTTGAAATAAGGCTTCAAATCATCAGCACATACCCACAATTTCTATGTTGCTATTTTCACGCAAATAGTGTAGAATTGTAGTAATCAACTACAGTAGTTATGGAGGTGTGAGTCTTTGTTAATTTCTAGCGACTCCACAAAAGATTTAAAGGAAAAAAACAGCGTGCTAATTGTCGATGATGACCAGTTAAATATTACAGCACTCACGCAGATTTTGCAGTACGACTACACAATCCATATAGAAAGAGATGGCGTGGATGCTCTTGTAATAGCCGAAAAGCTTCAGCCCGACCTTATTTTGCTGGATGTTGTTATGCCTGGTATGGATGGTTTTGATGTGCTAAAATTCCTTAAAAGAAAGCCTGAAACCCGAGATATTCCCGTTATTTTTATCACTGGGCTTAGCAATCCCAAGGATGAAGAGAATGGGCTGCTTTTGGGTGCCGCCGATTATATTCACAAACCTATCACGCCTGCCATTGTTAAGTTACGTGTTAAAAATCAGATTCAAATTGTAAATCAAATGCGCATGATAAGCTACCTAAGCATAACAGATACTCTTACGGGGCTTTTTAATCGTCGCCATTTTAATTGTCGCATTAACTATGAATGGCACAGGGCTACACGCGACAAGACCTTGATTAGTCTCCTCATGATAGATGTGGACAATTTCAAAAAATATAATGACACCTATGGTCATATTCAAGGTGACTCTATTCTAAAAGGCATAGCAAATATTGTGAGGCAAAGGCTTGTGCGTTCTACAGATATGCTTGCACGCTGGGGAGGCGAGGAATTGGCTGTTCTTTTGCCTGCTACAAATTTGCGCGGGGCTTATCTCGTAGCCGAAAGCATACGGGCAAGCGTAGAAGGAAGTATTTTTCCGCATGAGGGCAAGCCCACTATGACAACAATTAGCATTGGTGTGAATTGCGTGTCACCGTGGGAGCATGGCAACATGGAGCTTTTTGTTGAAGAAGCTGACAGGGCATTATATAAAGCAAAAAACTTAGGAAAAAATAGGGTAGAAGCTGTAGACATACTATCGTAAATCATTATCTTTAAAATATATTTTAGGAAAATAAAGGAGGATTGCTACATGGCAATAATTTTGGATGGCAAGGCTTTGGCGGCACAGGTAAAGCGCGAGGTGGCAGAACAGGTAGCCACAAGCGGACTGGTCCCAGGTCTTGCCGTTATTATTGTAGGTGAAAATTCCGCTAGCCGCATTTATGTTAATGCAAAGAAAAAGGACTGCGAAGCTTGCGGCATAGCCAGCTTTGAATTTGCGCTTGATGCAGATGCAGGCGAGGCAAAATTGCTTGAGCTTATTGCAGAACTTAATGCGCGTGATGATGTGCATGGTATTTTGGTGCAATTGCCGCTACCCGCGGGTTATAGCGAACAAGCTGTGATACAAGCAATATCACCAAAAAAAGATGTGGATGCCTTTCATTTTGAAAATGTAGGCAAAATAACGACTGGGGACTTTATTTTCTTGCCCTGCACACCTGCTGGCGTTATGGAAATATTGGAGCATTATGGAATAGACCCAGCGGGCAAGCATTGCGTGGTGGTCGGACGCAGCAACATTGTGGGCAAGCCGCAGGCTTTGCTTTTGCTACATAAGCACGCCACCGTCACCATCTGTCATAGCCGCACGCCAGATTTGGGGGCTATTACTCGTCAGGCTGATATTTTGGTAGCTGCCGTGGGCAAAGCAGGACTTATAACAGCAGATATGGTTAAGCCTGATGCCGTTGTGATAGATGTGGCTATCAATCGCATGGACGACGGCAAAATCTGTGGCGATGTGGATTATGATGCTGTTGCAGAGGTTGCAAGTCACATAACCCCTGTGCCTGGTGGCATCGGACCGATGACTAGAGCAGTTTTGTTACGTAACACGCTGAAGGCGACACAGTTGTGATATATCGTAGAGCTAACATTCAGGATTCAGAAGTTTTAACAAGGCTGCTGTGTGAGCTATATGAAAATGTAGAACACGAACAGCTATTAGCAGAGAATATAATTCTCATGGATGATTTCAAGCAAGCATTTTTTCTTGCTTTTAACGACAACGAACCCGTCGGCGTTTGCCATGTTGCTTTAAGGGGCGAATATGTAAATGGCAAGGAATATGATGGGGCTTGCGGCTATCTTGAGGCTGTTTATGTGCGGTCGCCGCATCGCAAGCTAGGTGTAGCAACCAAGCTTGTGGAGCTTTGCGAAGCTTGGGCGCGTGATAATAGTTGCCATGAGTTTCTGAGCGATTGTTTGCTAGATAATATGGATAGTTTTAAATTTCATTTGGAACTCGGATTTATCGAGACTGAGCGTTGTATATTTTTTCGTAAAGAATTGTAATCTTGAAGGATTAATGTACAAATTCATGGGCGGAGGGTAAACATAGCAGTAATGGCTTAAAAATTGAAATGCGAAGAAATCTTCAAAAGGTAGGCAGGGGTTATTATAAGGTTCTCTAGCAATCAAGAAATCTATCAAGGATACAGGGAGTTGCCCAGAGTGCAGAACATCGTTTTACGCAATTGACTTAGAATATGCAATAGGCGGAGCAATTTATGACCCTTGCTATGGGCAAGGACATTATTTTCAAAATGTAATCACGGCAGTATAGTCTTTAATAACTTATTTTAGGAGGAAGTTTAAATGTCTTTTAAATCTGATATCGAAATTGCACAAGCAACAACCATGCACCACATCCGCGATATAGCTGAAGTAGCGGGCATTGATGAGAAATATCTGGAACAATACGGCAACCACAAAGCAAAGATTGACTATGCTTTTTTAGCGGATAATTCTGCAAAGCCTAATGGTAAGCTGGTTTTGGTTACAGCCATCAACCCTACCCCTGCGGGCGAAGGCAAGACAACAACAACTGTAGGTCTTTCTGATGCTCTTCGTGCTATAGGCAAAAAGTCCATCGTAGCTTTGCGCGAGCCATCTCTTGGGCCTGTTTTTGGCGTTAAGGGTGGCGCGGCTGGTGGAGGCTATGCGCAGGTTGTACCTATGGAAGACATAAACCTGCATTTTACAGGCGATTTTCACGCTATAGGTGCCGCGAATAACCTACTTGCAGCACTTTTAGATAATCATATACATCAGGGCAATGCCCTAGGTATTGACACCCGTAGAATCACATGGAAACGCGCGGTGGACATGAATGACCGCCAGTTGCGTTTTATCGTAAATGGCTTGGGCGGCAAGGCTAATGGCGTGCCGCGTGAAGATGGCTTTGACATCGTGGTTGCTAGCGAAATCATGGCAGTTTTATGCCTTTCTGATGATATTGATGACCTTAAAGCCCGCCTCGGACGTATGATTGTAGCGTACAATCATGAGGGCACACCTGTTACAGCAGCAGACCTAAAGGCGGCGGGCGCAATGGCGGCATTGCTTAAAGATGCTCTAAAGCCAAATCTTGTGCAGACACTAGAGGGTACTCCAGCTCTTATCCACGGCGGTCCATTTGCCAATATTGCTCATGGCTGCAACTCTGTTACCGCTACGAAAATGGCTTTGAAACTAGGTGAATATACTGTCACAGAAGCTGGGTTCGGCGCAGACCTTGGCGCAGAAAAATTCTTAGACATTAAATGCCGCACAACAGGTCTTGAGCCTGATGCTGTGGTCATTGTGGCTACCGTTCGCGCACTAAAGCATCATGGTGGCGTGAAAAAAGACGACCTTAACACGCCTAATGTCGAAGCATTGGATGCAGGTCTGCCTAATCTTATACGCCATGTGGAAAATATAACTAAAGTATTTGGATTACCTGCTGTTGTAGCTATTAACCGCTTTCCAACAGATACAGAAGAAGAACTCAAATTAATTGAGGATAGATGCCGCTCTCTTGGTGTGAATGTTGCATTATCTGAGGTATGGGGTAAAGGCGGCAAGGGTGGTGAGGCTCTGGCAAAAGAAGTTGTGCGCCTATGCGAAGCAGACAGTAAGCTGACATATGCTTATGAATCTAATATATCTATAGAAGACAAGTTGAACTCAATTGTGCAGAAAATTTACCGCGGCACTGGCGTTATCCTTACACCAGAGGCAAAACGTATTGCTCGCCAGTTAGAGAGGCTAGGTTTTGGCAACCTGCCTATTTGTATGGCAAAAACACAATACAGCTTTAGCGATAATGCTGACTTGCGCTGTGCGCCAGAAGACTTTGCCATCACGGTACGCAGCCTCAAGGTTTCTGCAGGAGCTGGGTTTATTGTGGCTCTTGTTGGAGATATTATGACCATGCCTGGTTTGCCGAAAGTGCCAAGCAGCGAGAAAATTGATGTGGATAGCCAAGGTAGAATCTCTGGGCTTTTCTAAGATAAATCAGGGGGATGACAATGAAAAAATTATTGTTTACAATGCTAGCTTTTGTGTTGGCTACAGGCATTTTTGCGCCCATAGCTCTCAGCGCAAATGAAATAGGTGTTACCATAGATGGTGTTGCAGTAGACTTTGAGGGTCAAGGACCTACTATTGTTGATGGTCGCACACTTGTTCCTGTTCGCGGGGTGTTTGAGCATTTGGGCTTTGATGTTGACTGGGAGCAAGATACACAAACCGCAACTTTGATACGTGATTACTTGATAATTACCATTACAGTCGGCGACGAAAAATTTGGTATAGAGCAAGTAACTCCTGGTCAAGAAGCAAGTGGTGGTGGCTTTTTGGATGTACCCGCACAAATAATCGAAGGTCGTACATTACTTCCTATACGCACGGTTCTTGAGAGCATTGGTTATTTCGTAGATTGGGATGGGGTCACAAGTACAGTTAATGTAAGCTCTACACCAATTGAAGGAGTAATGGCTGATGACGATTATATTATAATAGGCGGCGAGAACTTTAGTACATCATTGACAGTTCTCGAGCTATCAGGTGCAGATTTGCAAGATGAGGACATCATCGCCTTGCAATATATGGTAAATCTTACAGAGCTATGGTTAAGCATGAACGAAATCAGAGACATTTCGCCTCTTGCAAATCTCACAAACTTGACAGTGCTGGCACTTGCTTGGAATGAAATCAGCGACTTATCCCCCTTAGCTAATCTTACAAATTTGACCATGCTAAACCTCGGCGGCAACCAAATTGTTGACCTTGCGCCACTTGCAGGACTTGATAACCTAAGTCGGCTTTTCTTGCATAGCAATCAAATTAGTGATATTAGTCCTTTGGAAGGGCTTTTGAGCTTGGAGATACTATGGCTAGGGGATAACGAACTTAGCAATATAAATGAGCTTGAAGGGCTTGTAAATTTGACGGAGCTTGATTTGGATAGCAATCAAATCACCGATTTTGAGCCAATTGCAGAGCTTGTGAATTTACAATTTTTGTCTGCATCACTTAATCAAATCAGCGATATTTCGTCACTTGCAAATCTTACAAATCTTACCGTGCTAAGGTTATGGGACAACCAGATTGTGGATATTTCGTCACTTGCGAATTTATCTTCTGAGTCCATAGTGCTTTTATACGGGAATCCAATTGAAGATTGGTCGCCCATAGCTCATATAGAGGAAGTTGAAGGCAGACCCTGATTATTTAAGCGAGGTTAGCTCATGAAAAAATTATTGTTTTCGATGTTTGCTGCATTATTGGTTGTGGGCGCGTTTGTGTCCACAACCTTAATGGCAAGTGAAATAAGTGTTGATATAGATGGCAGGACAGTTGATTTTGAAGGGCATCCGCCCGCCATTATTGATGGGCGTATACTTGTACCTATACGTGGGTTTTTTGAACACCTAGGAGGCACTATTAGTTGGGTGCAGTCCACACAAACCTCAACTATCACTCTTGTCAATCAGCATTACATAGTTGTAATCACAGCAGGGAGCAATACCTTCACCACCAATGACATAGGTTATGACCTTGATGTGCCTGCACAAATAATAGATGGACGTGTAATGCTACCCATACGCGCCATAGCAGAAAGCATTGGCTATATTGTTAATTGGGACAATGAGACAAGCACCGTGATTATCACTTCTCCATTAACCGACGAACAGGTAGCCAAAGGAGTTTTTTCGGAGATAAACTCCGCAAGAGCCGAGGCAAGCTTGCCGCTCTTAGCTTGGAACGAAGATTTGGTTGCTATAGCAAACCAGAGAATCCAAAGCGAAAGAACTACAGCTGGCTACCTAGCCATAAGTGGCTCTAGGTGGCATACCAGCCCATTGCAGCAACAAATAAATAGACGACCTGAACAAATTTTTAGCTTTATCATGCAATCTGATAGCAACCGCGACTTGGTTTTAAGGTCAGATATTACCTCATTGGGTATTGCTGCAATCACAAGCCATGATGGGCAAGCGGGACATATCAGGCATGTGCTTTTCTTTGCCACAGCAACTGAGATTCCGCATATCGCAAATCCATTTTTATTAGAAAACATGCTAGATGCAGGCACTATGTCTATATCTAACATAGCCTTGTCCACTACAAGACAAGCAACGCAAGAGGAGCGCGATGAATGGGTTTCCGAATTTCATTCTATGGGCGGCATTAATGCCTTTGAGCTTGAAGTGGCGCGGCTTGTAAGCGAAATAAGGGTGGAGCATGGTCTTAGCCCAGTTGTGCTAGATGAGACTATGGTCATGTCGGCGCGATACCACACGCAAATCCTGATACATTCAGGCTTTCGCTCCCATAGTGGCATGGGTTCTGCCCATACTTTTGGGCCATACGGCGGCTCGCGCCCTACAGCAGACTCTTTTGGAACTAATCTTCGTTGGCATGGCGGCAATGCCTTTACACCTGGCCCAAACACACCGCAGGGTACTGTGGATGGCTGGATGAACTCGCCTAGCCATAGAGATTTTATGCTCTCGCCAGAGCATAAATATATTGGTGCTGGTATTTCTGTGGATGCAGATGGATGGGGGTATCATTATTTGTTCATGAGTGAGCATCCTTCGGATTGAGGAATTGGGGGGATTTTATGAAGAAGCCATTATCTGCAATATTAGTGCTGATACTTATTGTAGGAATATTTTTCTTGCCAACCTTGCAAGCTAACGAAATTAGAGTCACAATAGATGGCGATGTCGTGTATTTTGAAGGTCAGCTACCAACAATTGCAGATGGTCGTAATGATATAGAACATCGAATAATGCTACCTGTGCGTGGTATTTTTGAGCATTTGGGCTTTGATGTGGAATGGGCGGAGACGATTGTTGAGGGTTCTCCAGCAATGTTGCAACATGTCGTTTTAACAAGAGATGATACAGAAATCAGAATTACAATTTTAGACGGCTTAGATTTTGGTATTTTCACTGTAAACGGCGTGCATCATATTTGGGGCATAGAATTACAAATCATAAATGGTCGAACGCTAGTATCAATGTGGTCTATTCGTCACTTACTTGAAGTCGTAGAGCACTATATATTGTGGGAGCGGGTCACAAATACAGCAATCATCAGTTCTGCGCCTTTTGATATATACCACATCCAAGATGAGCTCGAAGAATACCGCCTTGATGCCTTACTAGAACTTGCGGCATTTTTGAGCAATATGGAGCATGACTTCCTTATAAATGTCGTTGCCCCTTTGGTTAGACCGCTTGTCCCATATGGCATAACTGTAGACTTAGGAATTACAGAAGATATGGCAATTATGCTTTTATGGTTTGATAATTACGATTGGGATTATTTGATTTCTAATTTAAATGAGGATGATTTGGAGAGCGTGATGCATCTCCTTAAAGCATTTCACTAGATTAACACAAACGAAAGGAGTGTCTAAAAAATGGACATTTTAAAAGATTATTTGACAAAAACAGCAGGGCAGGAGCTTAACCGCGAGATGCTAACATTTGTGGCAAACATCGATATGGTTGCGCAGGGTAACCCTGCAATCGCAAAGACGATTATACAGGAGCTTATCGACCAGCGTAGTCACCTAAAGCTTATCGCAAGCGAGAACTTCTGTTCCTTGCCAGTGCAGAGCGCAATGGGCAATCTGCTTACAGATAAGTATGCTGAAGGCTATGCGGGCAATCGCTTTTATGCGGGCTGCGACAATGTGGACGAGATTGAACGCATAGCAAGCAAAGAGGCTTGCGACCTATTTGGCGCACAACATGCATATGTACAGCCGCATTCGGGCGCGGATGCTAATCTTGTAGCTTTTTGGGCTATTTTGCGCAAGCATGTACAAACCCCTGCCCTAGAAAAGTTCGGCGAAAAAAACCTGCTTAATATAACCAATGAGCAATGGGATGAAATACGCAATCAGATGGGCAATCAAAAACTTCTTGGTATGGATTTGTATAGCGGCGGTCATCTTACCCATGGCTATCGCCACAATGCATCTGCACTGATGTTTGATTGCTACAACTACACCGTAGATAAAGATACTGGTCTTTTAGACTATGACTATCTACGCAAGATGTTGCATGAAATCAAGCCGCTCGTTTTCCTTATCGGCTTTAGCGCGTATCCTGGCAATATTGATTATTCTATCCTCAGACAATATGCAGACGAGGTTGGGGCTGTTATGATGGTTGATATGGCGCATTTTGCTGGATTGGTCGCTGGCGGCGCATTGACAGGCAAGTATAATCCTGTGGCATATGCTGACATCTGCACCACCACCACACATAAGACATTGCGCGGTCCGCGCGGCGGCATGGTGCTTTGCACTGAGCCTTACGCAGAATATGTAGACAAGGGCTGCCCTCATGTTATCGGTGGACCTCTGCCGCATGTTATGGCTGCTAAGGCTCTTGCTTTCAAAGAAGCTAATACACCAGAATTTAAGACATATGCAGCAAAAATCATCGAAAATTCTAAGCATCTTGCGGCTAGTTTGGTAGAAAAGGGAATTGGCGTGCAAACAGGCACAACAGAAAACCATATCGTACTTGTAGATGTAGCTAGTCTCGGGCTAACAGGCCGTCAAGCCGAAAATGCCTTGCGCGAATGCGGACTTACGCTAAATCGTAATACCCTGCCATTTGACGTTCATGGACCATGGTACACAAGCGGTTTGCGGCTTGGCACACCAGCCACAACCACACTAGGTATGGGCAAGGCTGAGATGGCAGAAATAGCTGACATCATCGCAAATGTGCTTAAAAACACAAAGGCTGTGCTAGACAAGAAGGGCAATACAAGCAAGGCAAAATACATCCTAGATGAAAGCATCAAAGCTGATTCCATCAAACGCATCGAAGGAATCCTGAATAAGTTTGTGCTGTATCCAGAGATTGATGTAGATTTCTTTGCAAAATATTTTAGCTAATATCTATATATCATCGTAGGGGCGGCATCCTGCCGCCCTTTTTTACGAAGGAGGAAAAAATTATGAGGAAAATATTAGCAATTATGTTGACAGGGCTTGCTATGGTCATTCTTGCACCAATTGCGTTGCAAGCAAACGATATCAATGTTACCATTGATAGTGTAGCTGTAGATTTCGCGGGTCAACCGCCTGTGATTGTGGATGGACGGACACTTGTACCTGTGCGCGGTGTGTTCGAGGCTTTGGACTTTGAGGTAGAATGGGAGCAAGCCACACAAACAGTCACCATGTGGCGTGGCGCGCATTTCTGGATAGAGATTGTAATAGGTAGCCCTACATTTATGTTCAACCATGAGGAAATTGTCCTAGATGTACCCGCACAGATAATTGATGGTCGCACCATGCTGCCCATACGCGCAGTTGTTGAAGGCGTTGGCTATAGTGCAAATTGGGATGGTGGTACAGGCACCGTTGTTATCGACACTTACATAATTATACGCGGCGTGCGTTATAGTCGCTCGAATGATATGTTGTTTCTAATGGAATCCAACCTGACCAATGAGGACATTTTGCCGCTTGCCTATATGGGAAGGCTCGCATGGCTTTATTTGCAGAATAACAATATTAGCGATATTTCGCCGCTGGCTGAACTTGAGAGTTTGGAGTTTGTTAATCTTAGCGGTAACCCTATTGTGGATTGGTCGCCTGTGGGGCATGTTGGGGATGTTTATGGCAGACCATGATAAATAATCTTATCAATTTACTAAGGAGGGGTGATTAAAATACTTACATATCAATTATTAGAATATTCTAATGAAATAAGGCAATCTTTGGATGACTTTCATCATTCCACTAAAATTTTATTCTCTTATGCTTGGAAATACATCCGCCTTAAATCATTAATCAATAAGCACATTCTTTTGGATACTGAGTTTGTTTCTGTCCATGACAAAAGTAACGTTAAGTACAGCTATGTCAGCAATAGCCCCAAGTCATTTATAGATGATTTTTTAGAAGAACTAACAGTATTTAGGAGTAATGCAAAGCTCCGTGAGTTGTCGAGCAATTTTGATGCATTCAAAAATCATATAAAGCAATGTAAAGCAAAAAATGATGTAACAGATTCAGTTATTGATGATTTATTGGAAAAAGTAGATACCGCTTTAAATAATTATGAGATTTACCTGCAAACAAACCATCGCATGGATGCCTTTGTATTTTCTGAATCCATAGATGATTTTTATACCACATTCTATAATGCAGTAGCCCACTACAAAAGATGCTGCGAAATGATAACCCCTATCGACGGTCAAGCTCTTGATACGACTGGGATAGAGGAGTTAGAGATACAGCTTCTTGATGTCGAATTTACCTTTGAGCAGTTTATCAGCCGCTTAAAATCTATCAGCACAATTTACCAAAAGTTTAGAGAAGTGATATATCGTGATGAAAGTTGCGCAGAATTGTCAATAGTAAAAATCGAATCTGGCTCGTTGTTAGCTAAAGTTAATGGAGATAGCAAGATTTTTGAGGTTACCAAACTATTCTTAACCAAATGTATAGAGTTATGTTTTGCCAAATTTACAAAGGAAGGTCATATAATCAGAAATGACCAAGTAATATCACAGATTCTGAAGCTTACCGAGGTGTCAGAAAAGCTAAAAGAGCTTGGATGTAATACCGATGAAGAGGATGAGGTAATCAAAACAGCGTTTGCACTTGCGGCAAGAGAAACCCATAGGCTTGCATCATCTGCACCAAGGTTCAAAATCAATGGAAAAGAATTTTCTAGCGGGCAAAGCAAGCAAGAATTTCTGGAGGCAAAGGAAGCTCCTCTCTTAACCGATGGCATCGTAGATGCGGAAAAGGCAACAGCAACAAAAGAATAGAATCAATCGCCCTTTTGCATGGCATTTATTTTACCCTCATCAGTCGTAATATAAGCCGTTTTATGCCCTTCATAAATAACAAAGCCTGGTTTTGCACCGCTGGGCTTTTTTACTTGGCGGCGCGGGCAGTAGTCCACGGGTACAAGGCTGCCACCGCGGGCGCGGCTATAGTAGGCGGCAAGCATGGCGGCCTCTTCTAGGGCGGTATCTGTTACCTTGCCATTTTGGGCGCGTAGGATAACATGGCTACCTGGTATATTTTTGGTATGTAGCCATATGTCGTCTTGGGCGGCTATGCGTAGGGTTAGCTCGTCGTTTTGGGCATTATTTTTGCCTACAAGGATTTCGTAGCCATCGCTTGAGATGTATTGCAGGGGCTTGGCCTTCTTTTCCTTGCCCTTTTTCTTTTTGGTCTCACGGCGTTTGATAAAGCCCTGTTCGGCAAGCTCTTCGCGGATTTGTGTTAGGTCTGCTTCTTCAGAAGAGTTGCCTATGGCTTCACGCACGCCCTCCAGATATTGTAGCTCCTCCATATTTTGTGTCATTTGTTGTTGCAGGGCTACAAAGGTGCGCTTTTGCTTGTTGTATTTTGCAAAATATTTCTGGGCATTTTCGGATGCTGTTTTCGTAGGGTCTAGCGGGATAGCAATTATTGGCATGTCCTCTTCATAGAAGTTTTGCGCATTATATACCTTGTCGCCCATGGATATAGCATAAATGCCCGCCGTTATTAGCTCGCCATATAAACGTAGGATTTCTCGGTCTTCAATGTCTGCCAGTGTAGCCTCATGCATCTGCGCCTTTTTTGCAGCCCGCTCTATTAGCGTTTGCACATGGCGACGCATATCTTGTGATTTTTGCCGAAGAGCTTCGCCCGTATCTTTTGCCGCAAAATAAAATTCTGCCAGTTCAGACGGCATTGCAAAATCCTGAACAAACTCATCGCCATATGTACCACGACCGATGACAGCAAATTTTTCTGGAATGGTATTATGATTAAGTATCACAAAGGGCTGAAAAACGCCGTTTTGGACATTTTTCATAGTATCTGCAAAGGTCACAAAAAGAGTTTTTTGTTTTGGTTGCGGCAGAGGTTGGTCAGGTGCGATTTGTGCGATTTGGCAGATAATTATAGCAGATAATGGCCCAATGCCCGCGTAGTTATGCATAACAAGCTTTGATGCCGCCAAACTTTCGTTTTCATTGCATATACTTGTGAAGCTTTGCTCATCAAGCGCAAGGGGATTTTGCTTGTCTTGGCTGGGCGGCACTGTATATGGGCGACCTGGCAAAATTTGGCGAACAGAGCTTTGCCCATAAGATACATGTTTGATAGAATCCAGCACCGTTTTGCCATCCGTAAGGATAATATTGCTATATTTCCCCATTATCTCCATCACCAAAGTTTTCTGAACCACTTCTCCCATTTCATCAAAATTTTCAACCACAATATGAATGATACGCTCAAAATCAGGTTGCTTAATATCCACAATACGCCCGCCCTGTAGGTGCTTACGTAATAGCATACAAAACATAGGGGCCGTAAGCGGGTTTTCTTTTTGTGCCGCACCCATCACCAAATGCGCACGCGCAAAGCTAGCGTTGGCACAGAGAAGTAGCCTATGATTTGCACCACGGCTACGTATCGCCAAAACAATTTCATCATTCTCAGGTTGATGTATTTTATCTATGCGCCCATTTATTAGTTTTTCTGAAAGCTCGTGCGTTACCGCCGCTATCATGATTCCGTCGTATGCCATTATTTGTCCCGCTCTTTCATTTGTTTTTTATCTTCATACATGCGGTTATCTGCTAGGGCTATCACATCGACTAAAGATTCATGAATTTCATGTTTTGTAGCCATACCCATTGCCATAGATAGCTTAAATGGCAGATATGTATAATTCGCAACCATTCGCTTTATCCGCTTTATCAAATCTTCTGCATAATCTTCTTTCATATTAGACAGCAAAAACAAAAACTCATCTCCGCCTATCCTAGCAACAAAATGTTGCTTTTCGCATACCTCGATTAAAATTTCAGATGCTGTCTGTAGCAACATATCACCATAATTATGACCCAAAGTGTCATTAACTTCTTTTAGACCGTTTACATCGCACACTATCACACTAAGAGGCATGTGTTCCTCAACGTCATAGCGAACTTTTGCGCCATCATAGGCAATGCGGTTCGGCAAGCCCGTAAGCGAATCCATACCAGCCTCTTTTTCTAGCCTTTTAAGTAGCATTCGGCTTTGTGTTACATTGGAGAAAAAAGCGATGGAGCCGTGCTTGTATAACTTTTCATCAACCATTTCATGTATGCGCATATTTAGCACTAGTGGAAATCCATTATCTGTAATTATTATATCGCGCCCTGCTTCGTCATCCAAGCTTTCCCCAATTGTTGCACCTTTTTGTGTCAAAATCTTCAGTAAGCTATCCAAAGTGGTGGTTCGCAAATCTATACCCAGCGACGAAAACCAGCGGTTTGCGCTTGGATTAAAATCTGAGACATGACCGCCCGCCCCCAAAACCAACACATAGTCATCTATGAAATTAAATACCTTGCTTCTTGCATATCGCGAATACAGGCTATGGTCATTTGTGGAAATAGCCAAGTGAAAGAACAAAGCAGACACAGCAGCCATAATTGCAGTGAGGTCTAGTATCGTGGGCGGTATGCCAGATAGCACAAGCAAATTGCCTATCAAAGTAACAGCTACGCCTATCGCCACCAAGGAAGAGGCAAGCCTATAAAATCTTGGTTTGCTAATATGTCCTCTTATAAGGGTGATGATTGTAGCTACTGCTAATGCATAGGAATATGTTGTATGAATCCAAAACCACGGCCCCCAAGAATACACCACCTCATGAACGGGATAAAGGGAAATAATTTCGGATTCACGCATTAGATGGCTCATAGGCGAAAGCGATATAATAACGTTCACTATAGGAACAATAAATAATATTGCGGCTATAGGTTTGGCTATTTTGCGTTCTGGACGAAAAACCTTATAGACAAACAAAAACTTTGCCGTTGTAGCAAAATTAACGAAGACAATTGCCAAATTCCATATAAAAATATTCGTGGGTATATCTCGGATGAAGAGAACAGCAACAAGGCTTGCATTCCAACCTAAGACACTGAAGGCCATAAACGCAAGCATTATATTACTACGATTATTCATGCTTCTGACTAGTTCTGCTACAAAAACATACCCTGAAATTAACAAAAAGGGTATGTATACAACAAAAACCGTAGAATTATACACTGCAGCCATATCCTTTACATTTGAGTTTATTTGAATATTATAACATATAAAAACAGAATAATCAATATACAATCTCTAGCAAAGCTAAGCCCTGTGGTGGCATAGTTTTACCTGCTCGTATTCTTTCGCGTGATACGATGATTCCCACTATGTCATCAGGTCGAATTTTACTTATGCCGACATTTACAAGCGTACCTGCTATTATGCGCACCATATTGTATAAAAAGCCATTTCCGCTAATGGTAATTTCTATGACATCTCCTTGTCTGGCTACTTCTAGTTGATAAATGGTACGTACAGTGGAGGTAACGCTCGTCCCAGTGGCACAAAAAGCTGCAAAGTCATGTTCGCCAATAAAATACCGCACAGCATCTGTCATTTTAACGGTATCAAGAGGTCTGCCTACATGGGCTGTATAGTTGCGCAAAATAGGATTTGCGAATCTAGTATTACAAATTGTATAACGATACGTTTTGGATTTCACTTCGTTTATGGGATGAAAATTGTCTGACACTTCGGTGGCGGCGATAATGCGGATATCATCAGGCAGATACCCATTTATAACAAGGGGTATCTTGCCTATTGGTATTACATTTGGCTTAGAAAGAATGAAATGTATGCGCTGACCAAGCGCATGAACTCCCGCATCTGTGCGCGATGCGCCAAGCGATGTCATTTTACAATTAAAGACCTTGCCTGCCGCATTATTTAGCACTTCCTGTACGGTTTTTCCATTGCGCTGGTCTTGCCATCCACAATAATTCGTGCCGTCATATGACACTGTTAGCAATAGTCCCATTTCTACCAAATACCCCATATATTCGCCAGATACTCAAGTGCCACCACAAAAGCAATGAACAGAGCCAAAAAACCGAGAGCCTGAAAGTCACGCGTCTTTAATTTCATTTGTTTCATGCGCGTGCGACCAATATCGCCACGATAGCAACGCGCCTCCATAGCCAGAGCAAGGTCATCGGCACGGCGAAAAGATGAGATAAATAGCGGCACGAGTAACGGTACGAGACTTCTCGCTTTTTTTATGATACCACCAGTATCAAAATCTGCGCCTCTTGCCATTTGCGCCTTCATTATCTTATCCATTTCTTCTACTAAAGTGGGGATAAAACGTAAGGCTATGGTCATCATCATTGCTATCTCATGCGCTGGCACACCTATTTTTTTAAATGGCTTTAATCCGAACTCTATAGCATCTGTCAGTTGTATTGGTGTTGTGGTCAGCGTTAATATACTAGAGCCTATGATAAGCATAACTAGGCGCGTACCCATACGTGCGGCATTTACCAAGCCAACATCAGTAATGCGTATAAAGCCGATTTCTAGTACCACATTGCCTACCTGCGTAAAGAAAATATTTAGGAATGTGGTAAAAATGATGATAAAGAAAATAGCACGCAAACCGCGGAATAAAAAGCGCGGTGGCACTTTAGAGATTTTTATTACAATAGCCAGATACAGGGCAGCTAGGGCATAACCAAGGAAGTTGCCCACAAAAAATAGCACTGTGATAAATATAATTGTGCAGAGCAGTTTCATTCGTGCATCAAGCTTGTGAATAAAGCTATCTGCGTGATAATATTGCCCTATAGTAACTTTTAACATTTATTGACCTCTTTCAGAATTTCTTCTACGATATGTTCTGGGGTGTATATGCCATCTGGTAGCATGAACCCTGCTTCTTGTAGACTTTTAGCTACATATGCCGTCTGTGTAGATGCTAACCCTATTTCTTCCAATGCCTCTATTTGCGCAAAGATTTCGGCTGGTTTGCCGCTAAGGGCGATTTTGCCGTGGTTTATCACAAAGATTCTGTCTACTAAGCGCGCTATGTCCTCCATGCTATGCGAAACAAGGATGACCGTGAGGTTTAATTTTTCATGCATATCCTTTATGCGACCTAATATTTCATCGCGCCCGCGCGGGTCTAGCCCTGCCGTGGGTTCATCAAGTACCAGAACTTCAGGTTTCATAGCAAGCACACCAGCAATTGCTACGCGGCGTTTTTGCCCGCCAGATAGCTCAAAGGGCGATTTTTCGTATATATCGGGTGATATACCTACGATTTCTAAGGCATCCTCCACCCTTTTCTTTGTTTCCTCAGCAGAAATTCCCATATTTGACGGCCCAAAAGCTACATCTTTAAAGATTGTCATTTCAAATAGCTGATGCTCAGGGTATTGAAAGACAAGCCCAACCTTGCTGCGAATAGCTTTTAAGCGGCTTTTATCCGCGCCAATATTCTCGCCATCTATAATAATGCTACCAGTTTCTGGACGCAGGAGAACATTAAGATGTTGGATAAGCGTGGATTTTCCACTGCCTGTATGTCCAATCAGCCCGATAAATTCGCCTTTTTCTATGGTAATGTTCACATTGTCCAGAGCCTTTTTTTCAAAGGGGCTGCCTTTGCTATATATATGTGTGAGATTTTCTATTTTAATCGACATATTTCCTCCACAAGATGCTCCACAGACAAAATTCCTTGCGGCAGAGCAACCCCCGCGCGGCGCAAGCCATCTGCTATTTCCGCCACCTGCGGTACATCTAGCCCAATCGCTTTTAGCGGCTCTATCTGTTCAAAAACCATGGCGGGCGTACCCTCCATAACCACCTTGCCCTCTTCCATTACGATGATGCGGTCTGCTTGTGCCGCTTCATCCATGTAATGGGTGATAAAAATGATGGTGATACCCTCACTATTTAGCTTTTTCACCACACGCATCACCTCACGGCGGCCGATGGGGTCTAGCATGGCTGTGGGTTCGTCCAGCACAATAATATCTGGGCGCATAGCCAAAATACCAGCAATTGCTACGCGTTGCTTTTGTCCACCAGATAGATGATGCGGTGGATTTTCAGCATATTTTTCCATGCCAACAGAAAGCAAGGCATCATCCACACGTTGGCGAATTTCAGCAGGCATCACACCTAGATTTTCTGGACCAAAAGCCACATCTTCTTCCACAATGGTCGCTATTATCTGATTATCAGGGTTTTGGAAAACCATACCAACAGATGAGCGTATGTCCCAAAGCTGCTCATCGTCAGTCACAGAAATGCCCTTGACCCACATACCGCCAGATGTCGGCGAAAGCAAGCAGTTTATATGCTTTGCCAATGTAGATTTTCCGCTGCCATTATGTCCCAAAACTGCAACAAATTCGCCTTTGCTAACAGTGATGTCCACACCATTCAAGGCCGCTTTGGTTTCTATGGCACTCTCGTCACCCTCTATTGCCACTCTGTATTCAAATACTAAGTTTTCAGTTTTTACAATATGCTCCATTTTATTTACACCTGTTCTATTTAGTATACGCCACTACTTGACGTACCTCACCCGTTGCCGTCTCAAGCATAACAGGGCCTTTTATGTACATTTTACCTAGCATCACAAAATTGGTACAGAGAATTTTATTCCCTAGTTTTTCCATATTCATGGGGTCGAAACCTGTTATTTGTCCGCTATATTCCGTTCTTTCGCGATTATTTTCTAGGAAGTTGTCAAATCTCGCCTGCCTTTCCTGACTAGATTTTGCTAAGATTGTTTCAATTTCGCTCGGTTCATGCGGGATAAATTCATAAATCGTTCGACTATCAGAAAGATTGTGATAAAAATCAATGCCTAGCGATTTTAGCGCGAAGCATATCAAGCATCCCACGGAATACGATACAAGACGGATTTTGAGCATGTTTTGGGGATTGCGCAATCTGCTAATATGCTTTTGAAAATCTTCCATAAATTTTTCCCGCGATATTTGATTTAGCGCAATTAGCCCTGCATATTCCGCCATGCCTTCTAAGGTTTCGGCTCGTTGCTCCTGCATCATAATATCGCCTATTATACGCCGCCTTGCCTCGCGCAGCACAATGAATTGTTGCAAATCCATCATGCTATTGTCAGTGATAGCCTTGATTAAATAATGATTTTCAGCCGCTCTTAATCTTAGATTATCCAAATCATACGGGTAGTCCAAAAGCGCAAATTCATCAATATATCGCTCGTCACCCTGCTCATGCTGAAAAGCACGAAACATCTCATGCACTATATTGGATGCAAGCCTCTCTATATCAATATCATCCAGATTTTCTACGTGCCAAATAGCCACTGGCACGCCATCAAGTTTAATGACCGTATTGCCCGAGAAACGTTCATCCCACGGCATTTTCCTATCATGAAAACAGACGGTCTCACTATCATATAGCGCAAATGCGCATGGCGAAAAGCCTGACCAAATGGCATTGAAATCAATGCTCTTCAATATTTTGTTTATTTGTTTTATTAATGCTTCCATCATCGAGACATTATAGCACATAGGGATATTTTTTGCAAGCAAAAAACCAAGTTGAGTGGTATGGATTTGTTTGCGAAAAATATTTCTTTGTGCTATGATGTAATTATCCCATTGTAAAGGAGGTGGGGAGATGAAGTATCCAGACTTTATACGCTACATATGCGATGCATTAAAAGTCGCTAAGCTTGCAAAAGTTATTGTAGCAATTATTAAAAACTTAATCGAGATTCTCGGGTAAGTTCAATGCCCTCCAAGCAGCCACTTGGAGGGCATTGTTTTCCCATCTAATTTGGTGGGTATGAAATATTCAGACAGCTTTTTATAAGCTTATATATATCTTAGCATATAGATGGCTCTTTGTCAAGAACATTGCACGAAAAAGACCGCCATACGGCGGCCTCTTCGCTATATTCAGTTATATGTGCTATTATCCTAGAAGTTGAAGGATAGACTGTGGTGCTTGGTTGCCTTGTGCTAGCATAGATGTAGCAGCTTGCTGTAGCACGTTAGCTTGTGTCAATCTCATCATTTCTGCTGCCATGTCAGCATCGCGGATACGGCTGTTAGAAGCAGAAAGGTTTTCGCTAGATACATCTAGGTTTTGGATTGTA
>WRBK01000001.1 GCA_009784575.1 Defluviitaleaceae bacterium | reverse complement strand
CTATTTCGATTTCGAGACCGGCATACTATCCCCTGCAGATTGGTGGAGGTTCAATAAAAATGAAACTTGGAGTGCATTTATCCCTGATCCAAATAATCCTCGGATTTGGTATGTTAGCAGCACGCTGGGCGGCCATGGCAGTCATCAGGTAGGCTTCGAAGAGCGTTCATACATACGCCGCTTAGATTTTGAAAATAAAACAATGGAGCCGATAATTTCCGTTACAGAAATACACGTAACCCTTATGTCTGTTGGTGCAAATGGTGAGTTAGTATTTGCGTATAGTGGGCAGTCAGGTACTGGATTTGCGGTTTTTTACAGGGGGGCTAATTAAGTCAAAAGGTCGTTAGACAATGGTCACATCGGAAGTCTTGCACGAGATATCAGACAGGGCTTTGCTGAAACAAAATGGTATTGGGACATACCGAATAAGCAGCTGCCAAGTGCCGGATAAATGGTTCAAATCCCACAAAGGCAAGACCATGACTATAGATGATTTTGACCATATTGTGAATGCGGTTGGGTTGTTGACGGAGACGATAAAAGTTCAGTATGATTTAAAAAATCTACATAGCAATTAGCTAGGAGGAATACGGCATGGCAAACATTCTAGATGAAAGCAATAACAGTATACTACAACAGATTGCAAGTTTTAAAAATATGACTTTGGCATCCGAAACAGAAGTTAGGACAAAAATAGCCAATCCTATATTGGAGTCACTGGGCCATCCTCGAGTGAATCGTTCTGAGGAATTTCCTGTACACATGAACCTTGGCGGCGAAAAGAAAACAAAGTATGCCGATATTGTTTTGTTCTCGTCAATGTATTATAAGAATAATAAAACAGACACATTAGAAAGCAGAAATTGGGTAGCAAACCACTCTCTTTTGGTTGTCGAGTTAAAGAGGCCTTCAGAAAATATTGAAGGCTCTTTGGGGCAAGCTATTTCATATGTTATGTGGACAAAAGCTTTGTATTACTTGGTGACGAATGGTGCAAAAATTGCTGTATTCAAAGTCATAGATGGTGGTGCTGATAAGCCAATCTTATCATGCGATGTTGCCGATTTGCTCACTCACTGGACTGAATTAGAAAGTCACATTAGCTTCGATGTCTTAAATCAAAAGAAGAGTCATCTTGTTGATGATAATCAAATTCAAAATAGGGTATTTGATGATTATTGCTTATCTATGCTTTCAATGAACATACCAGAGCATGAATGGCGCGCAGAGCAATCGTTTGTATGCGCGAGTTCAAATTCCATTTCCTTGTATAATGTAATCAATGCATCCAAGTCCGTGATAACTGCTCAGTCTGGATACGGAAAAACATATTGTCTGTATAACATCGCTAAGATTTTATCAATGAGATATTTAGACGGCAAGAGCGATGTTGTGCCCATTGTTTTGCGTTGTAGTTTGTGGAGTAGGTCATTTGACACTTTAGAGGGCGGTATATTTGCCGAGCTACGTCATTATATACCTTCACTGACGCTTGCCGGTGTAAAGAGTGGGCTTATGTCAAATAATTTTTTCTTGTTGTTTGATGGTCTTGATGAGTGCAGAAACAACCTCGATGTGCTACTAAAAGAGATAGATGATATTTCTACAAGTAGTGATTTGGGTATGATCGTCACGACTAAACGAGATAGCTCAATCAAGATGTTGCCCCATTTGTTTAAACAGTTTGAACTGAAAGGTTTATCCGAAGAACAAATAAACGATATTGCCCACAAAGTTTTGGGCTATAGAATTTGGTTGACTCACGGAGTAAGTCAAAACCTAAAAGATTTCTTGTGCGCCCCGTTGTTTTTGTCCATGTATCTTTCGTTCATAGAAAAAGAACAAGCGCATGGTATAAAGCCAAAAAATCTGGCGGCTGTATACAACCACTATATCATCAATTTGTTGGACAAAAGGATTCCCAAGTATTCTCTCGATACATCTTTAAGGCAAATTTTAGCTACTGTTGCTTTTGAGATGACTATGAACCCAAAGGACGACATTAAATTATCGGAAAAAATTTTGTCGATATTGCCAAATTCCGATGTGTCAGTTGTGTTTAAAGAGCTTACAGATAGCAAATTGATTTATCAATATGACGGCGTTACTAACTTTCAGTTTGATGCGGTTAAAGAATATTTTTGCTCTATCTATTTGGCCGAAAGTAGCGAAGATCAGATTTATGATTATATTGGTATCGCAAGCGAAAAAGATGAATATATAAACGCTCTGATTCTGATGTTTGGGAGCATCAGGAATTCTGGTTTTCAAAATAAATTGCTGGATTATCTGGAAGGAAATAATCTTGCTCTTTATGTGAAGTGCTTATATGCGAGATATAGCTTTTCAAATGAATATGCCGACAATTTGACCGAAGCCGCATGCAAGAACCTATTTCAACAATTAATTATTAGTTACGAAAATATAGTGCGTACTCATTTCTCAAGTATGATTCAGAGTTTCCACCCTTGGAGAGAGCTTAGGGATAGCGCGGACTTGGAAAATGCAGTCGCAGTAGTTGATGGAAGTATCAACTTGAATGATTACTATATATACATTTGTATCGATGGAGCCGAAAGCGATATCAATATCGCAGATAGAGTCATTGTAGATTTCACAAACATTCGCCCGACCATCACCAAAGTTGATGATCAAGATTGCGTCATAACCCCTACTCTTTCATTTACTGATGGTCAAAGAAATTTTAGTTATGACTTAAGACATTATTTTAATGGGATCGATTGTGCCCGCGAAATCGCAGTAAAGATAGTATATAAAGTTCTCAAAAGAACTTTGGAGGGCGATTCCTTATTATTTTCCGAGCATCCTTTTGCTCAATGTGAATATCTTGAACAATGCTTGAAATTACTCCCTAAAGAAGTAGTAGCTGAGGCCTTCAAGACGGAAAGGGCAAGTTTATCTTTGAGAAATGTTTCACTTGCAGAACTTAAGGAGCTATTTCATCCTGTAATAAACTTGGAGTACCTTAAGAGAAATGGATTTGGAGAAAATAATATCAGTTTCGTTATACTGTATGCACTTATCACAAGCGTTATAGAGAGCGGTATTGACCCACTATTCTCTCTGACTCCAAAAAGAAACTTTCCGCCAAGAAGCGAAGGTGAAGGCATTCAAACAAGTAGTATTTATGGAGGGTATACTATTGATCAGATCAAAGAACGAGTAGCTACATATTACGATGCATATCAGATATCATATCGTCATTTCGTTGATAATTTATTTCCTACGTTGAAGAATGATTTAACTTTTTATGCCTGTGGACCAATCCAGTTTCAGGTAATTATTTTTGCTAATACCGACGATAGGCAGCGAAATCTGCCAAAGGATTGCACGGTAACTGTAACTTGGGAAGCAAAACACAAACTTAGCGAGTGTGACACTCTTGTTGAAATTATGGATACTTCCGAAAGAAGTAACTGGAATACCAGAGATAACCTAGGCAAAGCCGTCAAGACCTTAAAGTTCCTTTCACGTAAAGGCTATGGTGTTGGAGTATCAAATATGGCCTTGTCACTACATTTTAGTGATTTTGGCGATAGATACAGTTTGAGAGGAAAGGTTCGTAACACAATTTTGAATGAGCTTTCGAAAATATTTAATGAGCGTTAGCTTATCAGCACAGGAGGACGATATGTTGATAAATGATAAGGGGTACATGGAAGTCCTAGCGAACATCAAAATTGCAATCCGAGAGGCGCAATATCGCGCCGTACTTGGTGCAAATCGTGAGCAGATAGTTTTATATTGGAATATCGGCAAAGTCATATTTGAAAATAGCAGTTATGGCAATCGCTTTGTTGAAAACCTTGCGCGCGACATTAGGTTGGATTTTCCTGATACAAAGGGATTTTCTGTTCGCAATTTGCAATACATGAAAAAATTTGCACGACTTGTGCAGGATGAGGAAAATCTGCAGGCAGTGTCTGCACTTTTGACATGGTCGCATAATAAATATCTTTTTGACAAAACCAAAGCGCTGGATGAGTATTTGTGGTATGCTGCCCAAGCAATTGAGAATGGGTGGTCTTTATCGTCTCTTGAATATTATGTTGATACGAAAACTTATGAGCGACAAGCGATTGGTGAGAAGGCAACAAACTACAAAGCCCTACTCCCGCAATCACAAAGCAATCTTGCGATTGAGACTTTCAAAAATCCGTATGTTTTTGATTTTGTTGAGCAGCGCGAGGGAATTATTGAGCGCGAAATTGGGCAGGAACTTGTTGCGAGCATAGCTAAGACGATTATGGAGCTTGGGACGGGCTTTGCCTTTGTGGGCAACCAATATCATTTGGAGATTAGCGGCAAGGATTATTATATTGACTCGCTGTTTTATAACACCAAGCTGCGCTGTTATATCGTTATCGAATTGAAAAATACGGATTTCAAACCGGAATATGCAGGCAAGCTGAATTTCTATCTTTCGGCGGTGGATGATATGTTGAAGCATGAGCAGGATAATCCATCGATTGGCATTTTGCTTTGCAAGGAGAGGGACAAGCTGACTGCCGAATATGCGCTGAAGGATATCAACAAGCCTATCGGCGTGAGCGAATATAGGTTGTCTGACTTTGTGCCGCAGGAGTTGGCGGATACGTTGCCGTCTGCTGAAGATATCGAGAAGCGAGTTATGAGGAAATATGAGATTAAGGAAGATTAGAATAGAAGTAAGGAGCTATATATGCAAATAACGCCCGAAATAATTACGCAGATGACAGATGTGTTTACTGATATTGATACGTACACATTTATTTATGGTTGCAACTTGCATAAGTTGGCAGATAGTTCTAAGGACGCAAACGAGCAAGCTGTCTTTAGGCTTCTAGGGAACGCTATGTCACTACATCACGATGTTAAGAAAGAAAACGCTCCGTTCGGTTCAGCTGTTTTGAATAATGGGCAGCCTTTGAGTGTATCTGATTTCAAAGACGAAGATTTGGATAACCTTAGATTAATTATTGATGATTTATCCCGCCCTATTTTGATTGCTCGGATATCAGATTTGCTTTGGACGGTTAGGAAAGATTATATATGCGCAGTAAAGGCTGTCGGAGCGTATAAAGAATGTGCAAAGTCGACATTTGACAAAGAAAATTGGAGTACATATTTTAGTTTCATAAAAAAAGCAAATAGAATAGCTCTTCAGCTAGGCAAAAATCATAGCTCAAATTCTTTTTTGGATTTATGCACTTATATTGACTCTGTAATTAAAGAAATTGACGGAACGGACACACTCTTTTTATCTATTAATATGATTGGTCTGATGATAGACAATGGATTCAACAAGCTACAGGATTATGTTGTATTCGTCAACAAGATTATTGATGATGCTTGCCAGAAAAATAATATATCAAGAGCAGAGTCGGCTTTTGATCTAAAAATCAAACTGCTTCGCAAACTCAAAAACGATGAAGGCGTACTAATCGCACAAAATGATTATGCTACATACATGGAAGGTCTCGCTCGGGATTATATTTCAAAGGATAGCATATCAGACTTGCAACACGCAATCCACTTTTTTGAATCGGCTGTTTTATTGTACCGCAATGCAAATAGACCAGATGATGTAAAGCGAATAAGGCTAGAGATGGACTCACTCAAAAGTGAGTATGTTAAGAAAATGCCAGTCATGTCGCATGAGGTCGACAGAACACAAGAATATATTAAACTAAAGGACTTTCTGTGCCAACGAAGTTTGCAAGAAAAAATCATGATATTAGGTATGCTGACCCACTTTCCAACCAAGCAAGAGTTAGAAAATGAAGTTCTACAAAGTCATAGTGAGTTCTTTTTCAGTAAGCTCTTTACCACCACGCTTCTGGATAGTGGTGGTAAAATAATTGCACACATTCCCCCTCTTGACATTAACGATCCAAAATCCAATCATGCTCTTTTTGAAAAACATATGTTACATATGATGACACGGATACAAGATCTTTCAGCGTTATCGTTTATGGGTATGGTTTTAAGTATTATACAAAACGAACACAAAGGTATTGTCGCAAACGACATGGATTTTTTAGTTGACCATAATTGGTTTATCCCTGATAACAGGAAACACATTTTCAAAACAGGATTTGCCCTAGGTCTAAATGGCGATTATTATTCTGCATTACATCTTCTTGTACCGCAGGTCGAAAATCTCTTTAGAGAACTTGTCAAATCATGTGGCGGACTCGTAACAAATTTCAACGAGAACCGCACAGAAGAATGGAAATTGATGACTTCGATTTTCAACTCCGAGGAATTAATTGACTGCTATGATGAAAACCTCCTATTCATGTTCAAAGGGCTGCTCATAGAGGATACGGGAGCGAACTTGCGAAACAAAATTGCTCATGGAATGATATGTAGTATTGAAGGTAATGGGAACTTATCAAAGTATTTTTTGTCTGCTGTAATCAAGTTATGTAGTTGGTATTCAAAGAACTGCTACCCAATGCTCTCATCGCTTCACGATGAGCTGGATGCATTCCTAGTGAACGAAATCCCAAGCAAGAAGTAGATTGCCTATGTAAAATCCAACCTCTCCCCTAGCTGAAGCACCGCAAACTCCCGCTTCTTTACTTTATCCAACATTATCAGTAATGGGTCACCTTCCCTTATTCTCAAGGTGCGCCTTATCTCCTTAGGGATAACCACACGCCCCAAATCATCAATTCTTCTTACAATTCCCGTTGCTTTCAAATGTAACTCCTCCTTGTATATAGGAATTCGTTTTCACGTCATATTAATTTTCAAACCTATTATTTGACAAGCCTTGAATTTTTATGCACAAAGTTTGAAATATAACTGTAACATAACGATTCGTGCTGGAATACTATGGGAATAACCCTGTCTAGGAGGACTTTATATGACAAATGCTGTAAGAACTAATGACGATTGCAAAGACTATGTGCCAAAAATGAAATTCATTGGCTTTGGCAGAGCCTATGTACCGCGCCAAAAGCTCTGTGAGCTATTTTCCGCAAAAGATGGTTTTGTAGCAGGCACTATCTTTCCAGAGCTGCACATTCCCTATCACGGCAGACATGCCCATGCTCATTCACAAAATATCGAAAGAAAGGAGGGCGAAAATCTTGACGACAATAGCAATGCATAGTCATCATGACCAAGAAGAACTCCTAAAACGCCTGTCAATACTAGATTTCATGCTAGTAGACCTTGGGCTATACCTAGATGTCAACCCAAAAGATGCACACGCCCTGTCCATTTTCTCCCAAGTATCTGAAGATGCCGAAAAACTACGAAACGCCTACGAGACAACCTTTGGCCCCCTAATTATGCGACACCAAACCTCAGCAAGCAACGATAGCTGGAAATGGATAACCGACCCATGGCCATGGGAAACAGATGCCAATTTCAAAATATAACAGCCCCCTCAGGAGGACAATATGTGGATTTATGAGAAAAAACTCCAATTCCCCGTAAATATAAAAAAGCCCAACCCAAGGCTGGCAAAGGTGATAATTACGCAGTATGGAGGCCCAGACGGCGAATTGGGCGCGGCCATACGCTATCTTTCACAAAGATTTACGATGGTCACGCCCGAAGCCAAGGCCATATTGAACGATATAGGTATGTCGTGTACATAGGGTTGTTCTAAATGCATAAGCTGGTTTTCAATTCGCTTAAATTCCTACCATGCGCGGTTAAACAACCTATAAATTATAACAGCAGCATCCCCTCTAGTCATCACACTATCAGGCGCAAACAGCCCATCAGCTCTGAAAATAAGCGCATTGGTTTTTGTAGCCAACGCAACATCCAACTCCAGCCACAAAGCTATATCATGCCTATCAAGATATTTCGAAAGTATCTGGTCAATCTCATATTGCTCAGATGGCATCAAATAGCCCCTATGCTCAACCAGCAAATCAGCAATCATTGATGTCATTTGGGCTTTTGTAGTACCATCAAAACTAATTTGAAAGTTTATCGACCGATTAAAAGCCCCAGCCATAGCAGAGACAAAGTCTAGCAATGTTATTTCATAATCAGGATTAAAGTGTATACTACCATCTGGCATTTCCGCCCCTTGCATGATGTCTCTAGCAACCAGCCTTATTATAGCATCCTGCATTAATGGATTTTTGTCACCTATGTCAGTAATCAAAATCTCTGGCTCAACCAATGTAAATATACCAGATTCACTCACTGTTGCATCTATTGTATTTGTAATTGGGTTGAATTTTGTGTGCTGGGGTTGCCCATGAGCATTCAAAAGAACCATATTTTGCGGCATATCCACACCATCTGTCGGCAAAGAAAGCGTAACCTGTATACCGTTCGTCATTTCTATTTCCACATCCGCTAATGCATCATCCATTTCTTCATTATTTTGCACTACAGCACCAGCGGGGTCTTGGTTTAAATTCATCACCCAAAGCGTCATGCCAATATTGGTTGCTAGCAAAAGTACAGCAAAGGTCGGCACAACCCATAGTCTAAATTTCTTACCATTCATTCCCAAAATAATAGCGACTGCCACAAGTGCGATGATAGCAATTATAGACCAATAGTTGGCAAGAATGGTTAATGGCGAGGAGAAATCTGCAAGCCTGGCAAGAAATGCAGAAAAGCCACCAACACTTGCCGCAACTATAGCCACGTTGTTTTGCGGCATTCTTACACTAACCTCATTGCCTTGCAAGGCATGTTCACGCGCTACAGTGATAGACACAAAATCCCCTTCCACAGTTACATTGTCAAAAGATGCAATGGGGCTAGGGTTATCAGAGAATCTTACAAATAGCATACCATCAGTATTTGCCGCAACAAAATTAACATTTGTACGCAGATTGCGCATCAAGCTCATATTCTCAAAAGCAAGCGCACTATTTATTTCTGCATGAATATTGTCAGCCGCACTAGATGCCGCAAGCAACATGCCTGCATCTATAGTTCCGCTTTGTGGCAAAGGCTGCGTTGTGCCTCTTCGTTGCAAATTTTCTATATGTAATGTAGCCATATTCATCGCATCACCAGAATTTCGTTGGTCAGGCGTTAGCCCTTGTATTACATTACGAATCTGCTGATTTGCCGCCATCTGCTCCGTTACATCTTGCAAAACCCATGGCTGCGGAACAAAGAGCAGATGTTGAGGCGTTGGTGCTATTATGTATTGATTTGGTCCAGATTCTGCCTCAAAAAACGTTGCTCTTGGTTGCCATCCAAAAATCACATTTTGTATGGTTGGTTCTGATATATCATGTCGCTCTATCAATTCATTTTCGCCATGTTCACCAATAATCGCTCTATAAGCTGCTTCAAATTCAGCCTCTGGCACTGCCCATCCGTCTATTTGCCATGTAGCAATATTTCCAGTTGCAAACGTGCTGGCAGAATGCAGTCTTGTTTCTGCCACAAGCCTACGACCCTCAATAACCATCAAGGCAGTCGATGAAAACCCAGCCTCAAAGCTGTCTGTTATAATCCCTGCTCTATTTCCCAAAGGAGCAAGCATAACTCCATAATCATAAAAAACCTCAGATTCTATAGGCACTATCACACCATTAGCGAATGTATACACCGCAAAATACCCCTGAAAATGAAAGCTATTAGCCACAAGCAGCTCTGGCACGCCATCTAGGTCTATATCAAACAATACAAACTGCCCGCCCAGCCCATGCCATTGTACAAGCTCCCTACCTGAATACTCGCGCAAAAGCGCGATATAGGCATCTTGCCATGTTTGGAAAAATTGGCTAAGGGTTTCTAACTCGACAGGTTGGTCTGGCACTTGTAATATCCTACTAGGCTCACTGCCATCCCACCCCCAAATAGCATCCACATTATTCCTTGTAATTTCAAAAATGCCCCTAAGCGAAAAATGGTCGCTCTCTACATCTCTTGCGCCATTCACCATAACCACAATTTCATCTACATTTGGAATGCTAGCAAGCGACAAAATTAGTGCGGTTGTGGCAGAAAAGCCGCCGCTAGAGCCACCAGGGTGAAAATTATTCAAATCCACATATAGTCTGTTTTCCACAAACCACATATCGATAACATCAACTTCCCATAGCTCATTAAGGGCGCGTGATGCATCTCTAAACCAGTCCACATCAGATATCCACACTTCGTTGTATTGCCAATTGGCATATCTATTTCCAGATTCTGCCATAGGGTCGTAATAGATTCTCATTATAAAACCAGCTATGCCATCGCCGACAAAGATATCGCAAAAAATACAAACACCATGTATATCCGCAATATGGTCATGGCTTATCCAGCCAGCCAACGGAAAGTCCGTATTTCCTACCAAGGCCACATCGAGCGTAAACTCTGGCGAATTACGAATATGCCCTGTCATGGTTGCGCCACCACCACTAAGCGTAACAGCCTGCCCAGATGCCGTCCATCCAGACGGCATATCCAAATCCATAAACGGCACTATCTCAAACCATCCAGCAGTATCGCTTATAATCACATTATTTAGCGTGCTGCCAGACTGTTGCCCAGCAGGACTACCTTCAACAGGGAAGAAATGTACCACGGCCAAATAGTCCGCGCCCTCCCTAAATATTATGAATTCATAGCCATTTATCCCCAAATTATTTACATATGTACCGCGCCACACGCCTAAAAGTGCATCGCGCGGGTCGTTTGCATATACCGTGGGCGCAAAAGGGGTAGCAAATAACAAAATAATCGCAAGAAAGCTTGCAATTAATCCCCTAAGCATAGGCTTAATTCGTCTTTTCTGTTTTGACATAATCATCCCGCCTTCCAGAAATTATTATTGCTGAAGATTATTTCCGCATCCCGCACAGAAATTAGCCATATTCACATTCTTCGCGCCGCATTTATCACAAAATGGCTTAACAGGGGCAGGGGCAGGGGCGACGATGCCCATAGGTTTGCCGCAACCTTTACAAAACTTGCTTTCAGGATTATTTGTATTGCCGCAGCCAGAGCAGGTATTGTTAGCAGGGTTTGCTGCCGCCACAGATTCTTGTGGTATATCAACTTGCGGTTTTTGTGGTGCATATCCGACACTGTCGGGAAAAGCTGTGCTGTCAATGCCAAAGCTAGATAAAGAACCAGAAAAATCATCAATAACAATCTCTGCATAGCCTATCTGCACACTATCTGCACATGCCAGAGGTGTCGTTATATTCGGCACAATTTTATTTCCACCCACACGCACGCCGTTTTTAGAGTTATTGTCAGTTATAGTTAAAATTCCATCTTGCAGATTTATCACAGCATGTTGTTTACAAACATTCTTATCGTCTATCTTTATGCCTCCATATGAATCCATACGCCCAATGTTTATAGGGAATGCTCTCATCTCCATGCTTCTTGCCGCACCATTCATAATAATTGTTAGCCTTAACCATCTATCTTGTGCAGGAGCAGTAACTGAATCATGCACATATGTCGCATTGCCCTTCCCTTTCACCTTATCAGGGTCTTGGAAAAACAGCCAGCTAAAAAAACCTCTTTTATTCACGTTCATGTCAATATCCCCTCATCTCAATAAATTTAGAATATGGTAATATAACTATATATCTGAATTATAGCGATTTAGCCCATAAAAGTCAAGTATGTATACATAAGATATATGGGTAGGTGATGCAAAATGGAAAAATATGAGAAAATGAACAAGATGCGTGCAAAAGCTGCGCAATACAAGCGCGTAGCTGCATATTGCCGCGTTTCTACAGATAGTCTCGACCAAGCAAACTCCTTAGAATCCCAGCGGGCATATTTTGAGCAATACATACAAAAAATACCGAAGTGGCAACTACATGAAATCTTTGCGGATAAAGGCATTTCTGGCACCAGCACCAAAAAACGCAAGGATTTTAACCGCATGATATCAGCCGCCGTATCAGGGGATTTTGACCTCATCCTCACTAAGGAAATATCAAGATTTGCCCGCAATACGCTAGATAGTATACAATATACCCGCGAATTAAAAAAACATGGCATAGGCGTTATTTTTTTAAATGACAATATAAACACCTTAGATGCAGATGCAGAGCTACGCCTAACCATAATGGCATCCATAGCCCAAGAAGAAAGCCGCAAAACCTCCGAGCGCGTAAAATGGGGGCAAAAGCGGCAGATGGAAAAAGGTGTAGTCTTTGGGCGCAGTATGCTAGGCTATGATGTGCGCAATGGCAAGATGCACATAAACGAAGAGGGCGCAAGCATAATTCGCCTTATCTTCGACATGTACATAAACAAAGGCATGGGTTGCCACGCCATAGCCCGCACCCTTTCACAAGAAAGATACACAACAATAACAGGTCGCAAAGAATGGTCGCACACCACCATCCACAAAATACTACGCAATGAAAAATACTGCGGCGACCTAGTTCAGAAAAAGACTTTCACACCTGACTATCTAACCCATGACAAAAAACAAAACCAAGGCGAAGAGGAATTTATAATCATAAAAGACCATCATGCCCCTATAATCAGCCGCGAAGCATTCCAAAAAGCAGAAGATATGCTCAATAGACACAGACGAAGCCGCCATTAATGTACACGATGTAGGTACAGAAGAACTAGCGCATCTGGAGATGATAGGCGCAATGGTAACACAGCTAACCCAAGGCGCAACAGCTAAGGAGATGCGCGAGGCAGGGCTAGACCCCTACTACGCCGACCACGGACTTGCGGTCTTTCCACAATCTGCCGCAGGCATACCATGGAGCGCAATGAGCATACAGTCCAAAGGCGACCCAATAACTGACCTCTACGAAAACATGGCAGCAGAGCAAAAAGCCCGCTCCACCTACGAATACCTACTAGACCTCATAGGCAATGAGCCAGAAATAGCAAACCCAATCAAATTCCTGCGCGAGCGGGAGGTTGTGCATTTTCAGCGGTTCGGCGAATGCATTGAGAAGGTGGAGGATTATTTGGGGAGCAAAAGGATGTTTTATGGGAAGTAGATGAGAATAGGTATGGGCGCGGTTTGGTGACCGCGCCCATGTTTTTGTTAAGCTTTATGGGGATATGCGAAATTATTTTGCTATGTTTGAGATGGGTGACAGTATATGGATAATGTGAAGTTATATCAACTTCACAATAATGCTTATTTTCTGTTGCCAAACTTCTCTATTAATAAACAAAGGCATAAAATTTGTCATTGTAGTCATTTTAGTTGAAAAGGATCTTGTGTCGAGCTTTGAATGCGCGGCACCAGGCGCATTCAAAGCCTCGTTGATGCGAGCATCGATATGGGCAGAAGCCCATTTTCAAGTTAAATTACTATACTACTTTTTGATTACGCTATATTGAATATTCCCCATTTTGAATAAGCCATATTTCCTTACCTTGTTGAGTAATACCTGCAACATTCATATCATCTGTACCGAAAACAAAGTTTTCAGCAATAGCAGAATCATTTAACCCTTGATGAAGCAGCTCTTCTCTTGTCATGTTAACGCCTCCCTGTAGATTGGTGGCGTAAGCTCTACCTAATGCTAAATGGCAAGTAGTATTTTCGTCAAACATAATATTGTGAAATACCGTTCCTAAGTGATTAATAGGAGATGACTTAGGTACAAGTGCCACCTCTCCTAGGCGGTTACTGCCTTCATCTAAAGTAATTAACTTATTGAAAATATGCTCATTTCTTGTAGCCTTAAAGTGGGTGATAACACCATCTTTAAATGTCAGCTCTAATCCCTCAATTGTATGCCCTATATAAGAAAATGGCTTGGTTGCTATAATCTTACCATTTACATCATTTCTATTTGGTGCCGTGAAAATTTCTTCGGTAGGAATGTTGGGGCAAAAGGGGATGCCTTGTTGGTCATGGCACACACCACCAATCCAATAATGGTTTTGAGGTAATCCTATCTTTACATTTGTTCCTATATTATTTGTAAAATGAAGTGTCTTAAACTGTGCTTGGTTTAAATAATTTTGTCTAGCAACAAAGTTATCGCAATGTATTTTCCATGCTTGGAGAGGGTGCGAATCTGCCCTAGATGCGATTAGAATTTGCTCTGCTAACTTTTTCATAGCTTCTGCTGCTGGATAAGTCGGAAACACTTTGATTGCCCATTGTTTTGATGGAAAAGCACATAAACTCCAACGATTTTTATAACTACCCGTATTTGCTTTATGGGCTTTTAGCTTCTCTGCTGTCACTCTGTATTGGCGAGACAGTCTATCGTCTTTTACTCCTGTCAAGTAATCTGGGTCATATGATAAAATTGTTAGGTATACCGCCCCTTGGTCATCCCACTCTTTATACTGGCTAATTCGCCACTCTGGATAGTGGTTAAATATCTCATCTGCGCCTTTCAAATAGCGTGTTCGTGCAGAAATATCATCATGCCAGTTAATAATAACTTCTGATGCCCCTGCATCGTAGGCAGCGACTTCTACCATATGTGCATAATCTGCAACAGAAATGTCGGATGAGATAACAACTAATTGACCTTTCTGGACATTTCCACCGACCCTAACAAAAAGTGTTGCATAATTTTCAAATTGTTGGTTCATATAACACCCACCCGCTTTGTTGTCTCACATAATATAATTTTATGTAGCTCGACTTGCTGTCTTGAACCGCGCATTATAGCCATTATACGTCGTTCATCTAGCAAAACCAAGACATGTAAGCCGCAATTGAAATATCCAAAATCCCAAAAATCTAAAGCATAGATGCGACCCGCACCCTACACTATCTTAGCCTCATTGATAAACAACTCAAACTCAGCCCCCAAAAACGCGGCGGCACGGCGGCACATCATCATGCGCGAAAGAAATATCTCAAAATAGTCTAGCACGGGGGTGAAGTCAATGTCGAGGTCAAGGCATAGCCTTACGAAAGCAATTGCTTCTGTGCGTATTACTTTAACCTCAGCGCGTGTAACGGCATAGTTGACCCTGTCGTGAATATCAGCAAGGATGTTTTCCATGCAGGTTTCTTGAACCCTAGAGCGGCGCACGTCAGATTTATCAGCTATAATGAGGGCGGCAGAAACAATGTTTACAGGCTTGCCAGTTCCTTCATCATGGTTGCCAATAGCACCACAAATATTCCCTATGTCCCTGTATGGCATACCATATCGCTCAAGTATAGTCCTTGCAATCTCTGCCCCTATGGGCGCATGATATCTGCGATTCGTCATATTCCCGATGTCGTGCAGCAATGCAGCAATTTTAGCCAACTCAACCATTTCATCGGAATGCCCTAGGGTTTTCAGTATCAATGCAGCGTTTTCCGCCACATAATTTAGGTGGGTGAAGCTATGCTCTGTAAAACCTAGGGCATAAAGAGCCTCATTACCTACTTGAATATATGAGCGTACTTGTTCATCGTTCAATAACATTTCATATGTAACAGACATATTTTATTCCTCCCTTATGTTTGGAAAGTCGTGCGAATCTTTTAGTATAGCCATTATACGTCATCTTCCCAGCGAAGTCAATATCACAAACTCGCATCTCTCCAACTATCCTCTTTACAAAACCCAATATTAATGTTAAAATATGTTAGACAAGCAAAACCACTATGCCATGGAGGACGTATCATGAATATTATTAGAAGTAAAGTTGTAGAACTGAACACCATACCCGCCATCGCCTACAAAATCAGGCTAAAGCAAGGTGGTAGCGGCATCAAAATCCACCGCACCGACCGCGACGAGACTGCTTTTGTGGAGCTGGACAAGCGTTCTGGCGGCATTGTTCCTAATGCTCATAACAAGCTTGAATTCTTTCCCGAAGAGGCATTTGATGAAGCTATCGCAGAGCTTGTTGGGCTTGCTTACTCTGCCCGCGGCAAGGTGAGATTTATCGCCACGGAGACTGTAGAGGACGGCGAAATCGAAGTGCCAGAAGATGAAGCACCAGGCACGCATGAAGATGCCACAGCAAATGTGGTAGATAGCGATGAATTTATCGCAATAGTTGATATGTACAGCGATGAATGGGGCAAGCTCAACTTCCCATTGATGAACAAGCAATTCATTCAATTTGCATCAAAAAACAAAACAGTATCAGAGATGATTGGCGACAGGGCTGGCGAAAATGAAATCTTAATTAGAATTGTCCAAAATCGTGCCGCCTTTTTGGCTAATAACAGAGATTTTATCTCAGATGACGAAGCGGCAGCTTTAATTGATGTTCTTGATGATATGTGCCGCCGCAGTGCTTTTAAAGAGCTTAAATTGCATATTCGTAAGATGTTAAGCAGATAATAATTCAGTGGTAATCAAAGGGGTGCAGCTATTACAGTTGCGCCCTTTTATCATTTCCTTATAAATTTTTACAAATAAAATAAAATTAGGTATTGACAAGAGAATAATTCTATGTTAATATTAGTTTGCAATTGATATTAATTATCAATAATAAATTATTATCTGGAGGTACTATTATGTCATTAATTGGGAAAAAGGTATCAGAATTTAAGGCACAAGCTTTTGTAAATGGCGACTTTAAAGAAGTAACATTAAGCAACCTCATGGGTAAATGGTCCGCTTTCGTGTTTTACCCAGCGGATTTCACCTTTGTATGCCCCACAGAGCTTGGTGACCTAGCAGATACCTATGACGAATTTCAAAAAATAGGTTGCGAGATTTATTCCGTTTCTACTGACACACATTTTACACACAAAGCATGGCACGATACATCGGACACTATCAAAAAAATCAAATACCCTATGCTAGCCGACCCAACCCACAAAATCTCCGAAGATTTTGGCGTTTTAATCCCTGAAGAGGGCTTGGCACTTCGCGGCTCTTTCATAATCAATCCACAAGGCGAAATTGTAGCATACGAAGTAAATAGCCTTGGCATTGGTCGCTCTGCTTCTGACCTGTTGCGCAAAGTTCAGGCGGCTCAGTTCGTAGCAAAAAATGGTGACCAAGTATGCCCAGCTAATTGGAAGCCAGGTCAAGAAACTCTAAAGCCAGGTTTGGATTTAATTGGAAAACTCTAAACATTTAGGAGCGGATAAATAGCGTTGCTATAGAGGTATATGGATTACAGCAATCCATTAACACCAATTCTATAGCAACGCAAAAGTCCATTCAAGACATTTGACAGCATTGACATATACCACCTAAATATGCTAAAATATTAGTCGCAATATAAGAGATATAATTTTAGGTGGATATTATGAAAAATATGTATGACTTAATCATCATCGGTGCTGGGGTCGCTGGTCTCAGTGCTGCTGTGTATGCAGGACACGCCAAGCTAAAGGTTTTGGTCATTGAAAAGACCGATACCCACGGCATAATAAAAATCGCACCAGATTTCACTAATGCTCACGGTGCTTTTTCTGAAATCGGGGCAGGAATGGTTGCTCAAATGAAAAGGCAAGCCCTGCATTTGGTTCAATTACGAAAACAGGCTATGCATTTTGGAGCGATTTTTAATGTGGACGAAGTACGTGATGTTGACTTTAGCAAAGACATTAAAGAGGTCAATGGTTTTAGTGGCGAAACATATTATTCGCTTGGTGTTATCATCGCCACTGGAACAAAGCCAGAAACCCTTGGCTTTGTTGGGGAAAAGGAGTTTGCTGGGCGTGGCATTGCCTACAGTGCCTCATGCGACGGCGACTTTTTTGTTGGCAAGGATGTATTTGTTATTGGCAACGGAAATAATGCCGCAGGCGAGGCAATGTTGCTAACATATTTCGCTAAAAAAGTGACAATAATAGCAAATACCCCAAGGCTCAATTGCTCAAAGGCAATAGCCGACAGCGTTTTGTCCAACAAAAAAATAGACGTAAAATTTAATACAGATATCGTACATGTACGCGGTACAAATCTTGTTAAAGAGGTTATGTTTATTAATAACCAAACCGCAGAAACTTGGACACACAAAGTAACTGAAGGCACTTTCGGGGTCTTTGTATTTGCTGGCCATTTGCCTGAAAGCGATATTTTTAGCAATCATACAGAAATAGATAGCTCTGGTTATATCATGGTTGATAAAGATATGCATACAAATGTTTCTGGCATTTGTGCAGCAGGAGAGGTTCGCTCCAAAGAGTCAATAAAATTTGTCAATTCTGCTACCGATGGTGCTATAGCTGCAACAAGCATACAAAGTCATATCATTGAAGCAAGGCAAAATTTAGGTACGATAATATATAGCGATAACTTTCAAAATCAAGATGCCGAAAAATACGGCATACTCTACGGGGATACCTCAAAGCAAATACAGTATGTAATGGAGCGGTGCCAGGGCGAGGTCTCCATACAGGCTATCCTAAAACCTAATTGCAAGGTTTCGCTTGGCATAAGAAATTTCTTGGATGAATTTGCTAGCATTACCGATAGGGTTTCAATAAGCATTCAGATGATAGGTGAAAACCCCATGCTAGAGAATGAGATATCCTCCGATGCATACCCAATAATAGCACTTATGGGAGAAAATGGAGCATATTCTGGCGTGGGTTATGCTGGCATACCAGGTGGTCATGAGCTAGAATCGTTTGTGTTAGCGATTTATAACATAGCAGGTCCAGGGCAAGCTATGTCTGATAATCTTAGAGGGCGCATAAGAAGCATTGATAAGTCTTATAATTTCAAAATAGGTGTTTCCCTTACATGCCCCATATGTCCTGAGCTTGTTCAGGTATGTCAGCGTGTGGCTATTTTGAATAACAACATAACAGCAGAAATGCTAGATTTGCAACATTATCCCGAGTTGAGAAACAGACACGACATAATGAGTGTGCCTGCCCTTATTATAAACGATAAGGATGTGTTGTTCGGCAAGAAAAGCATAGAAGAGATAGTGGGTTATTTAGAATGCATGATTCAAAATCTTTCTGCCAATCTTAGCAAAGCCAATTAGAGGTGAGCATAAATGGATAATACAAAAAATATATACGACTTGATAATTATAGGTGCTGGAGCGGCTGGTCTTAGTGCCGCCATCTATGCAGGACGCGCCAAGTTAAAAACCTTGGTTGTAGAAAAATCTGACATAGGTGGCCAAATAAAAATTACGGCAGAGGTGGTAAACTACCCTGGTGTATTTTCCACTAGCGGAGCGGCTCTTGTTGCTGAAATGAAGCGACAAGCCGTGCATTTTGGCGTGGATTTTACAACAGGTGACGTTGCCGCTGTTGATTTTGGCGGCGATATCAAAGCCATCACCTTAGATAATGGCGAAACATTTTCATCCGTCGGCGTTATTATAGCCACAGGCGCAAAGCCACGTCAGCTTGGTTTTGAAGGCGAAAAGGAATTTGCTGGGCGTGGTGTAGCATATTGTGCAACCTGCGATGGTGAGTTTTTCACAGGCAAGGATGTTTTTGTGATAGGTGCTGGCTTTGCCGCCGCCGAAGAAGCAATCTTCCTTACCCGTTTCGCTAAAAAAGTAACCGTAATAGCACGCGAGCCAGAATTTACATGCTCCAAAACCATAGCGGATAAGGTTTTAACACATCCAAAAATCGAGGTAAAGTTTAATTCTGAGATTATGTATGTACGCGGCACAAATCTCGTTAAAGAAGCCATGTTCATTGATAACGAAACCAAAGAAACTTGGGTGCATGAAGTGGACACAGGCACATTTGGCTGCTTTGTATTCGTAGGCTATCAGCCAGAAAGCAATGTTTTTAAAGGACACATAGATATGGATAATTGGGGTTATATCCCAACCAATGACGATATGCAGACAAATGTGGCAGGCATATATGCAGCTGGCGATATACGTCCAAAACGTCTACGCCAACTTGTTACAGCAACAGCAGACGGCGCAATAGCATCCACAGCCATAGAAAAATACATCGATGACACAAAGCACAAGCTAGGCATAGAAATTGAGCGCGAAGAAAAGCCGCTTGAAGATAATCAGCATGGCTCAAAAGCAAGCTTGCTTGATGGCGATACCGCCACCCAAATAAAACATGTTATGGGCAGACTATCTGGCGAGGCATCTATAGTCGCTGTGTTAGAGCCAAATTGCGAAGTTTCTAGCGAAATACGCGCATTTTTAGAGGAATTTGCTAACATCACAAGCAGAGTGCCTGTAAATATATTCCAAAAAGGCGAAAACCCAGATGTAGAAGCAAAAATCACCACAGACCTCTATCCCGTTATTGCCCTTATGGGCGCAGGCGGTGTGTATTCTGGCGTAAATTTCCATGGTATACCAGGGGGTCATGAGCTAGAATCTTTCATATTAGCCATATACAATCTGGCAGGGCCAGGGCAAGCAATACCAGATGCACTAAAAGAGCGCATTAAAAATATCAACAAGCCATATAGCCTAAAAATTGGCATCTCGCTATCTTGCACCATGTGTCCTGAGCTTGTTCAGGCTTGCCAGCGCGTAGCCATCCTAAACAACGGCATAACAGCCGAAATGGTAGATTTGCAGCATTATCCCGAATTAAGGGATGAGCATGATATAATGAGCGTACCAGCACTTATCATAAACAATAAGGATGTGTTGTTTGGTAAAAAGGGTATCGAAGAATTGGTAGGACATTTAGAATGACACGCAATACAGTGCAACGCCAAATCATCCTAGACACCCTTCGCGCGACCAAAACACATCCTACCGCCGAGGGACTGTACAAAGAAATTCAAAAAAATTACCCATCTATAGGCATGGCGACCGTTTATCGAAACTTGCGCCAATTGGTGGAGCAAGGGACTATATCGCAGATAGCTACGCTAGATGGTGTGGCGCGCTATGATGGTTATGTCGAGCCACATTATCATTTTCATTGCAACAATTGCGAGGGAACATTCGACCTAGAAATTGAGCTATTTGACAACATCGAAGGGACTATAGAGAGCAAATATGGCTTTCGAGTTGATAGTCACGATGTTACATTTTCTGGGGTTTGCTCGCAATGCTTGACTGAGTACAGTCATTTTTGTTAAAAAGAGTCTTGTGTCGAACTTGGAATACGCGGCATCAGGCGCATTCCAAGCCTCATTGATGCAAGCATTGACATGGGCAGAAGCCCATTTTCAAGTTAAATTCTATAGCCTTGCCAATCCCACCCTCCATAATAAAGAAACCCTCCCAAAAAAGGATTTCCCTCCTTGTATGAGAGGGTTTTGCTATCATCTATTATTTGTAACCCGAATCTCTCACATGGTTATAATTGGTCTCTCTTCATGTTCAACCCTCTCACGCCCTGCGCCCAAAACTCCATCGGATTCCGCATCTTCGTTTCCAAAAAGATTTACCCCACGCTTAAAACACCATCAGACATTCTAAATACCTTATCAGATGCTTCCGCTATCTCCATATTATGAGTAACTACAATCACGCAGTATTCTTGTTCATGAGCCAGACGTTTCAGAATACCGATTATGGCATCACCATTTGCCACGTCCAAATTGCCCGTAGGTTCATCCGCCAAGATAACTTTAGCACCCGTAGAAAGCGAGCGGGCTATTGCCACGCGCTGTTGCTCGCCACCAGAAAGGTTGGCAGGATAACGCTTATGTTTTTCTTCACCTATGCCCACGCTCTCCAACAGTGTTTTTGCCCGCTCTAGGGCATGCTTGCGCAATGCGCCATTGGCTTCCATTGGATAGCAAGTGTTTTCTATCGCCGTCAACAATGGAAACAGATGGAACGCTTGGAATATCATCGAAATATCTTCGCGGCGGTATTTATCCAGATTCATCTTGCTTAGATCCTTGCCATGTATCATAACTTTGCCGCTAGATGGCTTGTCAAGCCCCGCCATAATGGACAGCAGCGTTGTTTTGCCACTACCAGATGGCCCAACTATCGAATGAAACTGCCCCGCCTTAAAGTCTGCACAAACATTCTTTAACACGTCACGGTCGCCATTTTTATAGCGATAACCAATATTTTCTATGCTTAGCATATTCCAAATCCCCCTATTCTCTCACTTGCAACAATTCTAGCGGTGGTCGTTTTGTTACCATATATGCTCCTGCGGCAGCCCCTATAAGCGCGCCGCCAAAATACATTCCCGCAATACTCGCTATTGACTGTATACCAAAACCCCAGCCCATAACAATGAATACCAATGACGAGGCAGCGAGCCCTACCAAGCACACCAAAAGCATCTCTACAGCAAGCATAGTCCGCGTTTTCTGCTTTGGTGCGCCCAATACGCGCATTATGGCAGCATTTCTTGCTGTTTGTAACATTAATAGCATAGAAAGCCCCATCGCTATCACAATAGACATTATTATAGCAACAGGATACAAAAGTTCCAACAAGAGCATTGTTTGCTCTAGGGCATTTGCTACATTCCTAAGCTCTTCATCTTGCAAAAATAGCGACATTGTTAGGTTTAGATGTCCTCTTTGGGTATTCGCCACTTCTTGCAATGTGTCCCTAATATGCACAATCTCCCTGTTATGTATCGTGTCTACCTCAAATGCCAACGTGATATATCCCATCAGATTGCCTAGCATATCTTCCAAAGCCGACAGCGGAATCAAGGATGCATATTCCATATCATCCCGCAGTATATGTCCATTATGTACGCCTATTATCTGCGCTGGCACATAGCTATAGCTCGAAATGGTTAGCGTGAAATAGCCTATATTTATATAGTCACCCACGCTCAGACCATTACTCTCTAGGGATTCTTGCGAAATTATTACTGGTATGCGCCCACCCACCTCAAAGCCAGTAAAATCCGCTATCTCAAAGCCTGCCCCAAACTCAAACTCCACAACACCTCTATGGTCGGTGTTTTCGCTTACAAATCTATCAATATCATTGAAAGCAAACAGTCTATCAAATAAGCTGAAATTGGCAAATAGTCCTTCATCTTGGTCTATGCCCGTTATCTCTTGCCAATTTTCTTGCAAGCCGCCACCATCAGGCGAATGCACAAAAAATGAACGTATAAACCCAGATTCTAAATACAGATTGGTGATATAAACATGCTCTGCTCCTTCTACCTCTCCCCAAAAGACTACATCGGTTTGCCCTGCCAGCTCTTGCACCACCCCTACCATCTGCGGGCGAATAACATCATTAATAAGAAAGCCAGGGGCAAAAAAGTTTGTTACAGATGCTGATATTTCCGCGCCAGGCAGGTTTGTACCCATTTGCCCATGCACTATAGTTGTGGCATAAAGCCTATCAACCTCATTATCGCTACGCACCATTGATTCTTGTAGCCAACCAAGGGCTGCTACAAAAGCAAGGGCAATAACAAGCCCAAGCATGGACTTTATCGGCGAGCGCAAGATATGCCTATTTATAAAACGTATTGCAGCATCGCGCCTAGCTCCATAAAATACCACTGGCGGTGATGTTGGTATGTCAAGCTCTTGCGAGGCAAGCCCAGATATCGCCAAGGCTTCTTGCTCACCATCCGTTGCCGCTACAGTGACCTTTTTTGTGCCGCCCCTTGAGCTATAGCCTTGCAAGAGCGCAAGCACAGATGCACCAAGTATACGCAATGTGCCACACAAAACCATAACCATCAGAAGCACAACAACAAATCCCGCAAGCCCGATGAGCCAATATGCGCCTAGCTCCAAATCAAATTCTATCACTTGTGGCGGCGGCTGGCGCAAAAGCGGATGCACCAAGCCCGCTGGCTCTTGCATAAATACCGCAAAAGGCTCTAGCACAGTAGCGGCGGCACGTAAAGCCAAGAACCAGCCCGCAATACTGCCCGCCACAGCAGAAGGTACAACAAATATCAATGCGGTCTTTAACATATGCCACATAACCACAAGCTTGCTTGCACCCAGCGCACGATATATCGCAATATCTCTTTGACGTTGCCGCACAAAGATAAATGCCACAAGAGCCATAACAAGGATAAGCACCGCCCAGAATATCACTGCATTAAATAGTATTGCCAACAAAACAGGCTGTGCAGATGCTTGGAAATTAAGCGCATCCCCGCCATCTCCAATAATAACCACATTGTAGTCAAATAGCTCTGGATGCTCCCAAAACCATGCCAAAAACTCTTGTTCATGCGCCGCATCTGCTAGCGCGAAATTGTACCACCCCGCCGCCAAATAATTATCATAATCAGCCCAAGCAATATCCCTATGCGGCGGCGATAATGTCATGCCCTCTGGTAAAATAGATGCAGGAACATATATACCCGTAGGGATAATGGTGCTAAACATCCCACCGGGCGGAAAGTACGCAAAAATACCAACAACCTCTACCGAAAGCATATATGGCTCGCCTTCAGGCACAGAGCGCACAAGAGGTCTCCCAAAGCCATGGGCTATGCCATCCACAAATTGCTCGGGATATATAGCAATCTCTATTGTGTCCCCTATTTCTATGTTGCGCAAGTTCGCAAAGCGCGTGCTTATATTTGCCACATGGTTTTGCTCTGCATTATCATCGCCATCTATTGCCCGTCCATGTATCATTCTTAATTGTGCATGGTTGCCAGCAAAGGCAGGGGAAGCCTGTAGGTCATGTGTACCTGTTACCTGTGTAGTTCTGTGGTCTCTGCTTGCGGACTCCATATATTCTGTTATATGCGCAAATTCTGGTGCATCAAGGTCTATACTCTCTCCTTCGGCTACAGGGATAATGGTTATACCTGCATCTTCATTAACTGGAAGTAATGTTAGCACATCACCTCTGCCTATCTGTGGCGTAAGAGGACCAAAAGTACCCCATTGCATATAGTACCGCGCTCTAAAGAAAAACCTCTCACCTACTTCAAGCATATCAAAGCTCTCACGCCCAAGCTCATGGGTATCAAGCAATACCCATACTCTTAGATTAAGATTGGCATGCTCTTCATAGCCCGCATATATAGTATCAATATGCACCCATGGCCACTCCTGTCCAGCCCATGGACTATCCCATAATTCAAGAATAGTTGCGTAAAAATACACATCAGTGATGCTCAATTGGTCGGCAGCATCCAAGCCTGCCTGCATACCCATAAAATCAATATTATTCATACCTTGAAGCACGCCTTCAAATGTCATGCGCCTATCTTCAAACATTACATGCTCGCTCGTGTATAGTATATCTGCCACATGAGCAATATTGGTATGGTTGCCGCCCTCCACAGGCTCAATAAAGCCTATGGTTTGGTATGTCTCGCTCATTTCCATTATTTGGTCATGAACCACGATGTATTCCACCGTGCGCAAAACAAAAGCAAAAGATGCAGCAGCTATCAGCAATACAAGCAGCAATGTCCGCAACCGCTGACGTAGCATGGATTTTAAGCATATATTCCTAATTTTTTTCATTCTACATTACACCCCGCATTTTGCATATTTAGTCTGCCAGATAATACTTGCTCCGTTATTAGTGGTTCGCCTATAAAGTCCACCCAATTCGCGATAAATTGTTCAGAGCCATCTGCAATCCTCGCTTGGGATGTCACATTTAGCTGCTCTGTTGCATTAACCACTGTATGTGTGCGCCCCACAAGGTTAAGGTTTGCTTCGCGCACAGGCAGGTTTCTCATATTCACATGCCCCCAATCGTTTGAGTGGCTATCCAGCGTTAGCACATCACTTTCTCCAAAAAAGCTAACGCTGTTCATGCCCACCACTTCCAAAGTTGCCTCTGGCGCGTATAATGTCACATTTACAGGGTTTATGCGCGCCGTATGTATATTTATGTCTCTTGGCTGATGCGCCTGCTCCGCATAAAGTATGCTAATGCCCACATCACTAAAATAGCCTGTTGTTCCTATATGAATTACAGTAAACTCACCAAAATGTACATCAGATAAAATATTGCCCGAAGGTCTGGCGATTGTTAGTTCACCGCCATTAAAGCTTACATCCAGCACCCCCATTAGCAATGCATCCGTTTCTACGCGTACAAAGTTTGTTTCGCTGGGTATCACATATATCCGCGCCAGAAAATCCGCATTAATTGTATGTATTGGCTGTTGCAGGTTTATTTCGCGCGATATAATATTTTCGCTATTATATGTAATCTGCATTATATTTTCATCCAGCAAATTCACCAAATTTTGCCAACTATACCCCCTTGGCGGCATAAAATGTGAAAGATTAATGGCGGAGCTTAACCCCTCGCCATGTCCTTGCAAAGCAGAATCTACCTGCTCTGCCGCAAAGCTTATGCCAACAAGCATAGCAGATGCCGCAATGGTAATGCCAATACCCCCAAATAGCAACCCGCCCCGCTTTTTGCCTTTGCTCAATATGCCTTCAAAGCGTTGCTTTAACGCCTTTTTGCCGCCTGTGTTCATCGATGTAGCAAGATGCCCTTGGCGAGAGGGTTTTACCGTTGCCATACTCAATATCAGCTCGCTATAGTGCTTTTTATCATCTATGCCCATGCCCCGTATCGTGCGCTCGTCACATATGGTTTCCATATCCTTATTTGCTTGCTTAGCCATCAAATGAACAGCAGGGTTAAACCAATACAGGCATTTTATAAGCATCATTAGCAGTTTGCACCATATATCCCGCCTTGCACAATGCGTTAGCTCATGCCGAAAAATTAACACAAGCTCTCTTTCGCTGTATGGCTTGTTAGGCAAGATAATCTTTGGGCGCAATAGCCCTATCAGCATCGGCGAACTAACATTATTGCTTCTCCAAAGTTCTATATTTATATTCTTGCCAAGCAATTGCTTCATTTTATCGTAATATAGCGTTAATGTAGCAGGGTCTTTTTCTTCTATGCTTCCAAGTCTTATCGGTATCATAAAACACAAGTGGCGCAAGCCATAATAGCATATAGCCAAAATTATCCCAAAAATCCAAAGTGCATATAGCATATTGCCTAAAGCCATCGTGTTTGCTGTGTATGTAGCCGCTACTGGTTGCAATATATGTACTATTTGCAGTTCTTGCATGGGCAAGCCCTCAAATGGCATTTGTATTTGCAAAGCAGGGGTTGGCGCAGGCAATATACCGCGCACAAATGGCAACAATAATGCCGCGCATATAACCAGCCACAGCAAATATCGCCCATCCGCCGCATATTTTTTGTTCATGAAGGGCGTAGCGGCTAGTATAAGCAGGATTATAGGTGCTGTAACAAGGGCAGTGCTTGCCACGGCATACAATGTGGTCATTGCGCCTCACCCGCCTTTTCGTCAATAAAACGTCTTAGTTCGGCTAGGTCATCCTGCGAAATGGCTTGACCACCATAAAGCGAAGCAAAAAGCCCCGTAAGCGAATTATCATGCAGCCGCTCCAAAAAGGATGCACTTTCAGCTTGCAAATAAATCTCCTCGTCTATGATGGATGTGTAGATATTTGCTTTATTCTCGCGCCGCACGCTCAAAAAGCCTTTTTTTGCCAGCCGCGCCAAAAAATTAAGCACAGTGGTGACAGCCCATTGCTTTTTGCCCTCTAGCTCCCTCATTATATCAACAGAAGTGGCACTTCCGCCGCATTGCCAAATAATCTTCATAATAGCCAGCTCGGCATCTGGTAGTCTTGTAATTGTCATATCCACGCACACCCCTCCATAAATAATATCTACTTTCATTCTACACTCGTAAAACATAAATGTCAAGGGGAAATTCATGAGTAAATTAATGCTCATATCAGCTCCAACTTGTTCAAGTTTTTAAGAGACTTACTTGATGAGCAAGTCGCGATAAACGCCTGTATCATCGGATTTATAGTGACTTGTTCATGGTCAAGTCAGAAATGACTTTACTCATAAACAGCATATATCACCCCAACTAGCCCCTGCTATGCCGTACCACACTTTACCAAGAGAGTCAATAGAAAAAGTCATACATTTTTTAAGAAAAGTGTGTGACTTTTTCTATTGACTTTTCGACAATATATGATATTATTTTTGTAACTAACTGAATGGCGGCATTTATGCTAGGCATATTGTAGAAAGGAGGTTTGATATTATGATGTTTTTATCTTTGTTTACGCAGGTGTTTATGCCTTTTGGATGGTGCTGTTGTGATATACCAATTGAAGATTGACCCAGTATCTAAATGGTGAGAATGAAGGGGACGATGTTCTTTGCTGAAATTCAAATTGCTGGATGAAGCCTTTGAAATGGGCGGAAATCATAACGCCGATAAATTTGTGTCAGATATATTATAAAAAGGAGGTGTGATATTATGATGTTTTTATCTTTGTTTACACAGGTGTTTATGCCTTTTGGATGGTGTTGTTGCGGTGCTCCAGTTGAAGATTAACCCAATGTCTATTTATTTATGGAAGGTGGTATGACATAATGATGTTTTTATCTTTGTTTACGCGATTGTTTATGCCGTTTACGTGGTGTTGTTGTGATGGTATAGTTGAAGACTAATATATAAAAGGGGTAAAGGAGTAGATAATCTTTGCTGAAATTTAAGTTACTTGACGAAGTTTTTGAAATGGGCGGAAATCATAACGCCGATAAAAATGAAGAGATAAAGGCTAAGCTTTTAGATTACCTCAAAACCAATGGCATTGATGCCCAGATTGAAGATGGTTTAAGGTTGCTAGAGGCTTATTCTGTTGAAAATAAAGATAATGACTTTGAGGCTGGCTGTGAAATAGTTGCTCCAATATTTGAAAGGTTATCCAATATTAATGAATGGCATTTTTATGACATTAGACTTATCGCTGCTGTTTTAAATAGCACTTATACAGCCGAACAAGCCTATGAACTTGCAGAAAAAGCACTAAAGAAATTAGAAGACCACTCTTATGAAAAACGATATAAAGGCGTAAAGCTATCCATATATATAAACACTCAGAGTCGCTTGCTCAGAGCTAAATACTTCGATTCAGATAACCTAATCCCATCTGATGAGTTGGCAAAAAGATTTTCCAATTGCTATCGCGCCATTACAGATATTTGCGGAGGTAAACGCACACTTGGTATGCCTAGAGCTATAGCCACCATAAGGTATGGCTTCTTTTACGGCGATGCCGAGGCACAAAGGGCTGGTTTTAGTGGGTTAGCGCGCTATGGAACAGATGAAGTTTATAAGATGATGGAGGCAGATGCCAAGCAGTTCGAGGGTCTTGTTGAAGTAAATTTAAGCAAAAGGCAGCTTGATAAAGCCATCGGTGCAAACATTAGGCGTATACGGAAAGAGGCTGGGTATTCAACAGCAGAGATAGCGGCCATTGTGGGTTATGTGAGTACATATATTAATCAAATGGAAAATGGTTCGTCGGGCATTTCAGCCCAAAATATATACAAGGTCGCAAATGCCCTTAAAGTTCCTATCGATGCCCTTTATGAAGGGGTTGGTACTAACAAGCCAGTCAGCTACGAATCAACCATGCGCAATAAATCGATGGAAAAGATAAGATTGGTTGCAGATAGGCTCACTGACAGCGAGCTTGAATACATAGCATCCGTAGCAGAGCTGCTACCCAATGCAAGGATACAATTACCCAGCAAAGCAGAGGATGACTAACAAAACCATTTAGGGGCAGTCAAAAGACTGCCCCTTTTATGTATTTAGATGAAATGACTTGACCATGAGCAAGTCACTGTAAATCCGATGATACAGGCGTTTATCGCGACTTGCTCATCAAGTAAGTCTCTTAAAAACTTGAGCAAGTTGGAATTTATCCAAAATCAACATATTCTGTAACACATCTCCCCCGCCAGCATACTATGGTTTATATTTCCATTTTGGCGGTGATTTTTATGGCAGAATATATCATCACAGGCGGCAGGCGGCTTTTGGGCGAGGTAGCCACACCAGGAAGCAAAAATGCCGCCTTACCTATTTTGGCGGCAGCGGTTATTGGTCGTCGTAGCATCATTCACAACTGTCCTGATATTTCCGATATTCGTTGCGCCATAGATATTCTTAGGCATTTAGGATGTAAGGTGTTTTATGATGGCAACACGGTTGTCATAGATGCTCGCAGTATCATCACCCACGATTTGCCGCGGCATCAAATGGAAAAAATGCGCAGCTCCATTATATTTGCGGGCGGACTATTAGCCAGATTCCGCAAATTTTCGGCATATCAACCAGGTGGATGCCATCTGGGCGCAAGACCAATCGACCTACATCTGCAAGGCTTTAAGAAGCTAGGCGCGACCATTGATATTGATGATGAAAAGATAGTTGCAAAGGCAAATGAACTCGCGGGCGGCAAGATACATTTAGCAAACCCAAGTGTGGGAGCTACCCAAAACATCATGATAGCCGCGGCTTTGGCAGATGGCGTAACAATAATAGAAAATGCAGCAAAAGAACCAGAGATAGTTGATTTGCAGGGCTTTATGATAGCCATGGGCGCGAAAGTAAGCGGTGCTGGCTCCAGCACCATCACCATAGAAGGCGTACATGAGCTTCGCGATGCCGAATACACAATTATGCCTGACCGCATTGTGGCTGGCACATATCTAGCGGCGGCGGCCATTACAGGCGGTGCTATACGCCTTAAAAACACAGGCGCACATTATAATATGCGACCAATTGTAGAAAAGTTTATTGACCTTGGGACTTTTGTGACTTTGGAAGATAATGCTATATGCCTTTCTGCGCCGCATAGATTGCATGGGCTAGGATATATTACCACCAGCCCGCATCCTGGCTTTCCTACTGATATGCAGCCACAGCTAATGGCTATGCTAGCCATAGCACATGGCAATACCACCATCGAAGAAACCCTCTTTGAATCCCGTGATAAGCATGTGCCAGAGCTAGCGAAAATGGGTGCGAAAATAGCCAGCCCTGATAGCAGATTTTTCCATATACAAGGCGCGCCAAGCCTGCATGGTACGACAGTAGAAGCTATGGATTTGCGCGGGGGTGCGGCATTGGTGCTGGCGGGTCTTGCGGCTCATGGGCAAACCATAGTAAAAAATGCCTGCTATGTAGAGCGTGGATACGCGGCTATACAAAATGATTTACAGGCACTCGGTGCGAATATCACATATATTTCGTGACATTAAAAAGGCGGCCACTCGTGATGCAAGCATCTACATGACCGCCTCTACATATTATTGCATATCCCGCCTTTTATATTCTCTATTGCGCCTAAAATCCCTCGTAAGCCCTTTCAAAAGCCACGCTATAGGAAAAGCCATCCAGCCAGGATGCCACATTTGCCAACCAAAGCCCATAACCAAAAACGCTACTGTGGCTAGGGTGTCAAAGTCAAAAATAAGGTCAAAACGGTTGCGTATAAGGTTTACAAGAACTTTTATACCCCAGGCCGCTATAAACATCAGCCACGCATACCGCCAATGGTCGAAACCAAAGCCAATTATCAAAAAAGCAACTAAGGCAATGCCATATATATTACTGATAATGAAATTATATGGTCTGTCATTCCTATCATGCTTTGTGTCCCAGTCGTCGTCATCTTTATCATCTTTATCATCTTTATCATCTTCGCCTTTAGCCGTCACAAACTCGCCATTTTTCAGCAAATAGTCCGTGGATACATCAAAAATAGAAGAAAGCCGCACGATATTTTCTAGGTCGGGCATATTTTCGTCCTGCTCCCAGCGCGAAACAGCCTGCGGCGAAATTATGATAGCCTCAGCCAATTGCTTTTGGCTCATGCCTTTTTGGCGGCGCAATGCCGATATTTTTTCACCTATAGTCATATTTTCATCCCCTCCGCTGAAATTGTAACATGCAATAGCAAAGCCGTCAATCAAGTATAAGTTGACCCCCACTCAACCATAGCTTTATAGAGCCTCTAGTGCTGACTGTAGAGGTCTTTGTTCTTTATCTCATCTTTTCTTTATTTCGCTATAACCTATGCCATCTTCATCAATGCGCACAAGCAGCTTTGGCGGCTCTTCGCCTGTTATCATGCGTAAGCAACCCGCCGCAAGGGCTTCTAGCTCATATTCACCAGGCATTATCTCTATTGGCGCGATAAATTTCACGCGTTCACAAATCAAGCCTGTTACCATAGCAGATTTTGCTATGCCACCTGTGATGATGATGATATCAACCTTGCCATTAACAGCCGTAGCAAGGCTACCAATGGCTTTTGCCACATTATAGCACATAGCCCCAAGTACATTTTTTGCATTTTCGTTGCCGTCTGCTATCATTTGCTCTACTTCGCGCATGTCTGTTGTGCCAAGATGTGCCACAACGCCACCCGCGCCGCGCAATTTCTTCTTTAACGACTTTTTGTCTATGCCACTGTCATGGAAAATATTTACAAAGTCCATAAGGGGTGCTTGACCAGCACGCTCAGGCGAGAATGGGCCCCAATCATCACCAACAGAATCCGTTAGCGTGCCTTTTTCGTACACAGAAAGCGATATGCCACCGCCAAGATGCGCAATAATGACATTCATATCTTCAAAACGTTTATCAACTTTTTTAGCATATTCAATAGATTGCGCGCGCGAGTTAAGTACATGCGAAAGCGACTTGCGCTTTATTTCAGGAAAGCCCGTAATAGCCGCAATTTCTGGTAATCTGCCGCTTGCAACACTATCATAGATATACGCGCCGCAACCTGCCTCATGCGCCACCAAATCCGCTAGCAAAGAGCCAAGATTTGAGGCATGAGAGCCGCCGCGCTCGGCTGTTATCCATTCTTTCATTAGGTCGTTTATCTCATAGCCGCCTGTTTCGATGGTCGGCATAAGCCCGCCGCGCCCAACAACACCCGATAGGTCACTTGGCTTTACGCCATGTTCCTCAAGAGCCGCAAGCACATACTTTAGCCTAAATTCACGCTGGCTAGGCATATCAGGAAATGCCATTATCTCGTCGCGGTCATGTTCTATGTTTTTGATAAACACAGGTGTATCGCCGCGGAAAAGTCCTATTTTTGTGGATGTAGACCCTGGGTTAATTGCTAATACTAAATGTTCCATTATATCTCCTCCTGTTGGTTATTTTCATCATTAGTGTCTTCTGGCGGAAAAATGTCAGGCAAAGGAATCCCTAAATCAGGCAAAACAACGGATGTTATCACATCATCATCCGTATAGCTTTTCATCACATAGTCACCATTTTTCAATGTAAAGACCTGTATAATCCTATCCACAGGGTCTATTATCCAATACTCATGCGCACCGTTTTCAAGATATCTTTCAAGCTTTATAGTCTTATCCATTTTTGCAGTAGATGGGGACAAAATCTCTATCACAAGCTCTGGCGACCCCTCACAGACCAAATCGTCTGAAATTTTCGTTTCATCACAAATAACAACCAAATCTGGCTGGACTGTGGTGTCATGTTTTTTTTCGTTTTTCAACTTCACCGTTATGGGTGCGGCAAAGACTTCGCAATCCTTATCTTTTAGATAATTCCACAATGCTCCATGCAAGTTTCCGCTAATCCTTTGGTGGCTGAACCTTGGCGTTGCCATAAAATATATTTCGCCGTCAATAAGCTCTATCCGCACAGATTCGTCGCTATGCTTTAGTTTCATAAACTCCTCATGGGTATAAATCTTGCCTGAACCAAATCTCACCCTCAAATCCTCTTCACGAATAGCCATTTTATCACCTTCCTTACAAATAATCCTCACACAAAACAGCGTAACAATACAAACCAAGCCAGTCTTTTCATTATACCCACAAACTTCACAGATGCAAAAGTACCGCTCCGCCATAACAAGGCATTTCGTAGGGGCGAACTGTGTTCGCCATTCCACACGCGAAAACCGCCCCTACAATGCCTCGGCAAAGCCTAAACTAACTCAAACCCCTTATCAAACGCTTTCTGATTCATTTCCACAAACTGCTCTTTCACATTTTGCGCGATGATAGCCTTCCAATCAATGTCACCCAAGCCAAGCAATTTCGCCGCTGTGCCTACAAGCAGTACATTCTGACCACGTGGATTGCCTATTTTTGCCGCCTCTTCCGTAGCATTGAGGACGGTGGTTTCTACCTTGCTGCCAATGTCTTCCAAAATGCCCTGCGGATACTCGCGCTGACCCGTCAACACACTTTGCGGCAATATTACTTGGCTATTAATAACAGCCCTGCCGCCCGGCTTTAGGTAGCCAAGCCAGCGCATAGCCTCCATTTGCTCAAAGCTAATAAGTACATCCGCGCCGCCTTTTTCTATCACCGCGCTATGTACCTGCTCTTTGCTGTAGCGCACATGCGTGGACACCGAGCCGCCGCGCTGACTCATGCCGTGTATTTCACTCATCTTCACATCATAGCCTGCAGAAAGCAAGCCCGTGGTTAATATTTTGCCAGCCAAGATAGTTCCTTGGCCGCCAACCCCTACTAATAGTATTGATTTTGTCATTATAAACCTCCTAGTTGTTATTCTCTATATCACGTTCAGTATAAGGCAATAGTTCAAATTCTGGTGTATAATCAAATTCAAACATGCCACAAAAATCAAGTCTGCCCATGCGGAATCTTCGCCCTAGTTTACCATGTGACACAACAATTCATAATCTTTATATAAAGATTCCCTTTCTGCATGATTGAGCTTTTGACTCAAATCAACACGACGTTCTATAAAACCTAGCTCCACTTCTAACGGAAGGTCTGTATGTCTCGCGATTATCCCCGCAGTCTGCAAGGCTCTAGTCAAGGGCGAAGACACAATTATGTCTGCACCATCCAGCATCGGATTTTTCGCCGCTTTATCAGCAATTTCAATACCTTTCGGTGTCAAAGATGCCAAGTCACGACCAAAGCCAATCAGTCCCATCTCTTCAAAATTAGGGTATGCTGGTTCGCTATGCCGCATGTAGACCATTTTCATATTATTACGCCTTCGGTCCAATCGCCTTAGTCGGGCAAACCTGCGCGCAAACATCACAGCCCACGCATGTAGCATCTATTTGTGATAGCTGACCAAGCTTATTAGCTCCTGTTGCCTCTTTCATAGAGATAGATGGGCAACCCACTTTCATACAAACTTTACAGCCTATGCACTTGGATTCATCTACGCAGTATTTTTTCTTAAATAGGTCTTGACCAAATTCTTCATACACTGCATCATCCATATCTGGCTTTAGCACGCATGGCCAGCGAGTTATGATTACAGATGGCTCGTCCTTAGCATATGCCGCATCAAGGGCATTGCGCACCTGTTGTAGGTTATTCGGATTAACCACGGTCACATTTTTTGCGCCAAGTGCGCGGCATACAGCCTCAATATCCATTTCATGAGCAGTTTGGCCATGGGCATCCTTACCAGTGCCTGGATGCTCCTGACCGCCTGTCATGCCCGTTATGCGGTTATCAAGGATAACGCAGATAGTCTTAGAGCCATTGTAAAGCACTTCGATAAGTCCATTAAGCCCCATATGGAAGAATGTAGAATCGCCAAGCACACCAACAGCACGTTTGCCATTGCCCGCCTTATCAAAGGCTATCTGGCTACCATGCGCCGCAGAAAATGCGGAAGACATGCAGATAACATAGTCAATAGCATTATAAGGCTCTATAAAGCCAAGGGTATAACAGCCAATATCGCCTGCAATAACTGTATCTTTGCGCTTTGCAAGCTCATAGAAGAAACCACGGTGTGGACAGCCGCTACAAAATACAGGTGGGCGTGGCACAGCCTTATCTGTTGGCACATCCAAGGTCGGTAGGGTTTCGCCATAAATGGCGGCACGCAAAACATCTGGTGTCATTTCTCCATATGGCGGTATGGTCGGCTTGCCTATGCACTTGTAGCCTCTGCGCTCTACCCAATGTTGCAACCATGGGTCATTTTCTTCGATAACATAAACTTTGCCGTCACCAATTTGCTTATAAAATTCATCCAACAGCTTGTCTGGCAATGGATATGTAAAGCCCAGCTTTAGATATGTTGCACTGTCACCAAACACCTCTTTCGCAAACTCAACAGATTTGCCAGAGGCAATAACGCCTATCGTGCCACCTTTTTCAATGTAGTTTAGATTGGTCTTGTCTGCGTAAACAGCTAGTTTGTTCATACGCTCTTCTACGCGTATACGCAAGCCAACAGCCACAGCAGGCACAGGCAGATTTTTCTTGATATCCTTTACATATTCACGAATAGGCACTTCTACCCTATCCTTTAGCTCTACAATGCTCTTAGAATGCGCTATGCGTGTGGTTATTCTAATAAGCACTGGTGTGTCATACTCTTCGCTAAGTTCAAAAGCAACCTTCATCATATCAATACACTCTTGGCTATTTGACGGCTCAAGCATAGGTATTTTGGATGCTTGTGCATAGTAGCGGTTGTCTTGCTCATTTTGCGATGAATGCATACCTGGCTCATCTGCTGTGATAATAACACAGCCACCGTTTACGCCAGTGTAGGCAAAAGTAAACAAAGCATCTGCCGCCACATTTACGCCTACATGCTTCATGGATGCCATGGTACGCATACCAGCGATAGATGCGCCAGCAGCCGCCTCAAGCGACACCTTCTCGTTTGGTGCCCATTCTGAAAACACCTCTTTGTACTGTGTCATGTTTTGCAAAATCTCTGTGCTTGGTGTGCCTGGGTATGCTGATGCAAAATGTACCCCTGCCTCATACGCGCCGCGGGCTAAAGCCTCGTCGCCTGTCATAAGAACTCTCATTGCTTTTCCTCCTGTAAATTTATGTCATTTAGTATTTCTTGTGTGTATGTAAGTAGTTCTGGGATGCCTTCTGTTTATAGTTTGCCAAACAAAAGGTAGATTTAATTTATCATATTCATGGATAACTCTGTTTCGCAAGCCAGCTATTTACAGTAATTGCTGATTTTCTCAACGCAAACCTTGTCCTTGCTTTTCATATATCACCATCCCAGTTTCTGCAAGCTCTGTGCCTATTCTGCCGCTTGGCGCAACAACTTAGCGCGGAATCAAGTCTACTTTGCGCTCTAGGCATTCAGAAATATCCATGTAGATACCCTCAAAATCCCAGCCCCGCACATGCGGCTCAGTATCAATCACTAAACCCACATCACTATCCTCCGTAGCCATGCCCTTAGCATGAGCGTCACCTCCTGCGGCAATTTACACAGCCATGGTCAGCAATATAGACAGCATCTTTTCTTCTGCGCCAGCCCCACGTGAGACCACGATAATGGGGGCTTTTGCACCAAGTATGCAACCAGCCATTTTCGCACCCGCAAGATATATCAAGGACTTTGCAAGGATATTGCCCGTAGCCATTTCTGGGGCAATAAATATATCAACATCCCCTGCCACGTGGCTTTCTACGCCTTTAGTTTTAGCAGATTCTGCTGATATGGCTAGGTCAAAAGAAAGCGGTCCTTCCACAATGCAACCAGCAAGCTCACCCTTAGCGTTAGCCTCTGCCAGTGCCGCTGCATCCACAGTTTCTTGCATTTTAGGATTGACAGCTTCCACAGCCGCAAGCACAGCCGCCTTTGGCATTTCATAGCCCATTTGGCGTAAAAAGTCCACACTATTCATCAAGATACCGCGCTTTTGCTCTGCATCAGGTTGTGTCACCATGCCGCCATCTGTGATATAAATTAATTTATGATAAGCAGGGCATTCTAGCACAGCCATATGAGACATCAGCCCACCTGTCCTTATGCCTTTTTCCTTATCCACAACAGCCTTTAGCAGGCTTGCGGTTTGCATTTTGCCTTTCATCAATATATCTGCGCGACCTTCACAAACCAAGGTTACAGCCATTTCCGCCGCCGTCACTTCATCATCCGCTTGCAAAATCTTTTCTTGGTCAATATCAAAACCGACCTTGCCTGCCACATCCAAGATAGCTGCGGCATCGCCTATCAGCAAATAGTCTACACCAAGCTCTTTTTCAGCATCACGCAGAGCCTCCAAAGATGCTGCGTCCGCCGCACAAGCAAGTGCTATCACCTTTTTTTCTTTGATTTTCAGCACCTTGCCCTTTAGTTCTTCAAAATTCTTTAACACTAATCTTTCCCCCTTTGCCCATCCTTCGTTAAATTAGAAACAAAGTTTCCATACACTTAATATAGTAAATTTGAAGAAAAAAGTCAATAGTCAATAAATCCATAGTAGACTTTAACAAAAAAATACTGTATACTATAGCTATGATTATGTAATATCTTACAATTTTTTGAGGAGGAATACCATGAATATGCACTTTGCAGACAGAGTACAAAAGCTAGAACCCGCCGCTGTATACGAAATTTTGAAAAAAACAGGGCCTGGCAAAGCCATTGCTTTTGCCGCAGGAAACCCCTCTCCAGCTGCTTTTCCCGCAGAAGAAGTAGCCGAGCTTTCCCACAAAATTCTTAAAGAGCATCCAGTTTTGGCATTACAATATGGACCATCAGAAGGCTACGCGCCGCTTCGTGAACAAATAATTGCATATCAAGCCGAAAGATTCGGCATATCAGGCAAGGATAATGACCTCATCATCACATCTGGCGCAACACAGGGTATAGAGCTATGCGCCAAGATTTTTTGCAATGATGGCGATACCATCATCACCGAAAACCCTACTTTCATAGGTTCTTTGAACTCTTTTGCTTCATACCGCGCAAATGTGGTTGGTATAGATATGGAATTTGACGGCATGAATATGGACAAGTTGGAAGAAGCCTTAAAGCGCGAAAAAAATGTCCGTTTTATCTATGTTATCCCTAATTTCCAAAACCCATCAGGCTGGACAATGTCGCTTGAAAAGCGCAAACGTGTTTATGAGCTTGCCGTTAAATACAACACCCTTATTTTGGAAGATGACCCATACGGCAGATTGCGCTATTTTGGTGAAAACATCCCGTCTATCAAGTCTTTTGATACAGAAAACATTGTGCTTTATGCTGGCAGTTTTTCCAAAACTATTTCACCTGGTCTGCGTGTTGGCTTTATGCATTTACCGAAACAATATGCAACAAAAATGGCTGTAGCAAAACAAGCAAGCGATGTACATACGCCTATGCTAAATCAAATGATTGTAAACGAGTTTATGAAAGATAATGGTCTTGCAAATCATATTGAAAAAGTATGTAGTATGTACAGGGGCAAGCTGCAACTAACATTCGATATGCTAGAAAAACATCTTGGCGACAATGTTAGCTATGTTAAACCAGAAGGCGGGCTATATGTGTTTTGCCGCTTGCCAGAGCATATAGATATGATAGATTATTGTGCGCAAGCACTTGATGGCGGCGTGGCTATAGTTTGGGGCAATGCTTTCTTTGTAGACCCCACACAAAAATCACAATATTTCCGCATAAACTTCTCTTCGCCATCAGATGAACAACTAGAGCGCGGCATAGAAATTTTAGGACAAACTTTTAATAAAATGAATGGATAATTTTCGCTTTTATTTTCTGTGAGTTTGTGATATATTAAATGTAGGGCGGTTAGCATCACAAGTTGCCGCCCTCTTTGTCGGGAGGGACTATATTACTATGACCAATTTTATCACAATACTTGCTTTGGACGGCTCTTTTGCTGAAAACCTCATGCATAATGTTTTGCGTGGGATTATACCTATCGTTGTCCTTATTGTCGTTATAGGTTTGGCTATCAGAGTTACAAACCGCAAGCGCAAAGATGCTGCAAGGCAAAATACGCAAGATATGATGGAAGCAAACGAAGCCGCAAATCAGACTAGAAATAAAGAGATAGGCGAGGAGCTTTTCTTTACACCAGATATGGCGCGTTTGCCTATAGTACAATACAGCCAAGAAGATATGCAAAAGCCCGTGCCGCCATATATGTGGCAAACAAAAGTGCTAGATGCGGCGCAAAAAAAGATGCTAAGATTTGATAGGCAATATACCAATGTGGAGCTAAAGCAAATGTTTGGTGCAGCAAATTTGGATAATGTCGCAAATTATGAAGAAAATTTCACAAATTTTATACATGCCGTGCGTTTTTGGGCGGAGGCTCTGATTGCTACTGAAAATACTGATGATGCACAGAAAGTGCTTGAAGAATCTGTTAATGTAGGCTCAGAGCTTAGCCAGTCCTACACACTACTCGCAGATATATACAAAAATTCTCGAAACCTTGTTGCATTGCAGGGGTTGCTGGACAAAGTGCAGGCATCAAATATGCCTGGCAAAAACATAGCCATAAAGCATATAAACGCACTTTTTGAGGAGGCAAAGTGATGAGCAAAAATCACAGCCTAAACATAGGTCTCTTTACCGATACTTATTTTCCACAGATTAACGGTGTTGCTACATCCGTACATCTCTTGCAAAAGGAGCTTACTGCTCAAGGTCATAATGTATATATCTTTACCACTACAGACCCGCGCGCAAAGCGTGAGCCTGATATTTTCCGTATGCCTTCAATGCCCCTCGTGTTTTTACCTTCGCATCGCGTAGGGCTTATATATTCACCAAAAGCCCTTCTAAAAATTCGTAAGCTAAAGCTAGATGTTGTGCATACTCACTCTGAATTTTCTCTAGGCATTTTTGGCAAAATTGTTTCTGAATCTAAGAATATACCTCTTGTACATACCTACCATACGCTATGGGAGGATTATGTGCATTATGTAGCTGGCGGACATATTATAACGCCAAAAATGGCGCGGCGGTTTTCTAGGTTTTTTTGCAATAGGGCAAGGGTTGTTATTGCACCTACAGAAAAAGCAGAAAACTACCTCCATAACTACGGCGTAGAGCGACCTATTAGGGTTATACCTACGGGCATAGATTTTGCACCCTTTGCACCGCAGTCGCATTCATCGCAGGATATAGCAGATTTAAAGCAATCTCTTGGCATACCGCAAAATGACCATATTATGCTATCACTTGGGCGTATTGCCAAGGAAAAAAGCATGGATGTTATTATAAATCAAATGCCAAAAATCCTAGAAATGCTGCCAAATACACGCCTTATCATAGTTGGTGATGGTCCAGCCAAAGTAGAACTTGGGCAGTTAGCCAAAAGCTTGAACATTAGCGCAAATGTTATGTTCACTGGTGCTAGACCTTGGAGTGAAATTGGAAAATATTATCAGCTTGGTGATGTATTTGTAAATGCATCTCTCACAGAAACACAGGGGCTTACATATGTGGAGGCCATGGCGGCTGGTTTGCCTGTGATTGCTAAATTTGATACAAGCATAGAAAAGCTCGTGCGTAATAACGAGACGGGCTATACCTTCCATGATGATAACGACCTGCCGCAGCTTGTGGTAAATGCTTTGACCAATAAGGTAGAGCGCGAACGCATAACCGCCACTGCGCTTTCTTCCATACACCATCTATCCAGTCAAAAATATGGTCAAAATGTCGCAAAGCTATATCAAGAGGTGATTTCCGCCTACCCTGGGTCGTCCAAATCATCCCGCTTTGTGCGGTTAAAAACGAGGAGGCGATAGCATCCAAATCAACAGATTATTTGAGATAATTTATACCCTCTTGCACAAAAGGCGCGTATCTGCAAAGGAGCTAGCCGAGCAATTCGGCGTTTCTACGCGTACGATTTATCGCGATATAGACACTTTAAGCCTAGCTGGCATCCCCATATACACAGAACAAGGAAGAAACGGCGGAATTAGCCTTCTGCCTGATTTTGTTTTAAACAAATCGATTCTAAACGAGCAAGAACAGAATGAAATATTGGCGGCTTTGTATGGCTTGCAGGCTGTAAAACCAGATGAGGCTGGACAAGCATTGTCAAAATTATCTGCATTATTCAATAAAACTGCTGTAAACTGGTTAGAAGTGGATTTTTCTGATTGGAGCTTTAGCGATAGCTCTTTTGAAGATTTTAAGGGCGCGATTTTACAAAAACGTATTGCGGAATTTGATTATTTTAATAGATATGGCGAAAAAACATTTAGGCGCGTAGAGCCTATACAGCTATGGTTCAAATCCCGCTCATGGTACATAAAAGGCTATTGCCTAACCAAGCAGGATATGAGGCTGTATAAGCTCTCACGTGTCAAAAACCTTAATATATCAGACGAACATTTCACAGAACGAAGCTTTTTAGATATCATAGATGACACAAACCATGGTAATTATCAAGAACAATACATTACTATGAAATTACGCATAGCTCCCGAAATGGCATATCGCGCATACGATGAGTTTAGCGAAGATATGATAGAAAAGCAGCCAGATGGCAACCTTATTGCAACCGTCACATGGACAGAGGACAATTGGGTCTATGGTTTTATACTATCTCTAGGGGAATGCATAGAAGTGCTAGAGCCTCCGCATGTTCGCGAAATAATCAAGACCAAAGCACAAAATATTTTCAGGAAATATATGTAACTTCATATATTTATCGTACAATACGTAAATCATCATCAGTAATATCGCGGATAAATGGGTTTATTGTGCGATTTATCAGCTCTAGTACACCCTCTTCATCAGCTAGCTCGTACCACATAGGCGCACCACTAGTGCCTACCATAGGCAAGGTATAGAGACTCGGCCATCCAAGCCACCAATATTGCGAGCTTCATTTGCAAACCACAATAACTCACCCATGGCTAAATCCGAATATACATGAATATACATGGTCATTAAAAATACCCACAAACTCTGGGATTCTTAATATTGATGCAGGTGTTAGGAGTTCTCTAAATACAGCCACCAGCACTTGCTAAAGCACCCTCTTCTATTCCACCAACCGAATCAACCATACGTACAAACGCTTCATAGTCCACCCTGATATAAAATCTGGTCTAAAGCCAATCAGGGTGGACACTTCACATCTCATTCGCTCCACACCACCCTCATGCCCGCCGCCATGCAGGCGACCGACAGGATATGCAGAAACAATTTTTCTACTATTGCGCTCCACATCTACCAAAGTATCGCGAGATATGCTAATTATGTAACCTTCGCCCGTTTCGGCATCGAAAGCGGCAGCTTGCGCTCTTCAAATTGTATTAGCCGAGGAGGTAGCAGTTCGGCGTATTCGCCACCGCTCAATTCGCTATCGTCCCCATTATCCCTAGAACTTATATTAGCCGCCATAATAGGCGGCATTTCTGGTGACCTAACTGCATTGTCTACAGCTAGCCACACACCTCCGCCTATTATCAGCATTACATTCACAGATATCAAGACCGTTTTAACAAAGAGCCTTGCGGCTCTATTTTGCTTTAGCATATTATTTTCCTTTCGTTACAACATATATCCCAAAAACATACTGACAAACAAGAAGTAAATTACCAGTCCTGCAATATCTTTAATAGACGTTATTATAGGCGCAGAGCCAGCAGCTTGGTCAAGGTTAAATTTTAGTAGCAAGTACGGAACGAAGAAGCCAAGCATAGCCGCCACAGTCATGGTTACAGCAAGTGCCAGCCCGACCGCAAGCCCTAGCATAGGCTCACCTTGCCACCATGCCGCCACAACCCCCGTCACAGCACCTAGCACAGTACCGATTGTAAACCCTACCCAAACCTCTTTCATAAAGTGCTTAAAAAAGTTTTTCATTTGAATATGACCCAAAACCACGCCGCGAGCAAAAACAGTAGCTGACTGTGTGCCTACATCGCCGCCCATACCCATAATAAGCGGGATAAATATAGCTACCATGCCTATTGCACCTAGCCTAGCTTCAAAGTCATCAATAATTGCACCTGTAATAAAACCGAACAGTAATGTTATCAATAAAACAGGCACTCTTACGCGCCAGATTTTCCACAGCGCGCCATTTACTAAAAGCTCACTACGGCTATTTTCGTTGCCCGCCGTATCAGCAAAGCCTGCATGGTCGAGAATGTCCTCTGTTGTTTCATCTTCCAAAATATCTATGGCATCATCAATGGTTACAATACCAACAATTCGCCCTTCGTTATCTACAACAGGGATGGCAAGGAGGTCGAGTTCTTTCATATTGCGAGCTACCTCTTCTTGGTCGGTATCGGTTAGCACACTAATAGTTCTTAAACGCATAATATCTTCTATTTTTGCATCAAGGTCGGCGCATACCAGCTCTTTTAGCGACAAAACACCTTCCAGCACCTTTGCTTTATCCGTTACATAAAGGGTATATACCGATTCTTTATCAGGGGCTTGCTTGCGCACTTTATCTAGGGCTTGTGACACTGTCATATCGCGGCTCAGCGAAATAAACTCCGTTGTCATTATGCGCCCAGCAGTTTCGTCTTTATATCCCATAAGGATATTTGTGACCTTTCTTTCCTCTGGGGATATGGAATTGAGTAGCTTTTTAGCAACGCTGGCTGGCAATTCTTCTAATAGGCGCACCCTATCATCGGGAGCCATTTCATTGACAAGCTCAATTGTTCTATCGTCTGCAAAAGAACGCAACAAGTTTTGCTGTTCGTCGGTGTCCAGTTCCTCAAATACCGACAAAGCAACGTCTTTTGCCAAAAGCCTAAACACAATTACCTGCTCTTCCGCAGATAGGTCATAAAAAGCATCCAAAAGCTCCATTTCTTCTGCGCTAGCAAGAAGAATCTTTAGGTTTTCCATACTCTTGCTAGTTATGTGGTTTAAAATATTTTCTTTTAATGTCATATTGCACCTCCGATTATTATTGTTTGCAATTTTCTGTAAAACCATCGGCAACAATTATTATATAGTCAATTAAAATAAAAATGGAATTTTTAATTTAATTGATGCAAATCGCTTCGCGATTTGCACAGCATTTGCGCTAGCGCAAATGCTGTGGGGCGTTCATTTAAATTAATTTAGAAAAATAAGACTATCAAAACAACAAGCGAAAAGATATAGTATATCGCAAAATATTTCAACTTAGCTTTCTTCACTAGCGCAAGCATAAAGTTTATTGCTAGGTAGCCAGATACAGCTGCCGTAATAAATCCCGCCGTAAGATTGACAAAATTCAAATTATCAATCAAGGTAGGGTCTGCCATAATGCGGCTTATGCGAAAGACCATAGCCCCTATAGCCGCAGGCACAGACATTAAGAAAGAAAACTTTGCGGCGTTTTCGCGATTTATGCCTCTTGCCATTGTTGCTGTTATGGTGCTGCCCGAGCGGGATATGCCAGGGAAAACAGCAACAGCCTGGGCGCAACCTATAAGTACAGCATCTATAAGCCTGATACCATCTATATCTTTTTTGTTCTTTTTGAGCCTATCAGAAAGAAGCAGAGCCACGCCTGTAATTATAAAGCCAATGGGCAAAAACTGTACCGTATAGAACATGGATTCAATAAGCCCTTCAAACAGCAATGTAACGATAATAAGCGGCAAAGTAGCTATTACCAGCAGGGCTGTTAGTTTTTGAAAAGGGTTTTTTATCAATGCCCAAATATCCTTGCGAAACACAAACAATAAAGGTAATAAGCTCCCCATATTCAGCGTTATTATGAAGGTTAGGTTATCTTCTGCCGTTATCCCAAAAAGATGATGAAACACAAGCAAATGACCAGAGCTAGATACAGGCAAAAACTCCGATAACCCTTGTATCAATCCCAAGATTATGGCTTCTAATAAACTCATGTTCTTTCTCCATTTCTTTTGTTTCTTTCGATTTTGTTAAATAATAATTGCCAATTGTGCTGCTGATACTACTTCGACACTTACCATCCGAATCCATAATCTCACCCCCCTACTTGCTTGGCGCAAAGACCAACAAAAAACGACCGCAAGGGGTCGTCGTATTCAAACATATGTCCAAATGCAGAATTTTCTGCATCAGAACAATCAACCCCTCGTACGAGCTTTAGCACTAAAAGACGTAGAATCAGGAAAAATCATCCCTCATCAGCTACATTAAGCAACGCCTTAATCCGACGATGCCTGTTATACCCTTGCGATGTCTCTCGACATTTAAGGGCAGCAGCCTATGTTCTTTTAGGAGCCTCACCTAACAAGTTTCTCCAATTTCCTTAATTGTACACCTATGATGCTACCGTGTCAAGAGATTTTTTAAAAAATATTTACATTGCCCTAATCATCTCTGTCTCCTAGCAACAATGTCGTTCCACATTGTTTTGTGTTGAAATTTTATGGTTTCATCATCTTTCATGCACTCGACATAATGTTCCACAAACTCTGCCGTACTCGAAAGCAACCTAAGGTAGTATCTTAGAGTATCATAAACACCATTGACAATAACTTGACAGCCATGAATATGTGCTATCCGCTCAATTTCCTCATTTATACCAGCCCAATCAGCATTATCCATATTCGCAGTAGTTAAAAGATAGTATCTATCAGTATTATGAATTTTGAATTTCTCGTAGGCATCCACTACAAGACTTTTGGTTATTTTGATATCATGTTTTATTTCAACACCTTCAAAAGCAGTATTATCTTCATAATTGATATCAACATCTCCAATTCTGCCCGATTGCGCATCAGACGAATTATGACTTTCAAGGGAGCAAAGGATTTTATCGCTGTATCGCGAAACTTGAAACATCATGCACTGATATGCGGCGTACACTGCCAGTGTTGGCAACCGAGATGCGCCAGATGATGCATATTTTGCGGTAAAATGTCCCTCTAGCAAGTTAATTATGGAAGAAATAGACAGGCTATAAGGTTTAGCAAGCTCTACTTTCATGCTATCCCTTTGCCTAATCAATAACATAAACATAAATGCTAAGATATCACGAGGATTTTCATTTGTGGTCTGAATTTTATCGACAATGGAGAGAAAAGCCTTCTTTGCCTCTTTTGGCGTTATCCTGCCTGGATAATCCAATGTATAAGGATGAGCTTGTTCAAGTGAGCGTGTGAGCCAACCAGATTCTGCCATAGATGGAAATGCGACCTTTTTCATAAAGGGTGTTACATGGTTTTGGTCTATTCAGCGTCCTGCGAACCCATTTTCCAAGCTTGCCTGATGATAGCGAATATCTTGTTCTGGGGCAACAGCTTTATGTGCAAGTAGTGTTGTGAGTACCGTAACCATGCCTTTGTTACTTTCAGAACGTGAAATAATATACTCTATATTTTCTCTTACATCATTATTGATATTCGTAAATTCTTCTATTTCAGAAAAGGCTATCGACAAAGCAAAGTCATAAACTTTATTTAGCAGTTCTGTATGTGCCATTATTAAACACTCCTTGCTTTTGATTGTAGTATTGCTCTTTAATCGCATTTGCAACAGCCTCAACCATAGGAACGCAAACTGAATTTCCAATTTGCTTGTACTGCTCGCCTAAACTTGAGGGTCGCGCAAAATTATCAGGAAAACCCATGATGCGAAAACATTCATCAATAGTTAATTTTCTAACTCTGTTGTCAGGCAACAAAATCCAAAATCTTCCTGATGTTTCTTGTGATGGCAAGGTTGGGTGTGTTCCGCTTACACAGTAAATCCTATTAGGTTGCTTATGTACTCGTGACAGATGTTCAGTGTTCGGGCGAACACCTGCTTTTCGTATGGACTTATTTCTATAGCCAATAAAGCGTAAGCCAGATTGCTTTTGTGTCTTAGGGTTTTCAATGATTGTGTAATCCTCTTGGTCGAGGTATTCAAATTCTCCGCTGACATCAAGAAAATCAAGCAAAGATTCACGGTTCGTTTTTTGGATGTCAGAAAAGTTGAATGGATATTCTTTTGATGCAACAATAATGATTCGCTCTCTGTTTTGAGGAGCACCATAATCAAGGGCATTCAATACTTTCCACTCAACAAAATATCCTAGTTTTCTGAGTTGTTCAAGAATGACTTTTAGGGTTCGTCTTTCATCATGGTGTATCAAATGTTTTACATTCTCAAGAAAAACAATGGATGGTTGCTTTGCTTTAATTATTCTGCATATTTCAAAAAATAAAGTACCTCTGCTATCTCCGAAGCCCTTTTGCTTGCCAGATATGCTAAAAGGTTGGCAAGGAAAGCCAGCGCACAAAATATCAAAATCAGGAATATCATCTTCTGAGATATCCCTGACATCTCCATGTGGTATCTCGTTAAAATTAGCATGGTACGTTTTCTTGCATTCGTCATTTATATCACTTGAAAAGACACAGTCAAAACCCACTTTTTCCATGCCAAGCCTAATGCCGCCTATTCCACAAAATAAATCAATAAACCTAAACGAACTTGGAGCAAAGTCAATATATTTCCTCATCATCTCTCATCACCGCGCTTTTATTTAAGTTTCAAGATATAAATAAATTATACTATGTCATGTCAAAATAGTCAAATCGCTTCACATCATCTCCCAGCCCGCCTTCGTAACCCCTTTTTCAAGAGCTACTTGCGCCGTTAGCCTTTCTATCAATTCGTCTCTGCGTTTGCCATAAATAATCACCGTTGCCTCAATTTCTACTTTATTGCCTATTTCGTCCGCACTTTCTAGGTTTGTTAGCTGTAGGCGCGCTTTACCGAGATTGTCTATTATAACAGAGCGAATGTTAAACTCGTCTTCTTCTAGGCATGTCACGGAAAGCATATAGACATTTTCTTCGTCTCCAAAATTCGCAAGCGGTCTTATTTTATCAGAAATATATCTAAAGACTAGGTTACTGGCGATAAGGATAACCGTTGCGGCGGCAGCAAAATGAATCAAGCCGCTACTGGTTAAAACGCCAATGGCAGCTGTACACCATATGGTCGCCGCTGTGTTTAGTCCCCTTACATTAAGACCTTCTTTAAAAATTACGCCGCCGCACAAAAAGCCTATACCCGTGACAACCTGCGCCGCTATACGTGTGGTATCATATACACCCATTAATTGTGAAAACAGTGTAAATAGGCAAGCTCCTAGGCTTACTAGAATATTGGTGCGTATGCCTGCTGTATGGCTGGTAAGCTGACGTTCCAAACCTATCAGAAAGCCAAGCAAAATAGCAAACACTATGCGTATAATGAAATCCGTGAAATCCACTTGTTCATCCCCTTCCCTTTTTGCTTTTTCTTACAAATAACAGATATGCCAAGGTCACACCAAAGAATGCTCCGATGGCATTAATAACCATGTCAGAAATCAAAAATATGCGCCCTGGAACAAAATATTGATGTATCTCATCCAGCACTCCATAGGCGGTCGCTATGCCCCATGATATCCAAAATACAAGCCTCTTGTGCTTGAACACATATTTCATCGCACATGTTAGACAAAACCCAAGCAGAAAAAACACAAGAAAATGTGCCAAATTTCGCACATAGATATTTAACGTATGCCTCCCAATGTCTATATCAAAAAGTTGACGTATCCAGTCAACTATCGCCATGCTGCCAATGGCAGATGCCGCACCTTCTATAGACGATGATATAAAAATAGCTAGGGCAATCATTAGTGATAGCGATATCCAGACGTGTCGCGCTTTTATCTTCAATGCGTATACCTCTCTTTATGCTCATTTCGCATATATAGCCAGCCGCATATAGCCGCCGTAAGCGGTATGGTTAGAAACATTCCGAAGCTACCAACAAGGGCGCGTAGAAACTCTACAATAATCATTTCGCGGTTAAACAAATCTACGAATGATGTAGCATTGGCTGTAAGCAGAAGGATGACCGAAAGTGAGCTGCCAATATATGCTAATATCAGAGTATTTAACATTGTACCCAAAATGTCCTTGCCAATTTCAATACCTGACCTAAATAAGCTACGAAAATCTGATGCTATATCTGCTTGCCGTAGCTCCCACAATGAAGATGATATGGACATAGCTACATCCATAATAGCCCCTGTAGAGCCAATAATAACACCCGCGAAAATTATGGCTCTTATGTTTATGGAGTTTTCTAGTGGTATATTAAGCAAAGAACGAGCTTCCGAATCCACAAGACCCGTAAGGTGCATTATGCTATCCATAGACATCATCAATATGCCAGCAAAAACCACCCCGCCCAAACAGCCAAGCATGGCAGATGTCGCTTTTTTGTTTGGACCTATAACAATGAGCAGCGTTGCAACGATGGAATAGGCACATATTATTGCAGCCATGATATAGATATTCATGCCAGACAAAATGGCAGGGATAAACACCACAAAAATAGCCATGCACACAAAACCAAGAGCAATGATGGAGTTAAAGCCTTTTTTTCTACCAAATATCACTATCAGTACAAAAAATATGCCGCCCAATATCCAGATATAATTTATTCTTACATAGTCCATGAAGAAAAAGGTGCCGATATGCTCATGATATATAAGCAGAACCTTATCACCTTCTTCGACTTCTTTTAGCGGCAATTCCATCATGCTTATTTCATGAAACTCTGCATGTACTATCTCATCAAGCAGCTCTCCGCTGGTTATTTGAGCATCAAAGAATATGCGAAGACTTGTTACATAGTAGCCCCACCCAAAATCCAGTTGCTCTTCATCTCTTTCGGTTATTTCAATAACCACAGCAGAGTATACGGGCATTGGCTCAAACTCTGGCTCGAACATGTTTTGCGATGCAATGCGATTACCGATAAAAAGAAATGCTACAGAAAAAAGCAATATCCCTATGTAAAACAATCTATTAAAATTTATCATATCTTCTATTTCCTCCTTTTCTTATTGCAATTATAGCATAAATATGTGAAAATAGGTAGTAAGTTGATATAAAATAATTTTATATTATGACATGCAGTTGTCAGGTTATGTTGTGTATTATATAAATATAATAAATGATAGGGGTTTGAGGGGGTGCATGAATACCAGAAGTCTCAATGCTAAAACCATATGAAAGTTATCTGCCTTTCAGTGGTATTCAATACAAATTAAAATAAACGGAGGAATTACAATGGAAACTATGATTTTTTGTCAAAGCTGCGGTATGCCAATGACATCAGATGAGTTATTCGGCAAAAATGCCGATGGTAGCAAGAGTGAGGATTATTGCCATTATTGCTTCCCTTCGGGGGCATTTAATAATCCAAATGAAACATTGGAAGAAATGATTGAGAGTTGCGCACCATTTTTGGTGAAAAATGAGGAAAATCCAGATGGTGTATGTCCAGATATCGATGCTGCACGTAAGATGCTACAAGAATTTCTGCCTACGCTAAAGCGTTGGAAGTAAGGCAATGGATATACCTATTGTCCCCGCGAAAAACATTGTATACAAAACTCAAAGCCCAGACCAATGGTTTGGGCTTGATTACAATATGAACATATACCGCGGATGCAGCCATGGTTGCATATATTGCGATAGCCGTAGTGATTGCTATAGGAATGTGGATTTTGATATTGTGAAGGTGAAGGAAAACGCCCTGCAAATAACGAGGGATGACCTGCGGCGCAAGGTGAAAAAGGGCGTGATAGGCACAGGCGCTATGAGCGACCCATATAATCCCATCGAGGGCAAGCTACAACTGACACGCCATAGCCTTGAGCTTATAAATGCCTATGGTTTTGGTGTTTCTTTAACTACCAAATCCGCACTTGTAGCGCGTGATACTGATATTTTACGCGATATTCAATCTCATTCGCCAGTGCTTGTTAAACTCTCTATCACTGCGGCTAATGATGATTTATGCAGGCTTGTAGAGCCAAATGTTTTGCCTACATCCGAAAGGTTCGATGCTATAAACACATTAACAGAGCAAGGTATTTTTTGTGGCGTGCTAATGGTGCCGATGCTACCATATATCACAGACACCCCAGAAAATGTTGTGGCGATATTAAGGCGAGCAAAGGATGCAGGGGCGAAATTTGTATATTCATATATGGGCATGACACTTAGGCAGGGTAATAGGGAGTATTTTTACGAGTATTTAGATAAATCATTCCCTAACATTAAGGAAAAATATATCAAGCGATATTGCAATCGTTATAATATCCCCCCGCCCAATTACAAAAAACTTTGGAACGTTTTTGCCGCCGAATGTGAGCGTCTTGGTTTGCTGTATGATATGCGGGCGATTATTCAGCACTACAAGGCGGGCTATGAGAGGAATAATCAGTTATCGCTGTTTTAGTAAATTTACAAATAATTCATACACTCCCCCTTACTTCTGTGGTACAATATAGGAAAAGGGGGTATTTTATGACTGAACAAGAATATCAAGCCGCATTAGCCGCTCTGGTGAAGAAAGAGAGCAATCTGCTACTATTTGAGAAAAATGAACAGCAAATTTTTGTTTTGGGTACAATACATCAGTTTCATTTTGATGCTACTCATGATTATTCTCTTTCCCATTTGCAAAATGTAATAAAAGCCATAAATCCAGATGTACTTTTAATTGAGGCAGACCATGGCTTGCTGAAAGAACAAGGCACAGTCCGCGGACCTTTCGAGATGATATTTGCGCGATGCCTTGCAGACGAGTTACATATTCCAATAAAAGGCATAGACCACCAAAAAATTGTAGCAACAAGCGAAGAGATGAACACGCTGCAAAACGAACGAGATGATAGAATGTTTGAGAATATATTGGATGCCGCAAAGTGTCACGGCAGAGCTTTGGCATTGATAGGTGCATCACATAGAGGAAGAATGCCCGCAAGATTTGAGAAGTCAGGATATTCCAAAATTGAATTGGATGATGCCCTCGACTATTTCGGCAAAATTGACATTGATTTCGTTTATCCCAAGAGCATGATTGATGAATATTTGCGCAGGAGCAATCATTATCAAACTGACTTTTTGGATGAGATTAACCGAGCATTAAACTCAAGCGACGAACTATACAAAATGTTTGTTGATTTGGCGGCATCATTTAAAATCCAAGATTCGATAATTGATAAGATAACACATAACAGACTATATGACTAAGCGAGGGTCAGCAGATGAACGACTTTAAAATCTTGATTGTAGATGATGACAAAAACATAGCTGAGCTTATTGCTCTATATCTGGACAAAGAGGGGTTTGAGACACGCCAAGTGCATAGCGGCGGCGGCGTGATGACAGAGCTTGCTGCTTTTTCACCGCATCTTGTGCTGCTTGATTTGATGTTGCCTGAGATAGATGGTCATGAGCTGTGCCGAGAAATTCGCAAAATTTCCGCCATGCCTATAATAATGCTAACCGCCAAAGGCGAAGTATTTGATAAGGTGCTAGGTCTGACCATGGGTGCGGATGACTACATCGTTAAACCCTTTGATGGAAAGGAGCTCGTAGCGCGGGTTAAGGCCGTTTTAAGGCGGTATGGCGTGGGTAGCGCAAACGAGGACAACCCAAATGACAAGGCTATCAATATCCCAAACCTTTCTATAAATCCCGCAACTTATACTGTAGTTTATCATGGTCGCACGCTAGAGCTTCCACCCAAAGAATTTGAATTGTTATACTTCTTGCTATCAAATCCTCAGCGCGTGTTTACCCGTGACCAGCTTTTAGACAATATTTGGGGCTATGACTTTTTTGGCGACAGTCGCACGGTGGATGTCCATATAAAGCGTGTGCGGGAAAAGCTAAATGAAGAGGATGGCTGGAGCATCAAAACCGTATGGGGCGTTGGCTATAAATTCGAGAGGTAATTCATGTTAAAATCTATTTTTTCTAAGCAATTGGCAGCATATCTGTTGTCTATATTGGCGGCTTTTGTAATTCTTGCCTTTGGACTTAACTATATGCTACAAAACTTTTTTGTAAATCAAGCCGCCGATACATTGGTGCGCCAAGGGCAACGCATAGCCGCATCATACGAACATTTGGAGGGCATAACTGGGCAAATGGGTCGTGGTATGGGTGCTGGCATGGGCTTGGGTATGCAACGCAACCAAGCTCTGGCACGTTTTGAGAGCGATATGCATACATTAGAAACGCTTGGTGCTAGTGCTTTTTTGGTGAGCTATTTTGAGGGGTATTTGGAAGGGATAATAGCCACAGGCGATATCTTACAAATACAGCTAGATGAAGAGATGCTGCGTGTTTTTGATGGCGATACTATAATACTACCCATACCAGCTGGTGAACTTTTTGATATGGCAATGCTTACAGTGGGCTATCCTATAATCGTTGAAGGCGAGCTTTGGGGCGCGATATTTATGTCCTCATCTATGGATGATATCGCCGCCGCTACCGCATCTGCTATGCGCCTAGTATTTTTGGCTATGGGATCTGCGCTTGTAGTATCGTTTATTCTTGTATTTATCACATCTCGAAACATGTCACGCCGCATAACCTCAGTTGGAAGAGCGGCCAAAGAGATAGCTGGCGGAGGCTTTGGCAGGCGCATAGATATTAGGGCAATAAAAAAAGACGAGATTGGGCAGTTAGCACAATCGTTTAATCATATGGCACAAAGCTTGGATGACATAGAAAAAACGAGGCGTGAGTTTATTTCTAATATTTCCCATGATTTGCGCTCGCCGCTAACTTCAATGCAGGGGTTTTTGGTAGCTATGCTGGATGGCACAATAAATGAGCAGGACAGGGAAAAATATCTGGAAATTGTGTTGGGACAAACACGCCGCTTGACCACATTAGCTAATGATATTTTGACACTTACGAATATTCAGGACTCAGATGGAGGCTCAGAATTAAGTACACAAAATTTTGATATCAATGAGCTTTTACGTCAAACCATTATTCTTTTTGAGTCGCAAATAGCTAGTAATGAGCTTTCGGTAAATATTGATTTTGCAGAAGAGCGCGCCTTGGTAAATGCAGATAAAGAAAAAATGAGCCGAGTGGTTCATAATTTAGTAGAAAACGCAGTAAAATTCACCAACAGCGGTGAAATACGGCTTTCTACGCACGTAAAAAGTGATAAGATTCATATTGAGATAGCGGACACAGGTATAGGTATGGATGATGCCACCAAAGCATACGCTTTTGACCGCTTTTATAAAGCCGATGCATCCCGCGGTAGCGGCAGCGGTAGTGGGCTTGGGTTAGCTATCGTTAAGGAAATGCTTGCGGTCCACGGTGAAGACATAAGCTTAGATAGCGAGCTAGACAAAGGCAGCGTGTTTTCTTTCACAATACCTATGGCTTAGATTTTGGAGGATTATAATGTATTACCCTCTACAGATACCATATTTGCTGGATAATACATTTTCCCAGCATATATTGTATACAGAAAAGACAGAAAAATCTCTCAAGGATTTTGTGATATGCCTTTGGGAGCCTAGCCCGCGCTCTTCGGAGGAAAAATTTATAACAAATGTGATAGCCACTGATGGTTGCATAGACTTGATTGTTAATTTTGGCAATCAAACAATAGGCTTTGCTGGCATGAGCAAGACCGATTCCCATTTTACTGTGCGTACGCCAAATAACTTTTTTGGTGCACGAATGAAGCCTGGGGCTTTTTATCAATTAACTGGACTGCCCGCTACAGCCGCTATGGATAACTATGTTTCATTAGATGAATTTGACCCAAGCTTTGATGTTGCCGCCTTTTTCAACTTGTCCTTGGGTGATTCAAAAGCATATATCAAGGATTATCTTGAGCTGCTTGTTCGCGATAAGAAGCCAGATGATTTCACAAATATATTTGATTCTTTAAGCATATCTCCACCGCCCTCCGCTGCGGAGCTGTATAAAGACCTGCATTTAAGCGCGAGACAATGCCAGCGCGCTTTTATTAAGCATTTTGGATTCACACCACAAACCGCATTATCCATTATCCGCTTTCAACGTTGCCTAAAGCTCCTTACATCTTCCGCTGGTGAAACAAAATCAACAGATGCTTTGGAGATAGTGGATTTCTATGACCAATCCCATTTTATCAAAGATTTTAAGAAAAACATAGGACTAACACCGAAAGAATATCTACAAATATGCAAAAAATGACGTAATTTTACAATACGTCGTTTTTATTTTGTGTAAAATAATATCATTCAACCAAAAATAAGGAGGAACACAAAATGGGATTCAACGGAGTATCAGTTACAATTTTAGTGCGCGGCGATTATGGCACATATTATGATTTTTGCACTAAACAGCTTGGATTTGTGCCAGTATATGGCGATAAGGGCGGACCATATACAAATTTCGCGAGAAAAACTGGCGAGCCACCGCTCTTTGCAATTTTTGTCGGAAAGAATGTGGAGATGTGGCAAGGTTATAAGCAGCCAGATATGTCTCCGTCACCAGATACGATTTGCGCAGTTATCACCACAGATGATTGTAGGGGCGACTATAAGCGCATGAAGTATGCTGGCGTGCAGTTTCTTGGCGAGCCGCAATTTATGGATGCTTGGGGCGGGATATATTGCGCTTACTTTAGAGACCCAGAGGGCAATTTAATTGGATTATTCGAGGGGGAAATATAATAAATCATGCTAATAGAGCCATTATTACAATTTAACAGGCAATGTGAACAAGCAATCGAACTTTACGAAAAGGCTTTTGGCGCGGAGCCCACCTATTTAAGCCGTTATTCCGATGCCAACCCGCAAGATTTGCCGCCAAATGCCGATATCAAAAAGGATATGGACTTGATTTTTCATTCACAGATGATGATGGCAAGCAGCGTATTTTGCTATGGGATAATCCCTTAAACAACCTCCCAAGTGGATATTCTTTGCCAAGCGGATATTCAGTATGTCTTGTTGTTTCCTTCGATAGTGCTAATGAGGTAAGGGTGGCTTTTGAGATTTTATCAGATGGTGCAACAATCATGTCTCCTTTGAAAAAGGTGAGTTATAGTGCTTGCTGCGGCTCGCTTGTCGATAAATTTGGTATATTTTGGGATTTAATGTGTTAGTGCTTCTCAAAGTGATGATAATCTTTGGGCGTGTCCCAATCGCCGCCCCAAGTCCATCCATGGCTAACAAATGCATTATATGCAGGACATCCATGCACAATCATGCCAGAGCGTACATTGTTGCGATTTAGATAGCCAATTCCAGCCATAGGCAAAATGTCATTTTTGCGTATATATGGGTTTTGCACAGGATTAATGTCGATGGCCATACCGTAACCATGCCGCGATATGGTTTCGCTACCTGCTATACGGCGGAAATTAAAGGCATGGGTATTATTTGCTGACATACTGGCTTCATCATTCGCGCCATAATGGTCAACAAGGCATATTTGATGGATAGGAAAGCGTATGGCGTAAAGCTCACGAAAGATATCAAGCACCTCATCTCCAATCTTAGTAGCAACTATCATGTCACCCAAGCAATTATTATCGCCAAAATCAACATAAGATATAGTAAGATAAGTAAGTTCTTCATACCCAAAAGGCGTGTCCTCTTTAAAAGACACGCCTTTGATAAATTCTTTTATATGTTCAGGAAGTGACTCACGCTTAAAAATCATGTATATACCTCACACAACATCAACCATATCCATATATTTATGCCCATTAAGCTCGATAAATTCCTTGCGACCCTTAATATTATCACCCAAAAGCACATCGAACATCTGACGTGTTGCCTCCATATCTTCTGGCAACACTTGAACAAGCTTGCGCGTGGCAGGATTCATAGTGGTTTGCCACATCATATCTGGCTCGTTTTCACCCAAGCCCTTGCTGCGCTGTATATGATATTTGCCCTTGATTTTGGCAGTTATAGCGTTTTTCTCTGCATCACTATATGCAAAAAATGTGTCCTTGCCCGACGTTATTTCGTATAGCGGCGATTCGGCTATGTAGACCTTTTTTTCAGTGATTAGAGCAGGCATTAGGCGATAAAGCATAGTGAGTATTAGCGTACGAATTTGGAAACCGTCATAATCAGCATCTGTACAGATAACAATTTTAGCCCAATTTAACTTATCCATATCAAAGGAGTTCAAATCTTTATTATGCTTAGAATTAACCTCAACGCCGCAACCAAGCACGCGTATCAAGTCTGTTATAATATCATTTGCAAAAATCTTATTATAGTCAGCTTTCAGGCAATTAAGGATTTTGCCGCGCACAGGCATAATGGCTTGAAACTCCGCATCGCGCCCTAGCTTGCAAGCTCCGAGGGCAGAATCCCCCTCCACTATATATAGCTCACGACGTGTGATATCACGCGTACGGCAATTAACAAACTTTTCTGCGCGATTCGTAAAGTCCATGCCACCTGTTAGTTTTTTCTTAACAGAAAGGCGTGTTTTTTCGGCTGTTTCGCGGCTGCGTTTATTGACCATAACTTGTGCCATTATCTTATCTGCTTCAGCTTTGTTTTCCACAAAATATACAGCTAGACTTTTTTTCAAAAAATCCGTCATGGCTTCTTGTATGAATTTATTATTTATAGCTTTTTTTGTCTGATTTTCATAGCTGGTTACAGTGGAAAACGAGTTAGAAATCAGCACAAGAGAGTCTTCAATATCCGTAAAGGTTATTTTTTTCTCATCTTTTTTGTACAATCCTGCATTTCGTATATAGCTATCTATGGCCGATAAAAAGGCATTTTTCACAGCCCTATCTGGAGAGCCGCCATATTCCAAAAAGCTAGAATTATGGAAATATTGCAGGAGATTCACATTATTATCAAAGCAAAATATCATGGAAAATTTTAGAAGATACTTAGGCAAGTCCTCACGGTCGCGCCCAGATGCCTCATGCGTAAAATACACAGGCTCGGTTAATGCAGTATCGCCGCAAATTTCAGCCATATAGTCCTTTATACCATTTTCATAACAATATGTAAATTCCTCACCGCTTTCTTCATCATGCAACACAAAAACCAAGCCATCATTGACAATCGCCTGTTTTTTTAGCATGTCTTGGAAGTATTCCAAAGGCACGGCTATATCTTTAAATACCTCATTATCTGGCAACCAGCGTATAATCGTACCCGTGCGGCTATCTGTAGAGATTTCTTTTTTAAGACCGCCTATATTTTCGCCACGCTCAAAATACAAAGAGTATTCATAGCCATCGCGGTATATCTTAACATCCATAAAACGTGAGGCGTACTGAGCGGAGCAAAGTCCAAGACCATTTAGCCCCAAGCTAAACTGGTAGTTTTCGCTATCATTGTTATTATACTTACCACCAGCATATAGCTCACAAAAAACTAACTCCCAGTTATATTTCTGCTCAAGAGTGTTATAATCAACAGGTATGCCACGTCCGTAATCCACATTAGTAATGCTGCCATCAGTATGACGCGTTATTTCTATGCGCGAGCCATACCCCTCACGTGCTTCGTCAATAGAGTTTGAGATTATCTCAAAAATAGAATGCTGACAGCCGACAATATCATCCGAACCAAAAATAACCGACGGGCGTAAGCGCACGCGGTCAGCACCTTTCAGTTGCGTGATGCTTTCATTGTCATATCTATTGGGTTTATTGCTATTTTTTGCCATTACATCCACCTTTTCAAAATCTATTATACTAATTCATCGGGCAAAATCGCGCGAGCATCGCCCCATAGTCGCTCTAGCTTGTAATACTCACGTTCCTCTTTGCAAAATAGATGTGCTATAATATGTCCAAAATCAAGCAAAATCCACCTAGCACTTTGCACGCCTTCTATATGGCGCAATTTTACGCCATGCTCAAACAATTTTTCTTGCATGTGGTCCGCCATTGCTTTTAACTGATTAGAATTATTCGCGCTTGCTATGATGAAATATTCCGAAATGATAGATACTTCGCGAATATCCAGCACAATAATATCCTCGCCCATTTTATCTGCCACAGCATTATATCCCGCTTTTACAGCTGGCATCACATCCTGCTTTTCTTTATTATCCATATTATCCATGGTTTTCCTCCAAATATTTTAGTGCCGCCGCACTATCTGGATGCATAGGCAGTCCTTTTGCGGCTGTTTTTTCTATAGTGAATTTCAAAATATATATCATCGCCTCATCCAAGTTTCTATAGGCAATCTCACGAGCATGTTTGCGCACATTGCTATAAGGTCTTGTTGGTTCGATAAAATCTGCAATATATACAATTTTATCAAAAATTGTCATATTTGATTTACCAAAAGTATGGCAGGTAATAGCATCAAGTATATCATGGTCGATTATACTGTATCTTGACTTAGCTATGGCAGCCCCTACAAGACCATGTGCAAGCTCAGGTGCATTACTAAAAAAGTCGCCCAGTTCAACATTATTTTCTTGACATAAAGAGTTAATGATATCAAAAGGTCGCTCTTCACAAAAATTCTTTGCGCAATCGTGCAAAAGTGCTGCAAGCCGTAATTTCTTAATAGCTTCGGAATCCTGAAAATGGTAGCGACCCAGACTTTCTGCTTCTTTCACTACAGATAGTGTGTGTGCAAACCTTTCAGCGGATAGTTGCATCTGCAAATCTTTCTTGATATGCCCAAAGCTTTGATTGTAGCTATATAGTTGCTCTTTTACAATATAGTCGCAAGCAGATTGTGGCATGAGATATCTAGGCATTATGCCTTGCGCAAGTAGCTCACGTATTTTTGTGGATGAGATATCAATATCAGAAATCTCTAGCGCAATAATTCTATTTTCTTCAATATTTAGCTGGCTTCTAGGTCTTGTAGTCGTTACAATTTTACACATTTGCAAAATATCTTCAAATCGACGCCATTTATGAAAATTTGCTACAACATCTGCACCCACAATAAAGTATAGCTCATCGTTAGGATATTCATTTTTCAACTGTTCAATGGTATCTATCGTATAGCTTGTCCCTTCACGGTCAATTTCGATGGTGCTTACGGAGAAATTTGGATTATCCAAAGTGGCAAGAACACACAGTATATGCCTATGATGTGCATGTGTTGTTTTTGTAGCATCTTTTAGCGGCGGCGTACCTGTAGGCACAAAAATTATTTTATCTAGTTCAAGTTTCTGCAAAACCTCTTGTGCCGCTATGAGATGTCCATTGTGGATAGGGTCAAAAGTGCCGCCCATAATACCTATTTTTTGCATAATAAACCTCAAAATCGAATAATGTCAATCAGAAAATAGTCTTTTTTTGATTTCCCTGCAAATTCTACAATTTGTACACGCCCGTGTTTACGTAAAGTGAGCATGTCACCTTCTTTGATAGTCTTGGTTGGTGAATTAGCTTCCTGCCAGTTAATAAAGGCTTTGCCAGACTTTATGAGCGATGCAGCATCGCTTCGTGACAGCTTGAAGGCTACAGCTAAGACATTATCAAGCCTAGGTGATGAGCATATAAGCCTGTCACGTACGCGATTATCCATGCCGAAAAAATGTTCATCATCTGCTAAGCATCTGGTTGAAACCGATGTTTTGCCCACTTTGTGAAGATTTGATAGCAAAAAGTCAGAGATATGCGCTTCAGCCAAGATGACAGCAGATGTAGGCAGTATCACAACATCGCCAATCACGCTTCTATCTAACCCAAGACCCAATATTGCCCCTAAAAAGTCACTATGTGTTAAGTTTGCATACTTAGCCTCATATTGTATCAGTATTTTTGCGATAGGAAAGCCTGCATTGCCTTCATGCTCAGGAAAAAACCCTAATATTTTACGCTCTGCTCCATTATATCCTCCATTGACCAAAACATCAATGCCAAATTTATCTAGTTCACGCAAACTATTTTGTGCGAAATTAAGTCTTAAAGGGTCAAGGAAGTTTGTAAATTGAGGTATTCCGCTTTCAAGACACAAATAAACCTGATCCAGCACCTTCGCAAAAGCATAGTCTGAATCAGATTTGTGCAATTTACCTAAAAATCGAGATAACTCATGTAGTTTTTTTGTCATATTACATATTACGCAAAAGGTCTGTAATTATAGGGGTTAAAAGAAAAATCGCAAGCATAACCAACATGGGCGAAAAATCAATTAACATGCCTGACCCACTTATTGGAGAACGCTGTACCAGACGCCTTACTGGCGATATCAATGGTTCTGTGATAGCAGAGAGTATTCTATAAACTGTGCCACCAATACCGCTTGGATTAAAAGGCATCCACGACATTATAGCCCTAAGAAACAGCAGAGCTATGAGTAGGTTTCCTATTATGACAACAGCATCAGCAACTATAAGATTCACGAAAACAAAACCTCCGTTTATTGACGCGAGCCAAAGAAGTTAGAGAAAATACCATGTTGCTTTAGTTGCTCTTTCGTCTGGTCAGAAACCGAAACATTCTCAGGGGTGGCAATGTATATGCGGTCTGTTATTACATGAAGGTCACCATTCACAGAATAGATTGCTCCCGCCAAAAAGTCCATAATGCGTTGAGCCTCACGAACACCCACGCTACCCATGTTCACAATAACAGGCTTACGTTGCTTTAGCAAATCGCAAATAGCAGGCCCGTCTTCAAATACCAAAGGCTCAGAAACAATGATATCCAGTTCAGAAACAGGATGTATAGCAAAGACATCCTTTTCTTTTTCGGTATATTTTTGGCTACTAGCGCGGCTGCCTCTTTCAGGGGTTTCTACACGCTTTGTGAACTCCGAATTGCGGGAGCGTTCATTATCACGCGAAGAGCTACGACGTGCGCCAGCTCTAGGAATTGGCTCTTCTTCATATCGTCCGTTCGGTATGTACCTATCATCATCTTCGTTATCAAACTCATCTTCGAATAAATAATCGTCGTCGTCATATCCTCTTTGCGAGACGAGGTTTCTTAAAGAATTTAATATGCTCATGGTTTTCCTCCTTGAAAAGCCTCTTGTCATGTGTAAACAATATATAGAGTCAGGTTAGACTACTATTATGCACGTTTTCCAAAGGTTTGTCAACAATTTTTTTGTCATTATATGAAAATTGCCATATTTTTATCTCGTCAAAATGCACAAGGAATCATGAAATCTACATCTTTTTACGACTAATGTAACAATAGTCTATCAGAAACCGCGCGTGCATCTGCCGCTATTCTGTCGAAAAGGCGTAAATTTGGGTTTCGTGCAGGGTCAAGAATAATATAATCTGCATTTTCGTCAAAAAAACCTTCTAGGGACACTTCTCTGAACTGCGTTGCCCCAATATTTGTCACAAAAACGCCTTTTACGGTATCTACGACTTCTAAGCGAAAATGTGCTTCCTCTATAACCAAGATATCCCCAGACCTCAAGCTATTGCTATTTTCTGCTAACAAAAACACGCTCCCACTGGAGTTAAAGTTGCCAGACACGCGTTGTGTAACAATCACATTATCTACCATCATCAAACTTACTGCCCATCCGCCTTCAGCATCAAAAACAAATCGAGCAGGGATTTCGCTCATATATTCTTCTAGTTGCAATAGCTCTTGATTCCGTATCAGCGTATCGCCTACACGCAGTCTGCCGCTATCAGCCATTATGAAAAATCTCTCGCCATCAGCACTAAAACTACCCGTCACCGATTCAGTTATGTTTGCATTGCCTGTACCTGTCATTAAGTTGACAGCGCGCACATTATTGGTAACAAAGGTGAAGTCCGCAGGAACAGGGAAACGACTACGCTCCACGATGGCAGTATGTGGAATTTTAAAACCCTCCTGTGCATCGCGTGACAAGCGAAATGTGACATTTCTACGGTCTATAAAGTGCATTAAGTCATTGTTTGTGCGGAAGATTGCGTATGCTTCTCCATGACCTACATCGCTTAGGCTATGCACCTGCACCGCTAGGGGCATAACAGAAGTGCCTTCTTCTATAAATAATGTAACAGTCGTATTTGTACCCCAGTTTGCGGCATAATCATTACTAATATATGCAGCTATATACCAATCATTGGAGCGCACAATCCGAAATAGCGCATCACCAGATGTCACCTCGGGTCTGTAGAATGTGGTTAGAGGTTCGATTGCAGCAGTCAGCTCTCTGGGTATATTTGCCATATTGGCAATGCTCAGTTCAGCTTCCAGCCCATCAATTGTATTGGAAAAGATGCCAGCAGATGTGGCTCGTACATCGCTAATAGCCCCACCCAAACCAGCTAAAGCACGCGCCCTGGCAGATGCATAATCAATCATGGCTATTTCATCTGTAAAATAGAGCATGTTGCGGTTTTGCATACTTACGCGTACCGTATCGCCTAACGCAAAAATCCCATCTATGCTACCTGATGTTATGCCAAAAGCCAAGCTGTCGATATACTCCATTATAGCGCGATTTCGCCGTGCAATCTCTTCCTCATTGATGGCAACACCAGTGCGCTGTCGTAGCATATTCACAGCATCTTGGTCTATGGTTGCAAGGTTTTCACGGTATGTCGCTACCTGTCCAGCATCTTGTATGCTTGCCACAACATGCCCTGCACGCACCCTTTCATGATTTTCTACATGAAACAGCAACGCTCCAGATTCATTAGCAAAATATACCACCTCATCACGGATAATGATGCCGCTAAAAGTCTCTGGATATGCCAAAACACCCATCTCAACGCGCATTTGTGATATTTCTGGGCGGCGCATATTTGTGTAAAAATATCCAATTATGTAAAAAATTATAAGAACAAAGATAAAGGCAAAAAAAGCCTCTATGCGAAGCCTTCTTTTGGGTAATCTTCTATGAGATTGGCTTGCACTTGCACCAGAAGACCTTCTCCCTCTGGATACATGCGCATCTCGCCTTATTCCCCTGATATTTTCGGGTCGTTTACGCATGATATCACCTCTATTACAGCTATGGCCGTGGCGTGTTCTTTGCCATGAGAAATGCTTATGTGTATAATGGCATTATTAGGCGACTGTATGTGGTCAGCGAGCACAGCAATGGGTTTTCCTAAATCATCATGATGGATTTCTATGTCGCGCGGAACAAAGCCGCGAAAGCCTGTCCCAAGAGCCTTTGCCACCGCTTCTTTCGCAGCGAAATAACCCGCAAAGTTTTCAGCAGCAGTAACACCTGCATTATTGCATCTCTGCATTTCCGCTTCGGTGAAGCATTTCGCCAAAAACGCTTTGCCTTTGGTTGCTCTAGCAATACGCGATATTTCGATAATATCAGTGCCTATTCCATAAATCATAACATTTTTACCCGCATAATATCAAAAACAGAAACAGGTTGCATTGTTTTTATTTTTAGCAATTGTTGGGCGTGTGGTGCAGCTTCAACCTTATTGCCGTCAATATCATGTATTTCTACAATTTCTTGCACAAAATTACTAGCACCAGCCCTTAAAAACTCCACCTTGTCACCTATTACAAATTTATTACGTTGCTCTATGGTGGCAATGCCACTTTGGGTATCATAATCCTGCACAACCCCAACAAAATCATAAGTTTTGCTATGCACGCCATCAAATACCTGCGCATCACTATCTGGTCTCCCTAGGTAGAATCCTGTGGAAAATTCACGATTGGCAGATTTATTAATCTCTGACATATATCGCGGGATGCTTGACTTGTAAAGTTCAATATCAGTGTAATAATCATCAATGGCGGCTCGATAAGCCGAAGTCACCGCCGCGACATAATGAGGGGTTTTCATTCGACCCTCAATTTTAAGGCTGGTAACGCCCGCTGTCAGCATTTCTGGCAAGTATGCAATCATGCATAAATCTTTTGAGCTAAGTATATGTGTACCGCGCCCATCAGTCTCTTCTATGGGAAAATATACACCTGGGCGATGTTCTTCCACAAGAGCGTAATTGAATCGGCAATTATTGGCGCAAGCACCTTTGTTAGCATCACGATTGTTCATGTATGCCGAAAGGAAGCAACGCCCACTATATGCCATGCAAACCGCACCATGCACAAAGGTTTCCAGCTCAATTTTGCCATCGACCCTCTCATGGATTGCACTAATTTCTTTTAGTGAAAGCTCACGAGCCAAAATAACGCGAGAAGCGCCTAAGTCAGCCCAAAACAGCGCAGTGCTATAGTTGGTAACATTTGCTTGTGTACTAATATGTATTTCCATTTCAGGCACAGCTTGACACGCTATCGCAAAAACACCAGGGTCACTTATAATAAGCGCATCTGCACCCATTTCTTGCACCTCTTTAAAATAGTCCGCCATGTCATCTAGGTCAGAGTTGTGAGCGAATATATTTGCGGTGATATACACTTTAACGCCGCGTGCATGAGCGTATTTTATAGCTATTTTCATTTGTTCATTATTAAAATTTCTAGCGGCAGCGCGTAGTCCAAGAGCTGTGCCGCCCATATATACGGCATCAGCACCAAAAGCTACAGCCACCTGTAGTCTCTCGAAATCCCCCGCTGGTGCTAATAATTCAACTTTTTGCACATGCTTCACTCCCTTGCAATAATCAACAAACCATCACCAATAGGTAAAATGCTGGACACAAAGCCTTCTAAAGAGGTCGAAGTCGCCAAAAATTCACGCATATTTTTATATGTAGTGCGTTGCCTTTTTGTAATTTCGGCAAACTCTAGCGCGACATCGCCATTTTGCAAAACATCATCTGTAACAAAAAGCCCGCCACTTTTTAACATTTGCAAGCAATATGGCAAAAAGTGTAAATATTGCCCTTTTCCGCAGTCCATAAAAATAAAGTCAAACTTCGCATCTTCGCTGGTCAATCTTGGTAGTACCAAAGATGCACATTGCTCAATAATACTGATTTTATCCGCAATGCCAAGCAAATCAAAGTTTTGCTTGGCACGTTTTATCATATATTCATAGCGGTCAATGGTAGTAATTTTGCCATCCTCAGGCATGAATTTTGCAAATAACGCCGAAGAAAAGCCAACAGCACATCCAATTTCTAGGATATTTCTCGGCTGTTTGGTCACTATCATAGTTGCCAGAAAGTTAGCAACATCTCGCTTTATTATGGGCAAGCCTTCATTGTATGCACTTTGCTGAAATTCACCTAACCTGTCAGCCATCAGGGGCGAAAGGCTATTTATATAATCCGCTAGCCTATTATCACCAAACTTAACCCTATTCATCGCCATCTTCGTCGCCATCTATTTCTTCAATATTATCAGAGCGATATCTTTCTTGTGCCGCAATATAGTCTTCATGGCTCGCTGTAAAATAATAGCTGCGGGTTTCATAGTCGTTTATCACTTTAAACAAATAATCTACATTAGCAGGATACAATGTAGCATTAATCGCATTAAAACCAGGATTAGATATGGGCCCTATAGGCAGGCCATGTCTGTTAAATGTATTGTATGGTGAGTTTACTTGGAAATCAGCGGCAGTTAGCATATCCATACGTGTATTAGTGGCATACACCACCGTCGTAACCATCTCCAGCGGCATACCTGCGGCAAGCCTATTGTAAATCATCGCGGCAACCATCGGTCGGTCGCTTTGCACAACAGCTTCGCGCTCCACTATGGATGCTATTATAACTATATCTTCAATGGTTAGCTCCATGCCAAAAGCTTCAGACAACTCATCTATTCTGGCTAGCATTTCGCCCGTAAAAATCTCACCAAATTGCGCTAGCATTCTCACTATCAAGTCTCGTGGTGTTGGGTTTTGTGGAAGATAATATGTGTCTGGGAACAAAAAACCTTCCAAGCGATTTGGTCTATCCTCTATATCACGCAAGAAAAAATTGGTAAAAGACCCTTCTTCTAATTCGTACAAAAACTCTTGGGCTGTAAAGTGTCCAAGGGTTGCTGCCAAATCCGCTATTTGCCAATTTGTAAGCCCCTCCATAATGGATATGCGTGTGCCATCAGCTTGCAATCCTTCTGGTATGCGCTGTAATGTATGCATAATCATAGAATCGTTCATGCCTGTGTTAAGCTCAAATGTCATGCCGCGCAAAAAGTGATTGGCAGAACCGTTTAACACGGCATTGAGATGAAACATCCATTCATTACCAATAAGCTCATGTTCGCGCAAAATCCGCGCAATGTCCATGCCACTAGCATCCTCAGGTATTTCTACCGTTACATATTCTAGCTCACGATATTCGTAATTATCTTCTCCAAAAACACCTTGACCAAAATCAAATGCCCAAATTGTGACGGTGTATGCACCAATAACAAGAGCCACAGCCACCGCAAGATTGAAGAGGCTACCAAATATATAATTTACAACATTAAGTACCTTTTTTAGCATGAAACCACCCCACGCTTTAGATTTCTACAATAACAGGCAATATCATAGGGCTACGCTTAGTTTTATTCCACATATAGTCGCGTAGCTCGTCACGTATCGCATTTTTTATTCTCAGCCAGTCATATTTATTTTCGCGCTCGCATTTATAGAAAGACTTTTTAACAATCTCGCGTGCTTCGTCAATCAACTCTTCACTTTCGCGTACATACACAAAACCACGCGAAATAATGTCAGGACCAGAAAGCATTTCTCCAGTAGCCGCTTCATATGTCACAACAACCACAATCAAGCCATCTTGCGATAGATGGCGGCGGTCGCGCAATACAATATTGCCTACATCGCCAACACCAAGGCCATCTACAAATATCTGACCGCTTTGCACATTACCATTAAGCTTTGCACTTTGCTTGCTTACCTCAAGCACTTCACCAAGACCCATAACAAAGCAATTTTCTTTATTCATTCCCATTTCCACAGCCAGCTCTTTATGCATTTTTAGGTGACGATACTCGCCATGTACAGGCATGAAATGCTTTGGCTTTACAAGGGAATGCATAATTTTTAGCTCTTCGCGCTTTGCGTGCCCAGATACATGCACATTCATCAAATCTTCATATACAACATCCGCGCCTTTTTTGAACAGTTCGTCCACAACCTTGCCTATGGCACGTTCATTACCTGGTATAGAGGATGCCGAAATTATCACTTTATCACCAGGTTTTATAGCTACCTGTTTGTGTCCAGATAAAGCCATGCGCGATAGTGCGCTCATAGTTTCACCTTGTGAACCTGTCGTTATGATGGTTATTTGATTATCTTGGAAATTATTTATTTCCGATGGTTCTATCATCACACGCTTCGGGACAGTCAGATAACCTAACTCCTGCGCAATGCCAACAGTGTTTACCATGCTACGCCCTATCACTGCTACTTTACGTTTATGCTTAACAGCAGAATTAATAATCTGCTGTATGCGATGAATGTTTGAAGAAAATGTTGCGACCAATATTCTATTATTAGCACAATTATCAAAAATCTGGTCAAAAATAGCACCCACGCTACGTTCGCTCATAGTATAACCAGGCACTTCTACGTTTGTAGAATCACATAAAAACAAATCTACACCAGCTTTGCCAAGCTCAGCAAAACGTTGCAGATCTATATGTTCACCATTAACGGGTGTATGGTCTATTTTAAAATCGCCAGTGTGTACAACAGTAGCAGTAGGTGTCTTTATGGCAAGACCCACAGAATCAGCTATGCTATGTGTAACAGCAATAAATTCTACAGAAAAACCACCAATCTTAACAGTCTGTCCCGCCTCTACACAAATCGTTTCTACCTTATCTAGGCGATGTTCTTTAAATTTTATATCCAAAAGTCCTAATGTTAGGCGCGTAGCATAAATTGGGCATTGTATATCACGCAAAAGATACGGCAGGCTGCCAATATGGTCTTCATGCCCGTGTGTCACAACAACAGCCCGTATCCTCTTCTTGTTATTTACAAGATAAGAAAAATCGGGTATAACAAGGTCTATGCCCAACATATCATCAGCAGGAAAGGCAATGCCGCAGTCCACCACAATGATATCTTGACCATATTCAAACACAGTGATGTTTTTTCCAATTTCTTGCAGTCCGCCCAAGGAAAAAACCCTCAACTTATTATTCTTTTTTGAAGCCAAAAAAATCTCACTCTCCATTCTGTTTTAATAGTCGCTTAACTTAAACGTCCATAAACATCAAAATACTACTGAATATCAATGTCAAACTCTGCCATACGCACTTTTAACATATCTTCCAAGCTATTGTATTCTTCCTCATTAATTTCTTCGTAAATAAATTCCTCTTCTCCAGCTGAAACTTGCTTAAAGATAGCAGCTTCTGCTTCATCTTCATCAGCATCCTCTGCTTTTACCATAATAAGGTAATTGATCATATTATGCATAAATTCGTCAATAATCATGAATTCGACCTCATTGCCGTCTTCATCAGTCATTATAATAGTTTCCAGTTCCTCATCAAATTCCATGCCGAAATCTTCATCAAAATTTTTGTCTAAATCCATTTTTTTCTCCTCTTTTTTCCCGCATCTTTTCGTAGAATAACGCGAAATTTCGATAGTTCGTGATTGTCTTGTCTTTAGGTCTAAGTAATCTTGCAGAATTACAGAAGCCGCCAGATTATCTATGTTTTCTTTACGCCTAATCCCAGTCAAATCAATTTCATTAAAAATCTGCCTAGCCCTTGAGGTCGATAATCTTTCGTCAAATAACACAATGGCAATCAGCGGCAGAGCTATTTCTAATTTCTTCTTGAATGCTTTTACCTTTTTGCAATTGTCACCCTCAGTATTATCCATATTTTTAGGATATCCAAGCACAATGGTATCAACAAGATTTTCTTTTACAATTTTCGTAATTTCTGAAATGCTTGACGATAGGTCAATAGGGTTTTTGCGCGAAATGGTTGCTAGTCCCCGTGAAGTCCAGCCCAAAGGATCAGAAATTGCTACGCCGATACGCGCATCACCATAATCTATCCCTAAAGTTCTCATTACACATTATTCTCCAGATAGTATTTAATAATTTCCTCGAGAAGCTCATCACGCTCTAGGCGACCTATCAAGCTCCTAGCACTTTTGTGCGCAGTGATGTAGGTGGGGTCACCCGAAAGGATGTAGCCAATCATCTGTATCACAGGGTCATATCCCTTTTCCAAAAGAGCCATGTTTACCTCAAGCAAAATATCGCGGGCAGAAAGCCCACCCACCTTGCCTATAATGCTAATCTTCTGTGTTTGTGACAGATTTTTAGAAATATCCAGTGGTTTCATCAATAACCTCCACGCATAAGCATAATTCCAACAACTAACATTTATCTAACTATATCATAAAACATTCTAAACAATTTTGCAATATTTGCAACACAATTTTAACTTTATTGTAACACTCCAAAAAAACCACCATCAAAAGATGCACCCAATCTAATATCAACAATCTTGCCCAAAAGGTCATCTTCAGCTTCAAAATATACTGTAAGATAATTCGTAGTTTTGCCTTCAAAGAAGCCTGCCGTGTTACGCCTTTCAACCAGCACAGGCATGATATAGTCTGCAAATTTCAAATTATGAATATTTTTCTGTTGTTTGCCTAATTCTATCAACTCTTTTGCCCTTGTATTCTTGATAGAAGCAGGCAATTGACCTGTCATTTTTGCAGCAACCGTGCCTTCTTTAGCAGAGTATGGGAAAACATGCATATCTGCCAAGCCCAGCCCTGAGATAAAATCAAGGGTGCTTTGGTGTTGCACATTAGTTTCTTTAGGAAAGCCAGCAATTACATCTGTTGTTATGCTAACATGTGGCATTATTTTTTTTAGCCGTTCTACAGCATCCGCAAATTGTGCTGTGCTGTATTTTCGCCCCATAGCAGCCAAAATTTCATCATTTCCAGATTGTAAAGATAGATGAAAATGGTCGCAGAGTTTGGGTTGTGAAGATACAAAATCCAAGAAGTCCTTCGTAATCACATTAGGTTCAACAGATGATAGGCGCACCCTTTCTATACCCTCAATATTACAAATTTCATTAAGAGCAGTAAGTAGATTACAGTCTAGTAAATCTTTCCCATAAGTGGCAACACAAATACCCGCTACCACGATTTCTTTATGTCCTATTTTTGCATAATGTTTTGCTTTTGCTATTACATTTTCCAAAGGATAGCTCCGTGAAAGCCCGCGAACATGCGGGATAATGCAGTATGTGCATAAATTATCACAGCCATCTTGTATTTTTAGGAATGCTCTAGTTTTATCGCCTGTGTTGACCTCGACTTCGCCATCTTCATTCGCAATACCTAGATGGTCAAGCAATTTGTCTCGCGTAGATGTTCCCAATACAATATCTGCGCCAATTTCTTCGAATTTTTCGGGCGTTGCTTGGCTAGCACAACCAACGGCAACCACCATGCCACTGCGCTTTTTTGCGCGTTGCACAGCTTGGCGAGATTTTTTTGCCGCTGTATTTGTTACGCAGCAAGTATTTACGATATGAATATCCACAGCTTCGCCCGCAAAATTTGTTACTTCATATCCCGCTAAAGCAAGTTTCGTCAATAGCTCCTGTGTGTCATATTGATTTACCTTGCAACCCAAAGTCGTCGCTGAGATTTTCTTCATGATTTACTGCTCCAGTATCTGAATCGAAATAGGACTTAACCCAAATGGATAACTGTTCCACATTGCGCTCACATGATAAACCAAAACCATTGTTCCATGCGGTATATCTATTACGCTAATATCAGCTTCATCGCCATATGCATCTAACACAGGTACATCTGTGCATGCAATCCAAAAATGACCTTGTTCGCTGCGAAATAGTGGCTGTTTAAGAGGTTGTCCCTCCGCTAACACTATAAATCTACCATAAGCTTCGGTTTCCCATAGTATTATAGCTTCGGTTTTAGAAGGATTAAAAGTAAAGTCAATTGAAATTGAAAGTTCATTACAGGCAACAGGAGTGCTAGTAATTTGAAGCTCGGAAGCTTCTATTGACTGTCCTGACCCAAAAAAATTGGGCGCAACAAATATCGCTAAAAATAGTATCAAAATTACTGCCGCACCAACAAGAGCAAGCACACGTTTAACCATGTTCATATCCTCCTAGCAAATCAGGTCGTTTTCGCCTTGTAACCTCTAGAGCCTGCTTGCGCCGCCATTTCTCAATTTCTCCATGGTTTCCAGAAAGCAAAATGTCAGGCACATCGCGACCCATAAATGTTCGTGGTCTTGTAAATTGTGGGTACTCCAAAAGTCCATCGGAAAAACTTTCATCCTTCAAGGATTCAGGTTTGATAACATCTGGCACAAGCCGCCCCACAGCATCAATAATAGCTAAAGCCGCTATTTCTCCACCAGTCATCACAAAATTTCCCAAGGAGATTTCGTCTGTTACAATTTCATCAATAACACGTTGGTCGATGCCCTCGTAATGCCCACATAACAACACCAATTCAGTTTCGCTAGCTAGTTCAGCGGCAAATTGCTGGTTAAACACCCTGCCCTGTGGCGATAGATACGCAACCCTTGCGGAGCCAGCATTTAAAGATTTATGGGCATCATAAATGGGCTGTGCCATCATCACCATGCCAGCACCACCACCAAAGGGATACCCGTCCGTCTGCCCACGTGAGTTAGTGGCAAAATCCCTGATGTTTACAATGTTTATAGCAATTTTGCCATTGTCAACGCCGCGCTTTATTATAGAATGTATGCCAGCCTTGAAAACCTCTGGAAATAGTGTCAAAACGTGAAATATCATGAGCGCAAACCCTCAAGCAATTTGACAACCATTTGCTTCGCTTCAATATCTACTGAAAGTATGCATTGCGATATAGCAGGTATCAGCAAATCTTTTTCGTCACCTTTTTTCACCACATACACATCATTTGCACCAGTAAAAATCACATCGCGCAGAACACCCAAATCTTCACCATCGTCAGTGCTTACAGCTATACCCACCAAGTCTCTGAAATAATATTCATTTTCAGCTAAAGGCGGGTCATCGGCACGGTCTATCACTATAGTTCCGCCGCGCAAAGCATTTGCACTGTCCATGTCATTTATGCCTTCAAGCTTTATCATAACAAGATTGCGATGATAGCGAACATTCGTCACAGTCTTTTCAAGCAGAGAGCCATTAAGCATAATGCTTACGGTATCAAGCAAACCAAAACGCTTCGGGTCATGGGTAGTCGGGAAAATTTTCAGCTCTCCTGCCACGCCCACAGTATTCACGATTTTACCAATTTCAAAATAATCATTCATATTTTTATACACAAAAGGGGCAAAGCCCCTATTTTCCGTTATTCTTTAGTTTTATTGTTGAATAATCTCTACAGAAACATGCTTGTCATTATGGATGGCGGCGGCACGCACCACGGTTCGTATTGCTTTTGCAATCTTGCCTTGCTTGCCTATTACCTTGCCCATATCCACTTGCGCTACACGTAGTTCAAGTACAATACCTTTATCGGCTGGTAGTTCTGCAACAGAAACAGCCTCTGGATTATCCACAAGTTTTTTTGCAATAACTTCTAGTAATTCTTTCATTTAGGCACCTCGCTCTCATATGGTTAAATAGCTCCTGCCTTTTTTAACAACGCGCGTACAGTATCAGTTGGTTGTGCGCCATTGCCAATCCATTTCTTCGCCGCTTCAGCATCAATTTTAATGTCAGCTGGATTTTTTGTTGGGTCATAGTAGCCGATTTCTTGAATTGTCTTGCCATCACGTGCAACGCGAGAATCAGCTACAACAATACGATAGAAAGGGTTTTTCTTTGCACCCATTCTTTTTAGTCTAATTTTTACCATTTTACTTTTCCTCCAGTATGTTATATTATTTCATAAAGGGCATACCGCCAAACATCTGTTTGCCGCGTCTTTTACCCGATTTACCCATGTCAGAAAATTGCTTCATCATTTTTTTCATTTCTTCAAATTGCTTCAATAGACGATTCACCTCTTGAATATTACGTCCACTACCTGTTGCAATGCGCCGCTTGCGCGAGGCATTGAGGACGGTTGGATTATCGCGTTCTTTTGGGGTCATGGATTGAATGATAGCCTCCACATGACCCAAGGCTTTTTCGTCAATGTCATTTTCATCAATTTTCAAGCCGCCAGCACCAGGTAGCATACCTAAAATATTCTTCAACGGCCCCATTTTTTTCACTTGCTGCATCTGGTTCAGAAAATCATCAAGCGTAAATTCATTTTTACGTAATTTGCGCTCTAGTTCCATTGCTTCTTCTTCGTTAAAAGCTTGTTGTGCTTTGTCAATAATCGTCAAGACGTCGCCCATACCCAAAATGCGGCTAGCCATCCTATCAGGATAAAACGGTTCTAGGTCTTCTACTTTTTCACCAAGACCTACAAATTTTATGGGCTTGCCTGTTACTTTGCGTACAGATAGTGCTGCGCCGCCACGTGTATCACCATCAAGTTTTGTAATGACAACTCCATCAATGCCTACTTTTTCGCTGAAGCTTTCGGCGACATTAACAGCATCTTGCCCTGTCATCGCATCTACAACCAGAAGTATTTCTTGAGGGCGCACAGCGGATTTAATTTCCGCCAATTCATCCATCAAATCATCGTCAATATGAAGTCTACCAGCAGTATCTACGATAACAACATCCAGACCATGTCCGCGGGCATGTTCTACAGCCTCTATGGCGGTCTTGGCAGGGTTTTGTGACCCTTTTTCAAATACAGGTATGTTAAGATTATTTGCAACGACCTGTAGCTGTTTTATTGCAGCAGGTCTGTATATATCACATGCTACTAGCAATGGATTCTTGCCCTGTTTACGCAATTGCGCCGCAATTTTGCCGCTGGTTGTTGTTTTACCACTACCCTGCAAACCGACCATCATAAACACAGTAGGCGGGTTACTAGAAAAGCTAAGTTTGCCATGTGTGCTACCCATTAAATCCGTAAGTTCATCATTAACAATTTTTATAACAGATTGACCAGGGTTAAGACCTCGCAAAACCTCATCGCCAACAGCTTTTTCTGTGACATTAGCAACAAATTCTTTAACAATTTTGAAGTTTACGTCTGCTTCCAAGAGTGCCAGACGCACTTCACGCATGGCCTCTTTTACATCTTTTTCAGACAATTTACCTTTACCGCGTAGTTGTTTAAAAACACCGTTCAGCTTATTTGTAAGGCTTTCAAAGGCCATGTATTTCACCTCGCTATCAAATCTTCTAATTCTGTGAGTATCACAATTCCCTCAGCACAACCTTCTCGCTCTAGTATTAATCGAAGTTTTGAGATGCTTTCAAGGGAGCAAATATGTCGCTCTACCAATTTTAGAGCGTCCTCCATTGTATCAAAATTCTTTTGTGCTTGCTTTAGCGAGAAATTCACTGCCTGACGGCTTATATCATATCTATCACCAATTTCCGCAAGTGACATATCTTCGCAAAAGTACATATGGTATATATTTTTTTGCCGCTCAGTTAATAGCTCGCCATAAAAATCATACAGAAGTGTGTTGCGCAAAACATTGTCCATATCACACCCACGCGCGTAAAGTAAAAAACCTTAACACCTATTTTATACCCAAACCATATTGTTGTCAATACCTAAATTTGATTTTGCTAAAATAACTCTATGATATTTGCGCTGTGATATTTGATTTCGCTGTTTCTTAAGATTTTCATAACCTTCTCTTCGTCCTTTGGGTCTGTGCAAAAAGCCAGCCCGCACCCTGCGTTTATTTTTGCAGGCAAAGGTATGATTCGCCCTAATTGCGGGGACACAGCACTTTCAAACATCATCGCTTCCGTAGCGGAAGAAAAGCTTATCACAAGTTTTGGAGTCCTTTTTCTCATGAGCCGACATGCTCCCTTGCGATTTTATTTACTACTTCTATTGCAATTTTCACCTGCTCCATTGTGTTGTTTGACGAAAAACTAAAACGCGCAGCACCTTGTTTTTGCGTTCCCAGAGCATGGTGTATCAAAGGGGCGCAATGAAAGCCGCCACGCACGTATATTTCGTACTCCGAAAGCATCGCTCCCACTTCGGCAGAATCCAAATCTCCAATATTTATACTAACAATAGGGGCTTTCGGTAGTTGCGGATTCCCATAAATCTCAACATTTTTTATGCGGCGTATCTCATCTTCAAAAAACATAGCCAACCGCAAACTGTTACTCGTCATCTTCTTCATGCCAATCTGGTTTATATACTCTACCCCTGCTGCAAGACCAGCAACACCGTGCGCATTAGCCGTTCCAGGTTCAAAAGATTCTGGAAATATTCCAGAATTATAATGAGAAAAACTATCGCTTCCTGTGCCACCAAAAAAGGTAGGCGTTATTGGCGAATAACCATTTTTTACCAAACCACCAGTTCCTTGCGGACCCAATAGCCCCTTATGACCAGTAAAGCATACGATGGCATCCCCTAGCTTTTTTACATCAACTTCAAAAAGCCCAGCAGATTGCGCCGCATCAACGATTAACACAAGTCCTTTTTTTTTGCAAATTTGCGCTACTCTCTCTAGGTCAATCAATTGACCCGTAACATTAGAGCAATGAGTTATAACAATGCATTTAGTATTCTTTTTTAACAATTTTTCCAAAGCATCGTAATCAATATCGCCGTCAGTCGCGAGTCCTACAAAATCTAAAGAAAGACCATGGCTTTGCAAGTGATACAGCGGTCTAAGCACAGAATTATGCTCCAAAACCGTTGTTATAGCATGGTCATTCGTTGTCAAACTACTGAAAATAGCTATATTCAACGCTATAGTTGCATTATGAGTGAAAGCAACTTGATTCGCTTGTGTGCCAAAAAAAGTTGCTAGACGTTCACGCGCATTATAAATAGTGCGTGTTGCTGACATTGCGGGTGCATGACCTCCGCGCCCACTATTACCGAGCTCCGTCATTGCTTTGGCAACTGTTTGTATTACAATATCTGGTTTATGTAATGATGTGCTAGCAGAATCAAAATATATCAAGGTCTAATCACTTTCCCATCTTGCATCATCTCTAAAATGACATACATATTAGTTATTTCGCCAACTGCTAGGTTATTGGCGCAATTAAAATAGTCTATGCATAGTCCGCAGGACAGAATCTGTACGCCAGCGGCTGAAAGTGTTTGCAAATCAGCTAACACAGGTGAATCTTCAAGGGCTAGCAGTACACCGCTATTGTATAGAACTATTTTTTGTGGCAAGTTATCAAGTTGAGTTAGTGCGAAAACGAAGCTTTTCATCAATACGTGTCCTAGTTCATCATCTCCATGACCCATAGTGTTACCAGAAATAGCCACAATGCTATCGGAATGCTTATTTGCTATTCTTTTTGCATCTCCATCAACATCAACAATTATCGCAAAATAACCATCTCTAGTAATGCTGTTTGTATCATATCCTAGAGAGTATATATACTTTTTAACATTTTCTAAGGAGATGCCGTTATCTACATGAATTTCAAAGCATCCCCTTTTAGCCTCTGCCAAAGCCCTCTTTGTTTTTATTACAGGCATAGGACATACATCTCCAATACAATCTATAATCGTCATTTAAATCAACTCCTAGTAAATTATAATATTTGCCTGCCTTTTTTTAACAACATTCGCTACAGCGGCGGCGCGATACCCTAATCCTCCAAGTTCCTTGACAAGGATTGGTGCATCTGTTGATTTTATGCTTATCAGCAGACCTCCTGATGTTTGCGGGTCTAGCAAAATCTCCTGCATTGGATGAGAAATCTTATTCAGCCCATCAATTTTACCTTCTAAAAATTGCCTATTTTTTGCACCCGCAGATGTAGTCATAAACTGTTCTGCTAACCCATATGCATCATCAATATAAGGCACAGCACCGCTATTTACCTCTATCGAATATCCTTTATTCGCCATTTCATTAAGATGTCCCAAAAACCCAAAGCCTGTGACATCCGTAGCCGCAGAAATATCATATTCACGAGCTACATCTAATGCATGTTGATTCAGCGTGGTCATGGCAACTATCGCCTCATCATATGCCGCTTTGCTAGCCTCTCCGCTGCCATATGCCGCTGTTATAATCCCCACGCCAAGCGGCTTTGTAAGCACTATGACATCTCCAATTCTACATGTATTGTTTTGCAGAATTTTATCTGGATGTACCACACCAGTCACAGAAAGCCCGTACTTTATGGAAGAATCAGCTATCGAATGCCCACCGCATAGAACAGCCCCTGCTTCTGCCACTTTGTTAGCTCCGCCAGCAAGGATTGCTGACAAAATCTCAGGGTCAGCATCTTCAGGAAAAGCAACGATATTCAAGGCAACCTTTGGGATGCCACCCATGGCCGCCACATCGCTAAGTGCATTTGCCGCCGCTACTTGCCCAAAAATATAGGGGTCGTCCACCATGGGCGGGAAAAAGTCTAAGGTCTGGATGATTGCCAAATCTTCTGATAGCTTATAAACCGCACCATCGTCATTTGAATCAAAGCCGACTAACAGATTTTTATCAAAAAACGGCGGTATACTACCTAACGCTTTATCCAGCATACCTGCTGGCAATTTCGCGCTTCAACCACCGCAGAAAATCTTGTCTTTGCCCATAGTGTCACCTCCTTGTATAAAAACGAGCGAACATAGTTCGCCCTTACGAAGCCGAAATATTTCGGCATATATTTTGTTTGGCGGGAATATGTGGGAATCGAACCCACCTAGGCGGCTTCTAACCGCCAACACAGGTTTTGAAGACCAGGAGGCACACCAGCACCTATCTACTCCCATAAGCGTAATTACGGAGCGGTTTTCGCTTGCGAAAACTTTCTCCACAAATTTATTTTACTATAATTCGAAATAAATTTCAAGCAGAAATTTTCCCACGATTAATCACAAACCCAAATACCGCGCCACAGACACCACCAGCGATATGTGTCACCCTCGAGACTGAATCATCAATAGTTATCCCGCTAACAACCTCACGACCAATATAAATCACAAAAACCACAATAAGCGTAAGCGGTATGCGTCCGTCTTTTACATTAGCAAAGCTTGCTAGAATCATGAACATAAACACAATGCCTGATGCACCCAGAAGTGCGGAGCTAAAAAATATAATTTGTACAATGCCAGTGATTGCGGCAGTAAAAGCCATTATCTGCATCAGTCGCTTTGAACCGTATTTTTCTTCAAGAATAGGGCCAACCAATAACAAAACAAGGAAATTGCTAAAAAAATGTTCAAAATTGATATGTCCGAAAATATGTCCGAAAATACGAATATAAGCCAAAGGGTCAACAAAACTACTTCTATATACAGAAAATAACGTCCATGTAGATGCATGATTGGTCATTTCGCCCAAAAGCATTACAAGTAGCGATATTATCGCAAATGTAAGCACTACGGGGGAATTATATTGTACAAATTTAAGTTTTGACATTATTTTTCCTCATTATAACAGATTGAAAATCAACATGCCTTCCCACATCATACTGCTTAAAAGATATTATCTCAAAGACATCAGGTATAGCCTCTTTTAGCTTAGCTTCAGAATAAAACGAAAAAAAGCGTGGGGTGTCGTATAATTCGTTTACCCAGTTTTTTTCCGAATCCTCACCGCCATATACACCCATATAAAACAATCCATTTTCATGCAAAGCAGCATATACATTCGTTAAAACTTCTGCAAAATCAAGTTTCGTAACATGCAAAAGACTATTCATAGCCCAAATGCAGTCAAATTTTTTGTTTAAAGTAGATAGGTTATAAAAGTCCAACTCGTGGGCATTTATGCCCCTCGCCTTGCACACCTTTACCATCTCGCATGATAAATCAATTGCCGTAACATCAAGCCCTTGCTCCATAAAATATTGACTATCATACCCCGCACCAGCACCAATTTCTAAAAGAAATTTTTTATCTTCGCGCGCAACCATATCATAAAATGCTTTACGTTCCTTTATTTTCCATTCCTCTTTACCAGCAGAATTTCTATATCCAGCCTCGCGGTCATAATAAGTACGCAGATTCGATTTTATGATATCATTATTAATTATTTCACTCATACAATCCCCTTTATTGCCTATTTTAAAGCAGCTTCGCGCATAATCCTTAATATTTCATCCAGATTATCGTCATCAGCCACTATATTTTTCCTTTCAAAGCCACAGTCCATACATTTATGCATAATCTGTTGACCTTTCTTGCTATTAGGTTCTATTGTTCGTGGCATCATAAGTCCGTGGCAGTTGCTCTGCCTGTCACCAATTTCCATATCCACATGCAAAGAGTGTAAGCATTGTGTGCAATGGTTACGGATTGTTCCCGATTTTATGGGCGGCACATCCGCACCACAATTTTTGCAGACAAAGCCCGTATTTTCAGTTTTCCTACTCATTATGATGTCCTTATAGCTTCAAGAGCCGATATTTTTGTTGCGCGGCGGGCTGGTAAAAACCCAGAGAAAAGCCCAACACCACAAGAGAACCCAAACCCAAGGGCATATAGCCACATTGGTATCACACTGACATCTCCTGTCGCACCCCATACAAGCATATCAAGAAACGGTAAGCCTACAGTATTAAGCACATAGGATGCAACAGCCGAAAGTCCAACACCAAGAAGCCCGCCAAAAGCCCCTATCAGTGCGGCTTCCACCAAAAACAGGCGGCGCACATCCTTAACAGATGCTCCTATCACCTTCATAACGCCAATTTCTTTTGTGCGCTCATATATTGCCATTATCATAGTGTTCGCTATGCCTATTGCGGCAACAATAAGCGAAACCGCGCCTATTGCCGAAAGCAGGGTTTGTAGAGATTGCGTGCTTTCACGCTGTTGATTTATCCATTGCATATCATACCATACGTCATTAAAGCCCAAGTTACGTATATCATCCGCAATCTGCGTTACATGCTCAGCACTGGATGCTACCACTGTTAGATTCTCAAAACCATCGGCATCCACGTCGCGCCCCCACCAGCCGCCCAAGCTTTGCCAAAAACGTTGCTGGTCGCGCTGAATTTCTAACACAGCAGATAATGGCATAAAGGCATTCATCTGCGATTCCCATTCCACGCCATCCAAAATGCCCACGCCCTCGATTATATAAGGTGCAGGGCTGTTTTGATTCTGACCCCCACCACCTATACTAGGTTGCCCAAAGTTAAAATCAAATGATGCGCGCATGGGTATAGCAAGCGGGTCTATGTTTGCAACTTGGTCCCAATCCCATATCCAGCGGTCACGCGGGTTTCTAAACTGCGTTAGCACATTTGAGCCAAAAACGATTTGCAAGTTATCATCAGCCGTAAGAACGCGACCTTCCGCCACATTAAGCCCCATATATGGCATAGCTTCTGGCACGATGCCATTTATCTGCAAATCCGCCACATATGGACCATTAACGAATGTTAGTTGCATCCATACTTGCGGCGTAGCTGCCACCACATTTGGCATGGCAGAAATACGCTCCAGCATTGCCTCGTCCAAAACGGCATCACCAATACCAGGACTCCATGGTCCCCAAATGGTTATGCGGTTAGCGCGATGCCCCAGCATTTCTATTTGTTGCTCATGCTGTAAATTTACAGCAACACCTAGGCTTATCATTAGCGTTATAGCAACAGAGCCTATTGCCACGCCAGATACCGTTAGCACCGTGCGTAGTTTGCGTTTAAACATATTTCGTAAAGCCATTGTAAGTATATCCAAAAAGCGCATATTTACTGCCCCCTACGCAAGGTCATCATCATCTAACCCAAATTCATCATTAAACTTTTTTCTGCGGCGAACAAGCAAGATGGTTACACCGGTTACCGCTATCAAGCCGCCGCCAATAGCAACCCAAAACCAAATATTCGTTAGAAATCCACCATCTTCACCAAAGCCTTCTTCGCCCCAAAAACCAAAGTCGCCTCCGCCGCCATTCCAATCACCAAAACCGCCATCATCCCAGCCACCAAAGTCCATCATGGACAGAATTTCTATTTCAACAGTTTCGGTTACAGTGTGTTGCTGTCCCATTTCATCGTCAAATGTGGCAATTATGTATATGGTGCTTGGTCCCGATTGCACAGCAAATATTTGCGCCCATGAATTATTGAAGTGTCCGCTTTGCACATTGCCAAAAACCTCTTCATGAGGCGTTATGCCTTCGCCCTCAAGGCGTACACGTAGATTAAACAGCGTAGAGCGACCAGCATTTAGCAAAATCACCTCTGCGCTTATTCTATCACCTTCCGTAACCACAGTAGGTATGCTGGGTATGCTCATCTCTAGTCTCGATTCTTGTCGCACATTTACACCAATACTCTCAGTTGCATCAAAAGGATTGCCTTCTGCATCTTCGTATTCAAAATTGATTGTGATAACATGATTGCGCGGAGCTGCATCTGGTATGGCAAAAAGGCGCATATGATGCTCATATATGCCGCGCGGCGGTATGGTATCTATGAAAAATGTATTGGAACTATCCACAGGCGTAAAAACATTGCCGCCAGTTATTTCATTGCCTACCGTAATAGCCGAAACCTCCCATGTTACGCGTATATTGCCTATAGTGCGCTCGCTGTGGGTATTTAGCATGGTCAGCGTAAGGTCGAATTCGGAATTTGCCATTACTATCATTGGCTGGTCAGGATTGCCGCTATTAATTGTGTAGTCGCTAATAATTATGCGCGGCACGGAGCGGTTCGTGTCATCCACATCGTCATCTGCATCAGGATTATACACATTAAAGCCCGCGAACTGCTCAAAGCCTCCACGCACGGGATTTCCATTATTGATTTGCCCTGTATCGTAGGCTATCTCAAAGCCTATATTATGAAACTGCGATTGCGCTGAGCTTGTCGGCGAAAAAGCAAAGGAGAATGTATGACTTTGCCCTACAGCAAGTGTTGGCAGGGTCTGTATGGAAGCCAAGCGCGGCACTACGCCGCTTTCAGGGTCAGCAGAAATGCGTACATTTGTAGCATCGCGCTCGCCTGTGTTTTGTATGGTTATACTAAAATTTACCTCGTCATTAGGCGAAAATATACCCGCAGGCGAACTAATATTCGTAATCGTCAGTCTTGATCTATCCGTTTCTGTGCCTGCCCCATCGCCCATTATGGTCACATAGAATGTAAAATTCTCCGTAACAACCTCGCCAGCGGCATTATCATAGCGTAGGGTAAATGTAATAGGATGACTGCCCGTTGTCATATTTGCGGGCGTACCAAAGCTAAACGCTACATCTCGCGTAGTGTTTGCTGATAGCGAGCCAACAAAATTGGTTGTAGAGCCTTGCGAAATTAACCCATCTTCAGCAAAACCCCCTATGGAAAGCTGAACATTTGCCGCCGATGCGGATGATGTATTGCGCAATGTAGTGGTAATTTGAAAATTGTCTCCAGCGTTGACAAGCATAGGTGATAGAACAAAATCCGCCATTACCACGCGCGGCTCATCTGGTGTAGGGCGATACACGCGCGCCACAACATTGCCTTGTTGAGTTATCACATTGCGTACATTATTTTCAAAACTATAGTCAAACACGATGGTATGCGTGCCACTATCCAACCCGCTATGCGGCGTTATGCGTAGCTGGAAGGTGCGCGTGGCATTTTGTCCCAGATTAAAACTAGGCAAATCACCCAAAATCTCTACGGTAAAGTTTGCATCTACTCTAGGCGTTATGCGAAAATCACGTGCCATGAAGCGGCTTGTGTTTTGCAGCGTTACATTAACTATTGATGATATGCCTGGTGTCATTTCTATGTAACTTGTTGGTGCGCTCATGGATATTATTGGGGTTTCTGCTGGGGTTGGCGTTGGAGATGGCGTGGGTGTCGCCCCAACATTCACTGTTAAAAAGCCAGATGACGTACCTTCCGAATGACTAACATATACCTGTCCCACAAATGTATTGCCCAAATGCTCTTCGTCCACTATCACAGCTACCGTAATAGCCACGCTTGTTGGCGATGTAAAGGTGTGACCCGCCAAAAGGGTTTGGTCAAAGACCGTTGCTGTCATGCCACTCATAGTTACCCAAGCATTTTGCACCGTTGTTCCTGCCTGCACATTCACATTAAATGTAACTTCTGTAACGCCAAGCCCCGCCGTCACAGTCTGACTGCTTATGGTAACACCCGCAGCTCGTAGATGCAGTATGCCAAAGTTACCAAATAGTGTAAACATCATAATAAATGCCAGTAAAATTTTCGTGAATCTTCTTGCGTTCTTCATAATATCCCCCCGAATTGTATTTCGACCTTATCTGCGCTAACATCCTCTATCTTCTCGATTTTGCCATCGCGTATATGTATCACCTCATCGCAATATCTGGCAAGCTCCAGATTGTGCGTAACAAGGATTAATGTCTGATTATGCTGGTTAGCTATGCCGCATATTAGGTTCATCATCTCGACCGTCGTTTTTGTATCCAGATTGCCCGTGGGTTCGTCGCAAAAAACAATTTCAGGCTGGTTTACAAATGCGCGGGCTATGGACACACGCTGTTGCTGACCGCCGCTCATTTCGCTAGGCTTATGCCGCCAGCGATTGGCAAGCCCTACAGCCTTTAACATCTGCATCGCCTTTTTGCTGCGTACCTTCTTCGGAACACGCCTAAAAATCAATGGCAATGTGGTATTTTCTAGCGCAGTTAGCGTTGGCATTAGGTTATATGATTGAAAAACAAAACCCACATAGCGTTGCCTAAATATAGCCAGCTTTTTTTCGCTCATTTTTTGTATATGATGCTTGCCTTTAAAAATTATCTCACCGTGTGTAGGCTTTTCTAGCCCCGCTATAAGGTTTAGTAATGTAGATTTACCGCTACCAGATACCCCAAGAAGGCAATATATTTTGCCGCGCACAAATTTGAGCGATATGCCATCCAATGCCACAATGCGCTCATCACCCATAGGATATATCTTTTTTACATCTTTCAGTTCCACTACAATTTCATTAGCCAAAAAATCACCCCGTAAGTTATACGAAATCTATTGCAAAAAGTTCCGCATATTTCATTATACATCACCAGATTTCAAATTACAATACACATGTTTTTGGATTACGCAATTACTCATGGTCCTCACAATGCCGTTTATAGTGTACAACCACCCCGTCTTTTGCTCTAAAACGAGCAAAAGACATCCCCTTCACGGAGGGGAATTTTGGGATAGTTACCATATTTTGTTGGGTCGGCGGAGTGCCACCCCTACGAGGTATTATACTTATGAGAGATATGCTATGTAGATGGTGGCAGACTATATTAAGGCAAAGAAATTCCAATGCCATAGAGCCAACAGCATAAATCCCATAATACAGGATGTAGTTATGAACATCACCTTGCGCCTTGTTCTTATTTTTGTACCGCGCAATGTCAATAGAGATGCCACAAACAGCACAACTGCCAAGCCCGCAATTATAATATTTGCCCAGATATGCGGTACAAGTGCTGCAACGGTTGCTGCTCTCCAAAAATCTATGAGCATATGCAGACCAAAAAGCAGATTATTAACAACAATCAATGTTCCCGATAGCAAAAATGTGTTGCTAGCTAGTCCAAAATGTGTATGTTCCACAACAATGCCCTTTTTCTTGCCTGCAAAAAATGATATTAGCAGGATAATGGGCATAATCAAGAAAAATAACGCGCCGATACCCATGCCTGCAATGCCGCCAACAAAAGCAACAAGACCACGACCCTCGGGCAAAAGTGTAAAATCAAGACCATTTCCCACATGCACCTGCACAGGCTGACCCTCTTCCATCCTAAAACGAATTTCATTAACCATTATGCTTAAAAAGTCCGCTTCATCAGTTGAAGTACTGCGAAATACATATGGCTCTACTTGTTGAAAATACAATGCGCCAAAAGGCCCAAAAGTTATGCTTATACTGTTTTCATCTTGCGCGGTTACGTTAAGTATAGAGAAGTTAAAAAGACCAGTCACATTGCTCTCTGTACGGCGCGACATTGCGAAGCTTCCCTCTACCGCCGATGCATGTGGCAAATTTGCGGTGGGTTGCGGCATATCCCGCGCACCCATAAGCAAGCTCGTTATTCCATAGACCACATCTGTTTCGCCGCCAGCATTGGTAAGTACCACAAAGCTAAATCTTGTTTCTGGCACAAACACCATATTCGCACTAAAAGTGTCTGTATTGCCGCCATGTCCAAGCCCCGTATATGCACCAGAATATCGTAGCAATCCATGATATGTCTTAGGTCTATTAATAGGGTCTAGAGAGCTTGGTGAAAGCATAATAGCCAGAGTGTTTGCACTATCAAAAAGCGTACCAGCTTCGCCATAAGGCGAAACAAAAGCTGTGACAAAACGCGCCAAATCCTCTGCTGTGCCATTTATAGCACCAGCTGGATACAGGGGTATATACGCCCATATACCCTCACGAAAGCCGCCAGCACCATCTGCATGATAGCCCACAGCCTTGTTTTGTAAAAACGCATGATTGCCAACCCAATTTGGCTGATTGAGTGTGCTCGTCATGCCAAGCGGCATAAGGATATTTTGCATTTCAAATTCATAAAAAGGTTGCCCAGATATGCTTTCTACTACCAAAGCCGCAAGCGCAGAGCCCCAATTAGAATATGCACTAACCGTGCCTGGTTCGAAAATTTGGGCTGGTATTAAGTTTAGCAGAACATCTTCCAAAGTTCCGCGGCGTTGTTCCATATTTTGCGCATCAACAAAGAGACCAAGAAGAACTTCTTCAAATCCCGCCGCATGATTTAGCAGGTCACGCATGGTGACAGTGTATGTAAAATCAAGTTGCGACATAATTTCTTCTGGCAAATACGTACCGATATCCGCATCCAAATCCAACAAGCCACGCTCCACAAGCTGCATAGTTGCAACATACACAAAGACCTTGCCTATAGAGCCATGTTCAAAGATAGTAGCAGCAGGGTCTACAGGTATGCCGCGTTCAATATCAGCATAGCCATAACCACGTGAAAGAATAATCTCACCCTCGTGCATTATCACAACAGCCGCGCCAGGCGTGGTTATGCCCACATGCTCTGCCATGATAGCATCAATTCGACTTTCCAAATCATCAAAGGAAATGCCCGATGGGGTTTGTGATGCGTATACAGCCAAGCTTGGTATGAGCATACATGCAAGCACCAGCATGGCCGCCGCTATGCGAAATTTGCGTAATAACATAATCTTATCTCCCTTATTCTTAAAATCAAGTTCAATACAATATACGAAATATTCATAAAAAGTCTGACGGAATATTTGTACTCACATGCTCATAATTATATAAAAGCTTGTACTTTTACTTTATTTTGGAGGGAGATACGAATGAACAAAAGATTTTTCCTTATGATATTTCTAATTACTTTTCTAGCAATATTTGTGTCTTGTGGAGCAAACGATGATGAGCCAGAACATGCAGATGAAGGCGCGCCATTTGTGGTCGATGCGCCACCACGACAAGAGTTATCAGTCCAACAGCAGGTTGACATTGTACGCGACGATGTGCCTATTTCCCGTGCAATGGTGGCAAAGATGATTGCACTCACCTTTTCTGATGCAGCAGAGATAACTCATTCCCCGCGCCATATTAATTTTTCGGACACATCGGTCAGCATGTGGCATGATAGATATATTAATGCCGCCGTTAGCATGGGGCATCTTAGTGGCATAGGCTACAATTTTTACCCTGAAAGTCCGCTTACATTAGAGCAAGCACAGTTCATTTTGGACAGACTAGACCCAAACAATCCTATACGCATACAGCTAACGCCAGAAAACCGCCAACTTGCCATTTCCTATGCTCTTTGGATTAACCTATATATGCAGTTGCTTGGAAACCTCAGCGGATATGCCACCACGGCTGATTATTTTGGTATCATTCAAGAAAATGTCATTATCCTAATCACACCGCAATTTAATTCCCAATTACCCCAAGGGCATGTTGTTACAAATATTGGTCATTTTACAGCCACAGGGCTTGATTTTGAGGACTATCTTGACCGCGAAGTATCTATTTTGCATAAAGATGGGGAGATTTTGGCTATAGCAGGGTTGATAAGCGATGCACCAACCATTCGTAATGCTTATATAGTTGAGCGTAATATAGATAGCATAACCATTTTTGCAGGAGGTGCACAGCGCACATATGCCTATGATACCACCGCTTTATCGCAAGGGAATATAGCCGATGTACAAATCAATGGGAACACTGCCGAATCGGTCATTGTTTTTGAACATACTGTATCGGGCGTAGTCAGTCAAATATCATCTCAATATGTTGAAATAGAGGGGTTAGGTCGTCTTCCACTTCATGGCGCTTTTGGCATATATAATATCCCGACCACAAGAAATGTTACTATGGGTCATCTTAACCAAATCACAATAGGCTATGATGTAGCTGATTTTGTGATGCGTGACGGTCAGGTATCGGCTGCTATAATTTTGCGCCGTGCCGCTCCCTCGCATATTCGTGTAGTTCTTTCCACAACAGGCTTTGCCAGCCGCATACATCAGTCCGTGGGTTTGCGCAGCGAGACAGGTCTGACCATACATACCGCAAATGAGATAATAGAAATCCCACCGAATCAAGAGTTTCATCTGTCAGCTACCGAAAATATTAATCTAATAGATAATGCCACAGGCAGAATTACAATTGTGCCTAATAGCGAAAATGGCATGACAGAGATTACCACAATCAGCCGCAACTGGGGCGACGGCGAGAATCCCCGCTATCGCGGTATTATAGAGATAAGCCGCCGTGCAGATGGATTTGTGGTTGTCAACCAGCTTGACTTGGAAGAATACCTGTATGCCGTCATCCCAAGTGAAATGCCCGCATCTTTTGGGCTAGAAGCCGCCAAGGTTCAAGCAGTTACGGCGCGCAGCTATGCTGTTGCCGCTATATTTGCTAATCGTTTCTATATGTATGGCGCAAATGTGGATGATAGCATACAATCGCAGGTTTATGCTAATTTCCCAGAGACCGCCATATCGCAAGCCGCCGTGCGCGAGACAGCAGGACTTGTCCTGACTTATGGTGGCGAGGTTGTAACGGCAAATTTCTTCTCCACATCATCAGGGCATACTGCAAATAGCGGAGATGTATGGATTAATGGCAGCACATGGGAATTTGACCGCCCTACCCCGCCATATCTATCAGCGCAACCGCAGGGTCTTAGCGTTGCTACTGGTGACCTTTCTGTAGAATCCAATGCTCATGCATTTTTTATGAACACAACTATTTCAAGCTATGATGACAACTCTCCGTGGTTTCGTTGGAATTTGCAATTGACTAATGAGCAGCTCACAGAGATAATCGGGCGCAACCTGCCTGCCCTCGCCGCAGCTAGCCCACATCTTTTTCCAATGCCAAATAGCACAGCCACATTCCCTCCGCAATTTGTAACCAATATTGGTGATTTCCAGTCGATGGCAGTGGTTTCGCGCGGCGGCGGTGGCAATGTACGAGAGTTGCTGATAACAGGGTCGCAGGGGTCGGTTGTAGTGCGTACAGAATATGCAATCCGCCGCTTGCTTGAACCCTCTGCTGAAGGTGGTGTGATTCTAAATCGGCATAATGCATCACCTATCACAAACCATTTTATGTTGCCATCTACTTTTATGGTTTTTGAGGAGATTTCAGATGGCATAACATTTTACGGTGGTGGTTTTGGACATGGGGTAGGTATGAGCCAAAATGGTGTAGCGGGCATGGTTTCGCGCGGATATACATATGAGTGGATTTTGGCGCATTTTTATCCTAATGCACAATTGGAATCCTTGCAATAAAAAAGGTCGCATTGGCGACCAGAATTAATGAATATGCCTCATTTACTTAATTTTCCAGCCCAAACCAAACACAATCATGGGAATATTCCATACCCTCAAGCTTATTAATAAGAGCTAGCGAGGCTATGTTGTCACTTGCGATTTGCGCGTGAGGTTTCATGCCCTTTGCAATCATTTTCTTAGCCACATCACAAGCTGTGGCAAGCCCAAGTCCTCTGCCACGAAACTCCTCCTTGGTGTATAGCGGTCCCATTGAGCAATCCTCGGCATGTACAAGACACCAAGCGGCTAATGTGCTGTCAACGCGTATGCAGGCACTATCCATTAACCGTATGTCTTTACGCAGTCGCTCAACTGAACCTTCTGAGCGGTATGTGTAATATTCATCTACCTCTTTAGCATCCGCTTCCGTTAGCTTCTCTATAGCAAAGTCTGAATTAGGCGATAATTGCATCAAGCCATTATGAACAAAGACCTTGCAAGGCGTTTGCCACACAGTTTCTTTGTCCACCAAAATGGAGTCCGCTACATCCTGCGCCACACCAGAAAACAATTTATGCCCACTCGGTATCATTTTCAAAAACTCATCAAAAAAGTCTTTATTATGAGTATCTACATAGAAAAAATTGCGGCTTTGTGACCCCACAATCACGCCATTCGTAATATCATCATTGCATATGTAAACATCAGCATCACTATCAAAGACCAAAAACGCCAATATATTAAGATTAGCGTTTTTGGTCTTTTCCAGATATTTTATCACATTTTCATTTTTCTTTAAAATTTGTACCATAATTTTATGCCTTATCATTTCCGCCAAACAGCCTTGTTTTTTCACGCACGGTTTCTTTGATAGCTTCAAAACCAGGTGCAAGCAGTTTGCGCGGGTCAAAGCCTTTGCCTTGCTTATCCTTACCTTCTTCAATATATTTACGCGTAGCCGCTGCAAAAACAAGTTGACATTCTGTATTTACATTGATTTTGGAAACACCGAGCGAGATAGACTTTTTAATCATATCTTCTGGTATGCCTGTGCCACCATGTAAAACAAGCGGAATACCACCCGTGGATTTACTAATAGCCTCTAGCGCATCAAAATCCAAGCCTTTCCAGTTTTCTGGGTATACGCCATGGATATTGCCAATACCAGCTGCCAAAAAGTCTATGCCTGTTTCGGCAATTAATTTGCACTCACCAGCATCAGCTATTTCGCCCGTACCCACAACGCCGTCTTCTTCACCACCAATAGAGCCAACCTCCGCCTCTACAGAGACACCATGCTTATGCGCAAGTGCAATAATTTCACGTGTTTTCGCCAAGTTCTCTTCGATAGGGCTATGGCTACCATCATACATAACACTTGTAAATCCAGCTTCTATACATGCCACACAACCATCATAGCTACCATGGTCTAGGTGCAAAGCCACAGGCACGGTGATTTTCAGTTCTTCGTCCATGGCTTTTACCATGGCAGTAACGGTTTTAAAACCGCCCATATATTTGCCAGCACCTTCAGAAACACCTAAAATCACAGGGCTTTTCAGTTCCTCAGCCGCTAGCAAAATAGCCTTTGTCCATTCAAGATTATTGATGTTAAACTGACCTATTGCATACTTTCCAGCGCGTGCCTTTTTCAACATTTCCGCCGCATTTACTAACATTCGGTTCACTCCCAATCTTCATATGTGAAATTTAATTGCCATACACAATAATATTTACTATCTCTTCAAAACTAGCACCTCTAGGCACTGCATGGCTACCTGCCAAAATAGATGTGGCATAGCCATTGTTAATCAAAAATTGTAAAAAATCATCTCCGCTTTCCACAATGCTGCCCTGCTCAAAAAAGCTAGAAACCTCAGATGCTGTAACACCAGAACTAATGATAAATGGTGGATGCATATTTTCATCTGGTTGAGCTACAGCAACATGGGTGTCAGGTTGATTTGTGTCTACTATTTCTTGTTGTTCAGCTTGGTCATCATCATCTGGCTCTTGGAGGTCGGGTTCATCGGGTTCATCAATGTCGTCGTAGGAATTATAAACCTCCTCCACATCCTCATCTTCCACAGACTCAGGAGTATAGACAATAACTTGAGGCTCTATTTCAGCAGGAAAGACCATGCCAATATCACGCGCACGGTCAATAACATAATATGCATCTACTATTGTGCCTTGGTTTTCAGCCGCCAAAGCCTCCAAAAAAGAGATATTATTTTCTTGCTCATGTACCATTGCCACAAGATTAGCATTTTCATTAAGATGCGCCGCACGCTGAACGATATACGTCACAAAACTAACAGCAACCATAACAAGTATTCCTATGCCTATACCAAAAACCATGCTTTTTCTATGCATTTTTAGGTCGCCCCCCTAGGTTAAGAATAAGCGTAACTTCACCTTTGCCCATGTCTAGCTCGCGCGCAATATCTTCAACACTTTTACCTTCTTTGCTAAGCTGTAGAACATTAGCAAATTTTGGATTTATTCCACTTGGTTTTATTCTGGTACTATCGTCCACCTTAATATCAATGCTCGTCAAGCCACCGCCAGGGGTAATTTGCGGCACATTTCCGCTCTTTGACGCTATGGGTCTAGTAACGGTCGCCATCTTTTGTTTCGGGCTTGGCGCGCTCCCTGCGGGGAAAAGCATATCACGCACCACCGTAGGGTCAGGGCTTGACTGCTCATTAGCCATTGTTTCAGCATTGCCTATTAATGTGAGATTTTTTTGCTTTTCGTCTACTAGATTGTACAGAAACAACAACTCTTGATATTTGCTATCAAATTCCTTGAAAACATTCTTTGACATATCTCCCAACATATGCACAGCTTCGTCAGCTTCGTACACAGAAGATTCTAAGGTGTCCAGTTTTTGTGCGAGAACAAGGAGTTCCTGCCCATCATCTACCTGTTCGCTTTTTGCTCCTTTTAGCCCAAGGCTACCATATACCACAAAAAACGCACCAACAAGTAGCATTAAAATGAGAATGTAGATAAAGAAATCCATTTGAAATAAGTCCATAAGCTCTCCAAAAATCTCTTAGATTTTTATGTCTAGCAAGCCGCGGTTTTGTACGCCCTCGCTCTCTTTGGTTTCCTGTCCTGGTCTTCTTCTGTCCTTGCCACCCTTGCCGCCACCGCTATTGCCGCGACCATCCTTGTCCACATTTGACTTTTCTGCTTGATTAGCATTTACAACTTGTTTGCTCTCTTGCTCCACAACCTTCTGGAAAGATTGAGCAAATTGACTGTTTTGGGTTTCCGCACGACTGCCATCATTGTTCGTCGCTCGGTTTACTTCTGGCGCACGTTGCACCATAGCCTGTAAGTCTACTGGTCGTATACCCATAATACATCCCCCTTCCGTGAGGAATCATTTCTATATACAACAGTTAATAGATGCCTGTGTTTGGTTCTGCCTTAATCACTCCATTTACATTTCTTAGCATAGATGCCGTTATATCGTCATGCAGATGCAATGTGGCACTAGATATAACCACCATAACCCCATGATGTATCACTTTTTCTGCCACAATGCGCCCTTTTGACATGCGCATTGTGGCAATTATTTCAGATAGCTCGCCTTCCATCTTCAAGGCCTGCTCTTTTACCGTGTTTCTATGGCTTATTAGTTGCAATAATAAGCCTTTGTGCTTCACATCTAGCTGAGTAACATCGCCAGATTGCACTATTGTTTCATAGTCTTTGTTCAATTTCTTATATTTCAACTTTAGCTCTTCGTATTCTTTTTTAACATGCTCGTAGCGGCTAGCAATTTCAGGATTTCCGCCCACTTTTATCTCTGTGCGAACACCCATGTAACTACCTATTGTTTTTGCCCTTATTTCATCTGCCGCAAACACCGTTCCACCTGCTATAAAGCCATTATCACCTTCTAGGATGACGGAAGAATTACTATTGACATTGCAGTGCAAAAGGGCATTAGATATCACATTTCCTTCAGCTATTATTCTGGCGTTTTGCGCAAACTTCGTAAAAATGCTACCGCCAGCCTCCACGCGACCTTTAAAACGTCCCTGTATACCGCCATAGAGATTTATAGCACCACTAGCCTTTAGCGTAGCAGCTTCCACAACGCCTTTTACCTCAATATTTCCATTTGCTACCACCAAAAACCCAGAAAGTACAGAGCCGCCAATATTTACACTGCCTTCAAAATCAACATTCCCTGTCTCATAGCCCACATCACCTCTGATATCAAGCACTGGCGATATAGATAGCGTTTTACCACTAACAACAAGTTGTCCAGATGTTTGCGCCTTTAGCTCCATTTCGTCATCTGTTATGAATACATTTTTGCCCCTTGAAAGCTTCGGTGCAACTTTACCTGGCTTTTGCGATACAGGTCTGTTAGTTACATCACACCCCACCTCACCTTCTGTAGGGTTAGTGCGATAGGCAAGTGTCTCGCCCGCTTTTATGGGCGTAAAATAATCAATCTGTTTATAATCCACAGTGCCATCAGCCAATATCTTAGGATGATTGCTTTCACCCGTTATATCAAAATTATAGACAAGTTCGCCATCTTGACCATGCCGTGGATGTCTGCCCCGAGCAATCAAGTATTTGTGACCAAAGGGCTTACTTACCCCTTTTTCCACAATTTGGGCGATGTCTTCTGTCATAATACCAAATTTTACGCCATACATATTGATTTCCGAAACAACTTGGTCTGCCGTAAGATATACACCTCCAAACTCTGGAGGAGCAAAAGAAATTGTAGCTTCCATCTTATCTTTAGAGATATCAATGCTTATGGTTTCATTCTTTACAGCAATATTGGTAAGTGAGGAAATCTTTTTGTCAATAAATTCTTCTTCAGACTTAAAAATCTCATTTATAGATTCAAAATCCACTTGCCCGATTTTGTAGCTTTCTATTTTTTCTAACAAATCTTTGCGTGTGACCTTGGCATTTTCGTCAGAATTGTTAATAATAGCATAAATTCCATCTTCCCTAATATCAAATCTCAAATTTTCTTTTGCCAAATTTGTCACCCCGCTTCCTGCAAAGTTACAGTTCTATTGTTTCATTATACCACAAAAAAATCAAGCAAACAAGACCGACTTATATCTGCCTAGCCTTGCACGTAATTTTAGCATGGCTTTGGAATGTATTTGTGAAACACGAGACTCCGAAACTTCCATAATTTTGCTGATTTCCTTTAATGTCATTTCATCAAAATAGTATAGAGCAGTAACAAGACGCTCTTTTTCGGTCAGCTTTTCTAGTGCATCTATGAGCATTTGCTTTAACTCTTTGTGTTCATACAGATTTTCTGGTGTTTGTGTAGCATCATCCGCAGGAAGCGATGCAGCCGTTTCATGGTTGCCTTCTAGGTAGTCATCCAAAGATATCAATGCCATCAGCGATGATTTCTTGATTTCTTCGTCCATTTCATCAACAGGTACGCCAAGTCTTTCTGCAAGCTCTATATTCGTTGGCTCGCGTCCAAGTTCGGCTTCCAGCGCAGTATATGCCTCATCCAGTTGTCTGCTTTTTTGACGCAAAGAACGCGGTACCCAATCAAGGCTGCGCAGACCATCCAAAACCGCCCCGCGTATGCGTAAACCAGCATATGTCTCAAATTTCGCACCCTTATGATAGTCAAATTTATCTATCGCATCAATAAGACCAAAAATGCCATAAGATACCAAATCATCAAAATCTATGGCATTACCAACATATATGCTCATTCTGCCCACCACATATTTTATCATAGGTGAATAATGCAAAATAAGCTGCTCTTTTGCGGCAGCATCTCTGTTTTTGGAAAATGCATCCCAAATCTTGTCTATATCTGGTTTTTGCTCGCTAGATTTTGGCTTTAGTATATTAATCACAAATAACACGCCCTTGTAATAATGAACCACCCGCAAAAGGGTGATATGTAAACTGCCACCTGCAATTTATAGCACAGGCTGATTTTCGGCGTTGTTTTCGACAGTTTCAGTTTCAGCTAATTCTTCATCACTATGCACAGTCTCTTCATCGATATCAGCATCAAGCTCTTCTTCGGTGTCAAAAAATATCTTTTTGCGCAAATAAGTCTTGACAATGAGTCCAATGATGTAAAAGCTAATGAGAGCAATCAAAAGGCGCAACAAAATATCTGGTAGCCCAAAATTCATCAAGATACCTACAACCAAAAGTATTAGTCCCGCAAGCAATGCCAAAAATATCTCAAATTTATCCAAAAGCATAAGTCAAGCCACTCTCCGCTGAATTTATATCGTTTTAACGCCTCTGCCAATGGTCTTAATTACAAAAGAGCCATCGTGCGTGTAAAGCTCCACCGTACGTCCATAATTTTCGCGAACATCTACGGAAGCAATAGGTATGCCTAATTTTCTAAGATTTAATATAGATGCTTCCACATTCCTATCTCCTATGCGCAGGCTTTCATTGCTGCTATTGAATGCAAACATTTGCGCACCACCAGCCAACTTTGCCACCATTCGCCGCCTTATAGCTCCTTTCATAATCATATCATTTATCATGCTTTCCAGAGCTGTATCTACAAATTTTGCCACATTGGCATTATTAGAGATTTTCGTGGATTCTGGCAACATGCAATGCGCCAAGCCTGCCACCTTAACAACAGGGTCATATAAAGCAATGCCCACACAGCTCCCAAGCCCAAGTGTCGTTAGGGCACCAGGTTCTTTTACGGTATTTAGGTCAGCCATGCCAACCACTATCATATTTTGTCTACTCATCATATCACATAACCCCAAGCGATGTTAAAATCACATTGAACGATTCCATGTCGGGTACGAGCAAGAAAAAGCCCGAAACAGATGAATCAGAGGATGTGTTTATAACGGTATCAATAAATAGCACTCCATCCGCCATTTTTCCAAACTCTATAGCTGGCACAGAAAGTATTGCCGTTGCCATATCAAGTGCCAAAACAGGGGGCGAAGGAGTAACTTTTTTGTTTATAAAGCCAGAAAGTGCACCCAAATACGACGAACACAGTATATTGCCAATTTCTTGTAGTGCAGATTGTTCCATTTCGCTAAAATTGAGTAGGTCATTGGAGTCTCCGCCAATAAGACCATTGATGAGCGCGCGCGCGCTTTCAGGCTTCACCAAAAACATCATCATGCCATTAATATCCCCAGAAACCTGTACTAAGATGCCAAAAACAAGTACCTCATCGCCGCCCAAAATAGAGCCAACTTCTTTAAAATCCAGAAACTTAACTTCTGGAACGGTCATTTTCATCTCGGTGTTCAATAGTGCAGAAAGTGAGCTTATGGCATTGCCCACACCAATATTACCAATTTCTTTTAATATATCAATATGAAATTGATTGAAAGATTTCATATCACCCAACATCCGCATGACACCCCTTTTCTCATAGTATATTTATAGTGTTGGTGCTTTTCTAAACTTTTTTTGTTTTCTTTGTTCGGCAAAAATAAAGTTTACAATTTCGTCTTGAGTGGTCTGTGAAACATCCACAAACATCGCTCTGTACTGAAATTTAAGGCTAGATTTTGGCATATATTGCTTATCTAAAATTTTGCCTTTAATAAGCATTGCAGTATGACCTAGCATTATTGTGCATTGTATCTGACTTCCACTTTCTATATCTTCATTTGTAATGAATCTAACGCCGCCGCCGCCAATATCTCTGATGATGCCATTATGCATTTTGGTATACCCGCTGTTTTGCAGAAGTCTAGCAACCTCATTATCTCCAGTATACATCAATGAAAATTTCATAGCCAACATGCATGTAAAACGGAAAAACTCTCGCCTTTGCAATTTTATCCCCTCATCCAAAATCTTTATTACAACAAAGTAGTTTTCTTCTTGTTTTATATATCCTTCAAAGCTACAGCTAAACTTGATGAGAGAATCCCTGGTATGCACTACAAGGGAGTATTCTTCACCAGATAGCATTCTAAAGGGCTTTCCACCATACGAAGGCACATACAGCGCAAGCTTCTTTTCTTCTGCATCAAGAACATTCACAATCTTACTTTTGCAAGAAATGTCAGTGCTAGCAGCTCGTGTCGCTATCTCGACTTTATCACCGACCTCTATTACGCTAAATGCTGGCATTTCTGATGCCAAATCAGTATTTGTATCCAGAATACGTTCAAATTCTGTGCCTGTTGCAATCATGCTCATATGTCTCACCCTCCTTTGCTATCATTATTTTGAAATATTAATAATCAGCTAGTAAATATGTTCGCAAGCCTACGCACAAAGCCCTTCATGCCTGTTGGCTCACTCTCATTGCTTATGTCCAAAATTGTATTGCCTATTCTTTCAATTTCCCTAGAAAAAACCGAATGTGGATATGAAATTATGCAGGGAGTTTGGCTTTTTACTGCTTTTACCAAATTGTTATCAAGCGGCAGAACGCCAATGAACTCAAGCTCTATAGACAAAAACTTAGATGCCACGCGTTGCAAATTTCTAAAAATTTTAGCACCCTCTTCTTTATCTTCCACACGGTTTATAACAATCTTAAAACCTGGAATATAGCCATTTTGTTCTTTAACAGCCTTAACAAGGGAATATGAATCCGTAATGCTTGTTGGTTCTGGCGCACATATGATTATGGTTTCACTCGCAGCTGTCACAAACTTTAGCACAGAATCAGAAATTCCAGCACCCGTGTCTATTAACACCACATCCGCAATAGCATCTAATGCAGAAAGATTTTCCAGCACATATTCAAGCTGGTCACCACTAACATTAGTAAGCCCCGAAAGCCCGCTACCACCAGATATAAAGCGTAGCCCAGAATCCGCTTCTGTTATGGTCTCAATAATATCAAGATTTTTAGTGATAACATCATGCATACTATACTTTGGTGTAGCCCCCAGCAATATCTCTATATTAGCCAGCCCAAAGTCCGCATCAACCACCACAACGCTGATATCCTGCTTTTGTAGATACAGAGCCAAATTAACAGTAAAATTGGTCTTGCCGACACCGCCTTTGCCAGATGTAACAGTAATAACTCTGGCAGGCTTGTGGCTATTCTTTTTTCTAAAATTAAGTAAATTTCTTAAATTATTTGCCTGGTCCATCCTCGTCTCCTAAGCCCAATAGGCGCATTGCCACCTCATTGGGAGCAATGGTTTTAATATCATCAGGAACATTTTGACCAAAAGTTATATAGCTCAACTTTTTTCCTGTTTTATGGGATAAATTTGCAATATTCCCTATTTTATTGGTCTCATCCAGCTTTGTAAAAATTATCCTAAAATCACATATCCTAGAATATTTATCCACAATGTCCATCATGTCATCAAACTTTGTGGTTAGCGATAGAACAAGGAATTTCTCTATCAATTCATGGCTGTTAATAAATTCCTTTAGTTCTCTTAGGTTATTGTCATCCTTATGTGACCGTCCTGCCGTGTCTATCAAAATAATGTCACAATGGTCTTTTTTTGCTCTAATATGTTCAACTAATTCCTCTGGTTTGTAAGCCACCGCCACATCTATGCCCAATATATCGCCGTAGGTTTTTAGCTGCTCTATGGCAGCTATGCGGTATGTATCAGCTGTAATCAGCCCGACATCCAGATTTTTATGGAGGCTAAGGTCTGCCGTTAGCTTAGCTATGGTGGTGGTTTTGCCAACTCCTGTAGGTCCTACAAAAGCGAATATCTGTGGATTGCCTTTGGAGCGTGTTGGTTTTAGCGCAGATGGTGCTCCAATTGTTTCTACAATCTTATTATATACTATTTTCACAACAAAGTTAATATCTAATTTTTCCACTAATTCTTTTTTGTCAAGCTCATCCAAAGTTTCGCGAGCAAAATCTTCATTTACCTGATTTTCAATCAGCGTGTTATAGAAAATTTGCAGAAGGTTGTTTTGGTAAATCCTACTTTCCGCACTTTCCACATGCTTGCTAACCGTAAGATTGCTCTGCGCTTTGCTTAGCATATCGCTGGTAGCAAGCAACATATCTTGGAGCATCTGAATCTTTTCTTCTTGCTGCGCTATTTGCACATCTTTTTTTGATGATTCAAACTTTTGCACCAAATCTGGTTCAAGATGTTGACTTTGCGCTATCACATTTTCTTTCGTGGTAGTCTCTTCTACTGTCATTACAGTAGCCGCTGCACCGCTGGCAGATTTGTCATCATATGCCGCCATAACCTCAACGCTCGGTTTTCGGAAAAAAGCAAACAGACCACCTGGTTGTATCCTCTTGATATTGATTATAAGAGCATCTGGCCCAAGTTCAGCTTTCACCTTTTCTATGGCTTCTTGTTCTGTTGGTGCTGTAAATTTCTTGATTTTCACTGACTAACCGTCCCCCTTTGGAGCTACGCAATACTCACCATGCCCACTGATTGTATCTCTGCATTTGCTTCTAATTCATTATAAGATAGCACCACCAAATCTGGTGCTATGGGTTCTACCAGCCGTTTAAAGTAGGCACGCACAATAGGAGATGTCAGAATAATGGGTTGGCGACCTATACTTGTTAATTTCTTAACCTCTACAGATAGTTTATCAAAAACTTGTTGTGTAGTATTAGGGTCTAATGCAAGGTAGCTGCCCTGTTCTGTTTGTTGGACACTCTGCATAATTTGCTGTTCCAAGCCAGGGTCTAGCGTAATAACGGTATTTACATCAGCATCAAAATACTTCTTGGAAATAGAGCGTTTCAATCCTTGCCTTACATATTCTGTTAGCATATCACTGTCACGCGTAATCTGCGCGTAATCTGCTAAGGTCTCACAAATTGTCACCAAATCGCGTATAGATATGCCCTCGCGCAAAAGATTGCATAGCACCTTTTGAATATCACCAATACCCATCAGCTTAGGTATCAACTCATCTATAAGCACACTATTTGCCTCACGAATATTGTTAATAAGCCCTTGCACATCTTGACGGCTAAGAAGCTCATGGAGATGATTTTTAATAACTTCCGTAAGATGAGTAGCAATTATTGCAGGCGGGTCAACCACTGTATAGCCCAATGCCTCCGCACGCTCGCGCTGCGATTCATTAATCCACAGGGCAGGCAAACCAAGATATGGCTCTACGGTTTCTATGCCATCAATATCTTCCTCAATAAAGCCAGGATTCATCGCCATATAGTGGTCAAACATAATGTCGCCACCAGCAACCTCTACGCCCTTTATGTGGATTTTATATTCGCTAGGCGAAAGACGAATGTCATCTCGCATACGGATAAAAGGCACAACCGCACCAAGCTCAAGCGCGATTTGGCGGCGTATCATAACGACTCTATCCATCAGGTCGCCACCTTGAGAAGACTCCACAAGGGGTATGAGACCATAGCCAATATATAAAATTATCGGGTCTACATTAAGAAGCGACACCACATTTTCTGGGCGGCGAATATCCTCAATTTCGGTATCCTCTGCGGTGATTTCGTGTTCGATTTCTGCAATTTTTTTGCGACCAGCCACACGTGTCCCCAAGAATATAACAAAAAGCCCGAAAGGCACGAACATAATCGGTGCTAACTGGCCAAAAATTCCTAAAAATACCATGGCTCCCCCTGCTATATATACGGCGGTGGATTGATTGAAAAGCTGCTTGCCTAGCTGGGCAGAAATACCATCTTCGCTGGGCGTTTTTGTAACTAAGATACCAGTGGCAACAGATATAAGTAGCGCAGGTATCTGCCCCACAAGACCATCACCAATGGACATAAGCGAAAATACTTGAAATGCATCGCCCAAATCCATAGAATCACCTGTAGCTAGACCTGTCATGCCCATTACCGTGCCGCCAATCAAATTTATTAGTGTGATTAATATGGCGGCAATAGCATTATTCTTTACGAACTTTGCTGCACCATCCATAGCACCATGAAAGCTAGATTCATCGGTAATCTTTTTGCGGCGCACCTTCGCCTCTTCATCTGTAATAGCTCCCGCGTTAAGGTCAGCATCTACAGCCATCTGCTTGCCAGGCATGGCATCTAGCGTAAAGCGGGCAGAAACCTCAGCCACACGTTCAGAACCCTTTGTGATAACAAGAAAATTTACTATAACAATAACAGCGAAAATAATAATACCAAGAACCACATTGCCGCCGATTACCATTTCACCAAAAATTTCTATAACATTTCCCGCAAAGCCTTGACCCAAAATCAAGCGCAAAGCAGAAACGTTAAGCACAAGCGAAAATACCGTGGCAATAAGCAAAATCTGTGGAAAAGATGACATTTCCATAGCCTCTTTGGCATATAACGCATTAAGCAGTATCATCAGCGCAAAGCCTATATTAAGCATAATCAAAAAATCCATAAAGCCAGGTGGTACAGGCACGATAAGCACAAGCACAATAAGAACTATAGCAATGCCTATAATGGATTCTTTAGCAAATCGCATAAATCTCTCCTGTAAATTTCTCCTAAAATTGTATACATATCACTCTATTATACAGCAATTTACAAACCAAGTCAACAAAAATGCGAAGAAAATCGTGTAAAGATAGATTTTAAACGGACTCTAAGATGCAGGATTTTTTAGACGATACACATACGCAAGCACCTCTGCCACAGCTTGCCACAGCTCTGGCGGCACTTCGTCGCCTACATTTACTGCGGCATACAGCGTTCTTGCCAAAGGCTTATCCTCTACCAAAGTCACAAAATTCTCGCGTGCCACATCTTTAATGCGTTGCGCCATTAGGTCTGCACCTTTTGCGACCAATATAGGCGCACCACCCTTTTCTCTATCATATTTTAAAGCACATGCAAAGTGCGTTGGATTTGTTATTACAACGTCCGCATGTGGCACATCTTGCATCATGCGCCGCATAGAAACTTCGCGCATTTTTTGCTTAATTTTGCCTTTTATCATTGGGTCGCCTTCCATTTGCTTATATTCCTCTTTAACTTCATGTTTAGACATGCGCAATTCTTTTTCATGTTTGCGCCTATTGAAGGCATAGTCGGCGGCGGCTATAAACAGATATAGAATACCTACTGTTAAACCAACGGTTACGAAAGTGTCCGCAATAATGCCTACGGCAGACAGCAAATCCATATATAGTAGCATTTGTAGCATATCTACTTGGTCAACTAACACAAAGAATACAACAGCAAGCACTACTGCAAATTTAAATAGTGCCTTAAATAACTCCATAAACATTCGCATACCAAAGACCTTTTTTATACCCTTGGCTGGAGAAAGTTTAGAAAACTTGGGTTTTAGCGGCTTGCCCGTGGGTTTCCAACCAACCTGCATGATATTAACAAGCAAACCTACCGACATAACCACCATCGCAATTGGCAAAATCACTAGTATAACCTGTCCAAAGGTCTGCCAAATATACCATGATGCAAAGGAAGGGTCTCTGAAATTTGTTGCTAGGTCAAAATTGGCAAAATTTGAATGGAGTATGCTGGTTATTCTATTTAGCATCATCGGCGCAAAAAAACGCAAAGCGATAAATGCCGCTATAAGCAAAAAAGCTGTGCCTATTTCTTGCGATTGCGCTACTTGACCCTCTTTGCGGGCTTTTTCACGCTTTTTTGGTGTAGCAGTTTCTGTTTTTTCACCTGGCCCTTGGTTGTTAAAAAATGTCAAGGACATAGAGATAGGGCGATTACTGATACGTGTTATTAATTTCCAAAATATCACGGCATCATCCCTCCTATCAAGTTCCATATTGTTCCAATTACATCATACATAACAAAACCAAATGCGGCTTGTAATAATGGCAACGTTAGGTATATTACTATCATTCCCAAAAATACCTTAATAGGCAGACCAACCACAAATACATTCATCTGCGGTACGGCTTTTACAAGTATTCCTAATATTATATCAACAATAATAACTGTGCCAATAACTGGCATCGCTATTCGTAATCCAAATACAAAATATTCTATGATTACCTCGAAAAGAAAAAATGTAAGCACAGCATTTCCTAAAATATGCGCCTCGCCAATAGGTAGCATACCAAAGCTTCCAAAAAAAGCCTCTATTACAGCGTGTAAAGCCCCCGACCAGACAAAAAAAACGCTTACGATAAGATAGTAAAAACTACCTGTGATAGGCGTTTGCTGTTGGCTGAAAGGGTCCGCAACAGACACCATGGAAAAGCCTATTTGAAAATCAACTAGTTGGCCAACGAAATGAAATATTGAAAAATACATCATCACAGCAAAGCCAATGACCAGTCCAATTAAAAATTCTTGCAAAATCAGAAACCCAAAGCCAATAATGGTAAGCTCATATGGAGGAACTTCTATAACGCCTGATGTAAAAGCCATGAGGGCAAGACCTAGAGATACCCCAATCCGCGCATATACAGGCATATTTTGCCCTACCATAACAGGTAGTATAATAAAAAATCCCATGACACGTACAAAAACCACGAGAAAAACATCAACATTAGCATATAGGTCTATTATTGCTTGCGAGGCAGCAAAATCCATAATTTCGTGTCACCTCGCCTACTGCAACAAATACAGCGGAATAGAGGTATATAACTCCTCAATAAAGGTTTGTAGCATATTAAGCATCCAAGCACCAAAAATAATTAGCGCGAGAAAAACCGCTAAAATCTTTGGGACAAAAGCAAGCGTTGCTTCTTGAATTGATGTAACCGTTTGAAAAAGACTTACAAGCACACCCACGGTAAGCCCAAGCAAAAGCGGAGGTGCAGCCACCAAAATAACCGTCCATATAGCACTTTGCATAATGGTGAGTACCGCTTCTTGGCTCATCTTTCTCCTCCTGCACCTATATCAAACATTACTGAAAAGTACCTAAAACCGAATGTAGTACCAATCTCCAACCATCCACTACCACAAAAAGTAGAACCTTAAAAGGCAGAGATATCATAGCTGGTGGCAGCATCATCATACCCATTGCCATCAAGGTACTAGCAACAACCATATCAATTACAATAAAAGGAATATATATCATGACACCTATAGCAAAGCCCGTTGTCAGTTCATGCAAAATAAATGATGGTATCAATATATGGTTCGGTATGCTATCTGGGTCATCCGCCCCATTCCATTCTACCCCCGCGATTTGCGAGAAAAATACCGTATTTTCTAATGTACTACCTACAAAGCTGCCCTCACCTTGGCGTAGCATAAATGTACGTAACGAACCCATTGCAGTGTCTATTGCTTCTTCTTGTGTTATTTCCCCTGCCGCAAAAGGTGTCAAAGCATTTTCGTTTATATCTTGAATATAGGGATTCATTATAAACATGGTGAGTATAAGAGCAAGACCAACAAGCACAGTATTTGGTGGCATTTGCTGTGTTCCAAGCCCGCTTCGTAAAAACGAAAGCACAATGATAAGTCGGGTAAAGCTAGTCATTATAACTAAAAGTGATGGCAAGAGGGCTATCAGTACCGTTAGGAAAAGAATTTGTAAGGTTACCGAATTGCCAAACGCTTCCATGTCAGCATCCTCGCCACCGATAACTATAAAATCAGGAATATTAACAGCATACACAGCCTGTCCACCAAAAACAAATGTAGGAACAAAAGTAAAGGCAATAGCTAAAACAAGAGCCGCCAATATTTTAAGGATATACTTGCGCTTTAACCTTGTCATCATTCGTCCTCTTTTTCTGCCTTTTCCTTATTAAAAAATTTCGACAAAACGTTTTCAAAGGGTACTTGTGGTGTTGTGGGCTTACTAAAATTCAAAGATTCCTCATCCACCTCACCAATCATGGTAATACCCGTGCGGCTAACCCCTATTAAAAAATATTTATTGCCTGCTTTTATCAGTTGAACAGTGTTTTGAAATCCCAGCCCTGCGGCTTCAATAACTTTAATATTACCGCCAAAACCTCGGCTATTTTTTGCACGACCCATAAGCCGCAAAGAAAAATATGCCAGAGCCACAACAGCCGCAAAAGCAACTATCAGAACAACCATATTCCATATCTGTGCAAGCAAAGCAGGTGCAGTAGAAACGATGGTCACTCCCTGCGCCAATGTGGTCAAAACACTAGAAAGAATCATAAGAAATACCCTATCCAATCACCTTTTGAACAGCCTCAAGTACCCTATCAGGTTGGAAAGGCTTAACAATGAAATCGCGTGCGCCTGCTTGTATAGATTCTATAACCATGGACTGTTGCCCCATAGCAGAACACATTATGATAAGCGCGCCCCCATCAAACTCTTTTATAGCCTTGGTCGCTTGTATGCCGTTCATTTCAGGCATCGTAATATCCATAACGGTAAGACCTGGCTTGAGTTCCTTGTATTTCTCCACAGCTTTTACGCCATTTTCTGCCTCGCCAACAACATCATAACCATTTTTTGTTAATATGTCCTTTAACATCATACGCATGATTGCCGCATCATCAACCAACAATATTGTTTTATCCGCCATTTTTCTCGCTCCTTTTTACTATTATTATATTCGATACTCGGCATTAATTATATTTGTTACCCTAATGCCAAAGTTTTCATCAATAACGACTACCTCACCATTTGCTACAAATTTACCATTTACTAAAATGTCTATGGGTTCGCCAGCCAGCTTATTAAGTTCTATAATAGACCCAGGCGAAAACTCCAAAATTTCACGAATTTTTTTCGCCGTTCGCCCTAGCTCCACAGTGACCTCTAGCGGTACATCCATTATTATCTCAATATTTTCTTTTTGTTGCATGACATCAGAAATATCGAAATTTTGGAATTGAGCAGGACTTGCCGCTACAGGTGCTTGATGCGCCATCGGTTGAGCATAGCCATGCTGTGGCTGTGGTATCTGCGCCGCATACTGTTGCATGGGCGCATCCGCTGCTTGCGGCGGTGGCTGCATATTTGCTTGTGTATGCATTGTAGGACCTCCTCCTGTAGCCATATTTTCCTCCACTTTCTGGGGAGCAGTTTGAGTTTGTTGCTCTTCTTCTTCAGCAGACCCCGTTATATACGATTTCATTTTATCCGATAAGCTTTGTGCAAATTCCATTGGCAAAAGCTGCATTATCTCGGAATCTATCAAATCACCAATTTGCATTCTAAATTGTACACACACAGCATAGTCACCACTAAATGGCATGTCCTCAAGATTTTCGTTTGTTACAGAATCCATAACAAATGCAACCGGGGTATCTATATCTATGGGCTGCTGCATCAAGGATGCTAGAGATGTTGACGACGAGCCTATCATTTGATTCATTGCCTCTGATATAGCAGAAAGGTCAAGCTCGGTGATTTCGTCGTCACCCTCTGTTACCTCGCCACCCATACCAATCATCAAACTTGTTATAACCTTAACATCATGATGTTTCAGCAAAAGCAGATTCGTACCCTGTATTCCTACGGTATAATTTACCCTAATGCCCACACATGGCTTGGCATAACGATTTGGCAAATCATTCCATTTTATCAAGTCTACTTTCGGTGTTGTTATATGAACCTTTTGCCCAAGCAAGGCCGAAAGAGTGGTAGCAGAGGTACCCATGGAAATATTTCCAACTTCTCCCAATATATCCTTCTGCTCGGAGGTCATCATGGCATCTGTGTCGTCGTTGCCGTTGTTATCCAACTCAAAATCATCGCCGCCAAGCAAAGCATTTATCTCTTCTTGTGAAAGCATATCAGCCATGACTATTCCTCCCTTATTATGGTTTCTGTTATCTGTATTGCGTTTTTGCCTCGACTAATACCAGGTTTTGCTAAAAACTTGCGCAATGGACCTACATATATTTCTAAGTCAGCATCAATATAGGAATCTAGCGGAATTATGTCACCAATAGCTAAATTTACAAAATCGGAAACCATTATTCGCGTACGCCCTATCACAGCGGCAATATCAATATTTGCTGTTTCTATTTTGTTTTCCAAGTCTTCCGCATAGTCAGTTTCATCGTCAGGCGTTTCACTAGAAAACCAGTATCTGGTATATAGTCTATCCAAAACAGGCTCAATAACAGCAATGGGTATACAAAAATTCATCAAACCCTCTACAGCACCAACCCTAATTGCCATTGTTATCAGCGCGGTTGTGTCTGTAGGCGAAACAATTTGCGCAAACTGCGAATTGGTCTCTATGCGCTCTAGGCGTGGTCTTAGTGTCTCCACATTTGCCCACGCTTCAGGCAATGGTCCTAATGTATGATGCACTACACGTTCAAGCAGAATTTGCTCTATCTCAGAAAATTCTCTCATGCGCTTAATGCCCGTACCAGGTCCACCCAAAATCCTATCTATTATAGCATAACCTATTCCCGCAGATAGTTCAAGTATGATTGAACCTTTAAGCGGCGCAAGCTCTACAATTGAAAGTATACAAGGGTTTGTCAACGCATTGGAAAATTCATTATATGTCACCTGCTCCGCAGAAATAACCTCCACAGATACAGGTGTACGCAAATAACCTGATAAAAATGAAGTGAGGCTACGGCAATAAGTGTCATACATAATCTCTAATGTACGCAATTGCTCTTTATTTATTTTTTGAGGACGCGCAAAATCATATGGCAAGGCACTTTTCTTGCCGTTTGTCTCCGAAGAATCTGCCTCAGGACTAACACCGTCAGACATCGACTTTAACAGCTCATCTATTTCAGATTGACTTAAAACATCACCCATGGCTAGCTAACACCTCCTTGGTTATCACACTAATGCCTATTGCGCAAATAAATTACCTAGAAATACACGCACAATAAGCGTACTGCCAAATTCATCTTGTAGAGCTGCCAAGATATCATCAGCCAAGGCCGAATCTCCACCAACAGATTCAAGTTGTTGTATGGTAGTTCTGCGTAAGATAGTAGTGACAGTGTCTCTAACAACAAAGTCACGCTCTATCAGCATTTCTAGAAAATCAGTTGCTTCACCTTGGTCTGTATTATTTATACCAATGCCAACCTCAACACGCACAACATGTCCCGTGCCATCTGCCGATTGCAGCAAATTTGTGGTAATAGCATTTGGAAGCTCAAAAATAACAATATCTTGCGCCGAAAACTCTTGCGCTTGAGGGATATGCGGTACATCGAACTCCCCATTATTTCCCCCACCAAAATCACCAGTGAGCAAAACCACAATAGCAACCGCAATGGCGATTATTATAACCGCTAACATTGCTATAATCACCATCATCATGCCCTTGTTTTTATCCATAATTGATACACTCCCTCCTTGGTCGGGCTACGAAACTATTTTTATTTAATTATTTCCATTTATCTCATAAATACGTATCTCTACACGTCTGTTTGCTTGCCTGCCTTCTTCTGTCGTATTGTCGGCAATAGGATGGTGTTCACCAAAACCTGTTGCACGAATAATAGCAGGATTTACACCTTGCACATCTATGAAATAGCGCGATATGCTAGCAGCTCTCGCTACAGAAAGCTCTAAATTATCAGGGAAGCGAGCCGTGGCTATAGGCACATTATCGGTATGCCCTTCAATAGATACCCTTACACCCGAAAGATTATTTATTGCCGAAGCAATAACCTCAAGTATCGGGAAGGTTTCAGACCTGATAAACGCCTGCCCGCTATCAAAATACATGTCGCCATGCGTAGATATCAAAATCTGCCCTTCGCCATCAAACTCTACATCTATAGAATCTCCAAGCCCTGCCTCGCCAAAATATGTCTGCAAAATATCCGCGGTAATCTCCATTTGATGTACACCATGCTGTCCTTGTCCATGTTGTCCAGGTTGAAAATCAAACACAGCTAGGTCAAAAGCAGGCAAATCCATAACGCCGCTGCCCATGAGATTGTTTACACCCTGCCCTTCAAACTCAAATGGCGCAATAGAACCTGTACCTATAGATGCCGCACGGGCAAACTCCGCCCAGCGTTCCTCATCAACCTCACTCATGGCATATAGCATAACAAAGAGAGCAAACAAAACCGTAACCATGTCGGCATAAGAGGTCATCCAATCAGACTTTGCGCCCTCTTCTTTTTTCTTTTGCTTCTTTGCCATTAGCTTTCGCCCCCTCCATCGCCGCCACCGTCACCGCTAGCTCTTAGCGAAGGTGCAAGGAAAGCCTTCAGTTTTTCTTCTATAATTCTCGGGTTTTCGCCGTTTTGTATAGACAACATACCCTCAATTAATACCTCTTTTAATAGCATTTCTTCAGCATTATAAACGCTTAATTTACGTGCAAAAGGTCCTGCCAAAAAATTCGCCATAAGAGCACCATAAAATGTTGTTATCATAGCAAGTGCCATGTTTGCTGCCAATGCATCAATGTCCGTAAGGCTACCCATCATAAGAACAAGCGCGACCATTGTACCAACCATACCCCATGCAGGCGCAAAAGAAGCAATCATCTCCCACACAGCTTTTATATCATTATGGCGATTTTCAACAAAAGTCATTTCAGTTTCCAAGACACTACGTACAAGCTCCGGATCTGCGCCATCCACAATAAGCATTATGCCTTTTTGAAGGAATGGGTCGTCCATGTTTTGTGCAGACTCTTCTAAAGCAAGAACGCCCTCGCGCCTAGCCAAATTCGATAGCGTGATTATGCGAGTTATAGCTTCTGCATGGTCATAGTTTGGTGGCATAAAAACAAACTTTGTCGCCTTCATGGCCGCTATAAACCTAGGAAGCGGTTGACCGATAAAAACAGATGCAAAAGCACCGCCAATAACAATCATAACCGAGGGAGCATCCCCAAAGGCTGCAACAGATGCAAATTCCCAGTTACCATTTATCAAGATAGACACTATTACAAATACAATACCAGCAATTAATCCTATTAATGATCCTATATCCACAGCCAGCGGCCTCCTTACATATTAGTATATATATCGCGTTTATACGCTTTTGTTTTCGCTATTATATCTTCTACAGATTCTTTTACAATTATCTTGCGCCCTGTAGTTGTCGTTATTGTGGTATCAGGATTAGCCTCTACAAGCTCAATAAGCTCGCAATTAACCACTATTTCTTTGTCGTTTAATCTGGTTATTTGTATCATCGCGTATCCTCCATGTGGTCAAAAGTATTTTAAGCCTACCTAATATTATATCAAAATCTTGGGAAATGTCAAATTTTATTGTAATCCCCTGCCACCGTCATTGCGAACCCTCGCAATGACGGTGAGGGGATGCTATTTATTATCTACGCAAATTCACAAGTTCTTGCAATATCTCATCCGAGGTTGTAATAACCCTAGAATTTGCTTGGAAACCACGCTGTGTCGTTATCATTTCAGTAAATTCGCTAGCCAAATCCACATTGCTCATCTCTAGCGTGCCGCCAAGGATGGTGGATGAAATAGCCCCTGGCTCATTACCAATGCCGTCAAAACCGCCACTATTGCTAGTCATAGCAAAAAGATTATTGCCCACGGATTCTAAACCCGCAGGATTTTGGAATCTTGCTACGGCTATCTGCCATAATGCAAAGCTTTGACCATTGGTGTATGTGCCTGTTATAATGCCATCTGGCCCTACAGATAGCCCGATGAGCGTACCTTGGGCAAAGCCGTCCATGTCATGCCCTACAGGGGTAGATTGACCTGCTCTTTGTGTCATAGCATTCATATTAACGGTTATGCCAGTAGCAAAAGCTGGCGGTCCGACAATCGGCGGTTCTTGCCCAAAAACCAAGCCAAGAGAAGAGCCGTCCAGACCAAACCTGAACTCAGTAACTCTATCCTCAAGATTAGGCGCAGTACCATTTCCCCAAACTATTTCTGCCCATGATGCATGGTCTGCACCGCCAGTAGGCGGCAGATATCCTGGGGTTGCAAAGTTCGCCACTTCTGTAGAGGCGCGGTCTTGCACATGAACCAAATTACCAGCTGCATCAAAGAAAACTCTCATATCTGCCAAGGCTGGCACAAGGTTGAATGTTGAGCCATCAGCACGTCTAGCCACATTATCATCGCCGCCAAAGCTCATATTCCATGCGCCAACAATTCTGGTTGTAGCAGGTGTACCACCAGCAGGATTAGTTATCACAGCAGGTGTAAATACCACATCCATTGTATAAGCATTACCCAAAGAATCATGGAATGTCATAGTGCTAGGTCTTATATTGTTCGCTGGAATTACAGCACCATCAACAAGTGCTGGCGGAGCTATGTTGCCGTCAAAGTTGATAAAACCCGTAGCCCCCGCAGGTACGGTACGCATCTCTGGCGTTATCTGTATGCCCTGCACAGGTACGCGGTCTATCAGCGTTTGCCCATTTGGCTGTATGTCCAAAAATCCAGCCCCCGTTGTGCGTGCAGGCCAGCCATGTAGGCGCAGACCATTAGGCATAACGATATTATAGTCGCGGTCGCGCATAAAATCGCCCGCGCGGGTAAAGAATTGCCCGCCCACATTGTCACCAACAACGAAAAAGCCGTCGCCGTCTATCATCATATGGAATGGGTCGTCGGTACGCATTGCGCCACCTTGTGACATCATGCGCTGTATACTAGATACATTAACGCCAAGCCCTATCTGCTGCGGGTTTGTGCCGCCGCGCCCAAGGAGTGCGCTAGGGGCAGATGCCCCCTGTACAGTTTGGCTAAAGGTGTCCGCAAAAGTCATGCGCGAAGCCTTAAAGCCTGTCGTGTTTACATTTGCGATATTGTTTGCAATTACATCCATTCTTGACTGGTGTGTCCTAAGACCCGATACACCAGAAAACATAGAACGCATCATAATAAGTCCCTCCCGTTACGAGTATGACACGCTGTGCAGCATCCCATCTGTCAGTCAAGGATGCTATAACCTCCATAAAGGCCCAGTTATACAATCACAGCACCATCAATATTTGTAAAAACTTGGTCTTGCTGGTTAATAGCCGTTACCACCACTTTGTTAGCAACATTTACAACAAGCGCGATATTGTCAATTAATACCAAGCTGTCGCGTATGCCTTTGCTTTGCGCACGTGTCACGCCTTCCTCTATGCGTGCTAGCTGGCTGCCCGTCAGCTCAATATTTCTATCCGACAAGCGCACGCTCGCGTGCTTAGAAAACTGCAATTGCCTAGAGTTGTTTATGGTATTATCCATAATCTGGGCAAAGCTTGCGCCTTCTTTAATCTGTGGTGTGTTTTGATTTATTTGCGCAACATCCTTGTTGCTAACTGGTGGTATAATCATGTTTCTATTGATTTGCAAAATATCCACCCCTCGTTTCTCCGCTTCTTAGTCTTCCACATTGCTGCCCGCAAAATCCGCAAATCTTATTGCATCCCCTGTGGTCGTGCCGTCATTAATCGTTATCCATACAGCACCCTCGCGCACAAATACATTATTTATAGTACCTTGCATCGTGCCATGATTAACCTGAATATTTCCTCTTTGTAGCCTCAATGCTTCTGTTACAAAATTGATACGGTCAATCCTATGGTTTGTGCCATCAATCACCAGATACGCATTACCTTCACCAGATATATGCACATTTTGGATATAGTTCGCAGGTTGCAGTTGGTCGTTAGCATAAAAACCAATCGGGCGACCAATTATCATTGCTTGGTCTGCTACAGAAAGCACTTGCCCAAGATGTATGGCATCATTGCCAATAATCAATAGCGGCGGATTGCCAGAAAAGTCGATGTATTCTACCCTGCCCTCAATAAATCCTGTGGCGTTTCCTTGCGCATCCGTCATTATGGCTTGTACAAATCTGCCAACTAATGCCAAATTCTGATTAACAAGGTCAAATACCGCGCTGTCTTCCATGCCTTGTAATATACGGCGTAACAATGCCTCCGTCATGCTACTGTCCACAACCTGAACTTCGCTGGCGCGCAATGTCCGTTCATGCACGGTGTTAGCATCCATGACCAGCCATGGTTCGCCCGCTATCATACGTACAGAATCCACAATGCCATAAACCTCTTGTGTTGCACCGTTTGTTGGGTTGCGCGTGAGACCCGTTACATGGCTGCCAATCATGCTAAATGCGTGATTGCGGTTAAATGTGGTGTTAAGATTTTGCATTTGCTCCAATGAGCTAAATTGTGCTAGCTGTGCGATAAACTCGCGGTCATCCATAGGATTAAGCGGGTCCTGATGGCGCAATTGCGTTACCAAAAGATTTAGAAATGCGTTTCTATCCAAATCATTATTCCATTCGCGTACGCTATGCGTTGCTACTTCCTGTGTTACATCATGCATTAAATGCCCATTTCCGTCTACTCTTGCCATTCACATTCTCCTTTCTGCCGTTACACTCGGTAATCAACCAGATTTTCTTCTAAATTCGCTTCTTCTGCGTCATCTTCAGCAGAAAACTCCATCAAATTTTGGATTCTACTAGAAGATACATTGCTGCCAAATTCAAACTGACTATCCGCCTTATCTTGCGATACAGAGACCTCAATTTCAGCTATATTAATACCCTGCTGCTCCAGCGTATCACGTAGCTGGCTAAAGCCCGCCTCAATAATTTCCTTAACACGCTGGCTTTCGGCCACAAATTGCGCAACCACAATGCCATTATGGGTAGCAATACGCAATGCTACCTCACCCAGATTATCGGGCTTTAGCTGAATGCGGATTTCTGCCATGTCACCACGAACTTCAAATTTCATATGTGAAACTATCTGTTCCATTACATTTTGCGGATTAATTGGTGCTTGCGGCAATGGCTGTGCCGTTGTTTCTGCTCTTGCAAAGCTATCAATCGGTAGCTCCGCCGCCTGTGCAAACGCCATTATTGGCTCTAGGCTTGGCTGCGCATTATCCGTAGTAGCAATAGTTTCTGCCGCACCTTGTGTCATCGCTTGTGCAATGTCCATAGCCTCAAATTCAGCTAACATATCGGCCTCTTGTGGCTCTGGGGCATCAGCCCTTACATCCCGAACGGTATGCATGATTTCAGCATCTGGCAATGTATCAAAATCTGCCAATGCAGTCTCTTCCAACACCACATATTGCGGCTGATTTTGCATCTCTTGTTTAGCTTGATATTCAAGCATCACGGGCGCGTGCTTTTCCATTGCCTTCGTGATTTCTTGCATTATCGGTAATGTTGACGGCAGACTCAAAAGTGCCACGCCATCGTCTAGCCCATGCAGTAATTGCAAAAGCTCCGCCTGCCCTTCGCCGTCTTGCAAATCCAAAACAGTCATCCCAAGTGTATTCAAAACCTCTATCAGCATCTGCGGCGTTATACCCAATATTGCGGCGATTTCAACTATGACATCTTCTTCCAGTTGGGATAAAACAGTTGCTTCATCCGCAATAGATTGTATCGTATCAGTTGCATCCACAACGATATCTTCAACTGTAGCAGTCGCCATCTCATCATCACTAACGGGTTGCACGGTTTGTCTTTGTGTAGTCTCCACACTCTGCATTACAGGGCGATTATCACGCTGTCCTTCAACTTTTACAGGTCTTTCCTGCTGTCGCTCCGCATTCTCGTGCTGTGGCGACGATAAAAAGCTGTCAAAAGTTCTGCCATTAACATCATTACTGCGATTTGCATTCCTTGCAGGTGTTGTCAAACCCTCAAGACCAATTGCTCTTGCCATGTTATTTACCATTCGTTCACCTCCCTCATTCAAAATTTTTATCTAAATGCCATATGGCGATTTAGCAAAATTAAGGTTCCATATGCCGCAATACCGCCGCAGCAGAATCATCCGCCAAATTATCTAAAATAGTGCCACGAAACGGCGCAGGCAGTTCCGTCATAACGTCCACAATCAAGCGCATATCGGTAGTCAGCATACTTTCTATCACTCGCGCCACCTGAACAGGATTCATATTTATCCATGAGTTAAGATAATTGCGCCAACGCTCGTCCTCATATTGCATTATAGCAATGCTAATGAATAATTCCTCAGCAAGTTGTGGATGCATCGTCTCAAAGAAATTCATAAAAGCATCAGGATTATCCATAGCAATGTCGCGATAGAGCGCATCACGGTCAGCTAAGAACTGCCCATGCGCATCCGCAAATTCTTGTAAACGCTCATTCTCACGTTCCAACTGCTCTACCGTCTGACTTAGGTTTTCCAATTGTGCCTCAAGAGATGCATTTTCAAGGGTGGTGGCTTGTATCTCTGCTTCAAGGTCAGCAACGCTTGCAATTACTTCGCCATCATCATATTCAGCCGCAGGAATCATGCCGCCAACAAGCGGCACATCGCGCAAAAGCGGGTATAGCACATTGTCGCGTAGCCCAAAAACATTGAAGACAAAAAGACCAATGACTATCAGCAAAAACCCAATAACGGAGAGCATGACAACAAGCCCCGCTTTACCTTTCTTCGGAGCTCTCATATCGCTTGGCGGTGCTGCTGCCACTCTTGGGTTTGACATTATACCATCTCCATCCTGGTTACTTGCTTCCTGATTTGCTACCTCTATAGCTCACAATCTCATCGACAATCTTTTGTTCTTGTTTCTTCTCTTCTGTTAAATGTTCTTCATAGTCATTATCTCGTAAGGTTTCTAACGTCTTTCTATCTCGCATAGCCTCTACCAATTCCTGCCTTTTTTGCTCAACAAAGACCTCGCATTGCTCTACCACAAAGGCTTGTCGCTTTATAGCTAGCTTCATTTTTTCGAGATATAGATTGTATCGCTTAAATGCCGCTGGGTCTATACCGCCCGAAATGCCATTTCTAAAGTCTTCTATACAATTTTCACGCGCTTGTTGCATCTCCACCATTACGCGTTGTGCTTCAGCCAAAGCCGCCATGGCCTTGCCAAACTCGTTTTTCTTTAAATCTTCGACCTTTTCTTTGATGGATAGCACAGATTGCATACGGAACTTAAATTTGGGCATTATTATTAGCTCCCAGTATGCCATTCATGATGCTCGTGGCATCATCTAGGCTATATTTTTCATTAACACCCTGCACCAAAAATTCCTTGATAGCCGAGTGTTTATCTATGGCATCATCAATCTCCGCACTAGAGCCGCGCACATACGCGCCTATATTTATCAAATCCTCAGCATCGGCATAAATCGCCATGCTCTTTTTTATCTCGCTTGCTGCCTTTTTATGCTCATCTGCCACAATGTCACTCATAACCCGTGAAACACTGGCCAGAACATCTATCGACGGATAATGCGCACGATTAGCAATTTTGCGTGAAAGCACAATATGCCCATCCAAAATGCCGCGAGCCGTGTCAGTAACAGGTTCTGTTAGGTCATCACCATCTACAAGCACTGTATAAAGCCCCGTTATAGAACCTTTATCAGATGTACCAGCGCGTTCAAGAAGTTTTGGCATCATAGCAAATACTGATGGTGTATAGCCCCGCGTAACAGGCGGCTCACCTGCCGCAAGCCCCACCTCGCGCTGCGCCATGGCGTATCGCGTAAGCGAATCCATAAGCAACATTACATCTTTACCACGTGCGCGGAAATATTCAGCAACAGATGTGGCAACTTCGGCGGCTTTGAGCCTGACTAAGGCTGGCTGGTCGCTTGTGGCAACTACCAAAACGCTTCGTTTCAGACCTTCCTCGCCCAAATCCTTTTCTATAAACTCGCGAACCTCACGGCCACGCTCACCAACAAGTGCAATAACAGAAATATCTGCTGTTGTGTTTCTAGCAATCATGCCAAGAAGTGTAGATTTACCCACACCACTACCAGCAAAAATACCTATCCGCTGGCCTCTGCCAACGGTCAATAGCCCATCAATAGCCTTAACGCCTACCGAAAGCGGCTGTTTTATGCGATTGCGCGCAAGAGGGTTTGGCGGAATATTAGTAATCGGAAATTCCACGCCTTCCACAGGCGGCTTGTCATCCATTGGCTGCCCAAGCCCATTTAATACGCGACCAAGCATAGCATCCGAAACCATGATAGATAGCGGTCTCCCCATTGCCTCCACAATACTACCAGGACCAATGCCAGAAATGTTGCCCAAAGGCATAAGTAGCACATGATTGTCTTTAAAGCCTACAACTTCAGCAACTACAGGGGTTTTATACTTCGCAGCACGTATCAAGCAGGTAGAGCCAATATTCACCTCAGGACCTAGGGATTCAATGGTTAGCCCAATGACCTGCGCCACGCGCCCCATGCTTTTTACATAGGATTCTTTTTCCAGCACGGCTTCGTATTTATCCAAATCTACGCTAAACAGTGCCATCACCCATTTCTTCCTGCAAAATAAGGCGCAGGCTCTCCTTCACTTCCTCATATTGCATGTCCAAACTAGAATCTATAATGCCAAACGGCGTTTCTATCAAACAATCCCCAGCAGAAAGTGCCACATCCCTTTCAATAGCAAGCTTTGCGCCGCCTTCCACCGATTTCAGCAATTCATCTTGATTTTTTACCACATTATCATAATCATCCTTGGATACACGCAATGTAATATCACCTTTGAAGCTGGTTTGCTTTAACCCTTGGCGTATCAAATGCAGTATCACCTGCGGATTGACCTTGATATTATCCGAAATCAGTTTTTTCACAATTCGGATAATTAGTTCTACAAGCTCTGGTTCTAGCCGCGTTATGGCAGCCTCGCGCTCGCTTGTGGTCTCGTTCTTATAGTCATTAGCTTTACCAATTATGGTATCTGCTTCAGTATTGCCTTTTTCTATGCCTATCTCAAAGCCACGCGCCTCTGCCTCAAGCAATATTGCGGCGCGTTCTTGGTCTAGAGCTAGTGCGGTTTCTTCCATCAAAGTTGCGGCTTCCGCCCGCGCCTTATCCAGAATCATACCCGCCTCTTTTGTCGCAAAATCCACTATATCTTTCGCATTTGCGTGAGCCTTTTCTTTCATTACGCGGATTTCTTGTTCTGTTTCGACCGTAGCTTGTGTATTCACATACACAGCCGAAGCAATAGGTTCAGCTACCTCAGGTGGTTGCTCCTGCGGGTTTATAGGTACTGCGTTATCGCGGTCTATGCTAACGGTCCACGCCTTGTAAATTTTAGACAATTAAATCATCTCCCCCGCCACGTGCCACAACAATTTCGCCAACGTCTTGAAGTCTGCGGATTATGCCAACAATCTTTTGTTGCGCCTCTTCCACATCAGATTTACGCACAGGACCCATAAAGTCCATTTCTTCCTCTATCATAGCCACGAGACGCTTGGACATATTAGCGAAAATAAGGCTCTTAACCTCTTCGCTAGCTCCTTTAAGCGCAATGGCAAGGTCTCTATTATCAATACCTTCACGCAGCACACGTTGAATATCGCGCCCGCTGATATTGATGATATCGTCGAAAACAAACATTTTTTTGCGGATTTCTTCGGATAGGTCGCTGTCTTCTGCTTCCAGAATTTCCAGAATATTCTTTTCCGTAGACCTGTCCACAGAATTTAATATTTCTACAACAGAATCCACGCCACCAACAGTAGCATAATCTTCCATCATTAGGCTGGACAGTTTCTTCTCCAAGGCTTTTTCCACTTCCTTAATAACATCTGGTGATGTTCTATCCATCAAAGCAATTCTTCTTGCCACATCTGCCTGTTTTTCAGGACTTAGCTCAATCAAGATTGCACTGGCCTGTTGTGGACGAAGATATGATAAAATAAGCGCGATAACCTGTGGATGCTCTGCCTGAATGAAGTTAAGAATCTGGCTAGCATCAGCTTTCTTAATAAAGTCAAATGGGCGTGCCTTCAGAGCTACCGTAAGCTTAGAAATAATCTCAAACGCCTTATTTTCGCCAAGGGCTTTTTCCAGAATAGCTTTGGCGTGTTGTATGCCGCCCTCTGTTATATATTGCTGTGCCAAGCAAATCTCGTAAAATTCATTAAGCACAGCCTCTTTTATATCAGGCATAATCAAATTGGTATTGGCAATTTCTAGAGTCAACGTTTCTATCTCATCTTCTTTAAGATGCTTAAAAATAGATGCACTCTTTTCAGGCCCAAGTGCAATAAGCAAAATAGCCGCTTTTTCCTTGCCCTTTAGACCAGAAATATCCACGCTAGCTCTCTCACCAAGAACCAGACCATCTGGCGCACCAGCCATCATATTATCAACATCAGTAACAACAGACATCTCGCCACCACCTTTCTACGCCCAAAGCGCGAATTATTCCCAATCTTCATTAATCCAATTTCGTAGCAATTGCGCCACACTTTCTGGCATTTCTGTCGCAAATTTGTCAAGCTGTTCTTTAACCTGCGAATCCATATGCTGTATCTCTGCCAAGCGTTCAATTTCTGCGGCCCTTTCATCCTCTAATCTGCTAGATACAAGCATGTCTTCCACAGAAAGTTCTGGTTCTATTTCTTCTATAACATCTGGCGCAGTGCGACGTATCATCAAAAACGCCAACAAAGCAACAAACAGAAGCACCAAAGAAAGCAGAATAATCTCTGCAATCGGCAGTGGCGTAATATCTTCATCAATAAAGTGGTTTCTGTACTGTATTATAATAGAAACCGTAGGTATACCTGTAGCATTCGAGACATGTGTTTCCAATTGTTCTATTTGGTCAGCATCAATAACAACGCCGCCCGTTCCCATGTAGGCTTCCCATTCGCGCCATGTCATGTCATTCAAAAGACCTAGCTCTTCTACGCGGGTTTGCTCATGTACAGTATGATTTGTGAGCGTGATAGATACCGCCGAAGACCCCGTCAAAAGCTGACCTGGCAATAATCCTGCCGAAAAAATGGTCTCAGTCATATTTTGCAGATAATGTGCTCGCAACTCTCTTTCCTCAATACTCATGGTGCCAGGACCAGTAGCCCCTGCAAAAAGGTCGCCGCCAGGCATTCCGCCTTGGGTATCAAGCCCAGGTACACCAATAGGCGCACCATCCACCGTATCGCCAGCCCGCTCTATAATCTCTCGCCACTGATAAAGTCCCTCCGAGGTATCATCCCCAAGCGGCGATGTGAATTCTGTCATCACAGAGTTTACTATACGCCAGTCTATGTCTAAGAAAAACGCAGGATTAACGTCATCAAATAATGGACCAAGAATCTCTAGTATACTATTGCGGTAAGTTTCTCTAATGTGGAATTCAAGCGAAAAAGCCGCCGCCATTTCAGCCGCAGCACCCGTACCGCCGCTTAGTCCAAGTTGACCATCTCTAAAGAGTACATTTAGGTTGTCATCAACAACCGAAACATTTTCAATAGCCAAGCCTTCAACCATCCGCGATACAATAAGAGCGATGGCTTCTCCATCTTCAGGCGTTAGCACGCGCGCACCAGATACGCTTACAGTAGCTGTAGCTGGCGTGGTTGCTTGTATAAGAAAAGAAGGTACATTAGGTATTGAAAGCCCAACTGTTGCCGAATTTATATGATTTTGACGCATAAGCATAGATGCAACTTCGCCTTCACGTACGCGCAATATAGCTTCATGTTGTTGGGTAAAGGTTGTTCCCATGCCCATGTCAGCCATAGCATCTTGGAAGGTATATGCCCTATCCAAAAGAGCAGGAGAAGAAAGCACTGTAGTAACAGCCAAGTCGCGGTGTTGAGCAGGCACATAAACAATACCCGTGTCGGTGTTAGTTCTCCAATTTATGCCTGCATCGTCAAGTACAGATTGAACTTCAGCCGCCGTTGCTGGGTCTACGCCCGTTATGGCTGGTTGCCAATCTGTCCTAAAAGCCAAAAATAGTGTTAAAACAAGAGCCACCAAAACAGCGGCGGCTATACCCGCCACCTTTAATTTTTGTGACTTTGTAAGGTTTTTCCACTTTTCTAATGCTGTTCTATACCAAGCTTGCAGCCTATCCCGCAAAGTATTCACCTCAAATCATAATGACAAAATATACGTAAAACCTTTACTAGACCTGCATACGCATAATTTCTTGATAGGCTTGAATGATTCTGTTTGTCACCTGCACGGTAAAATACAGCGAGGTATAGGCCATTTCTTGTGCCAAAACAACAGAGAGCATATCGTCATGTTCACCTAGAGCAAAGCCAATCTGCAGACTTTGTGCTTGCGCCTCCATGCGCCCAGCAGAATTAACCATGTCCATATAGGCAGAAAATATCGTGTCAAATGACTGCGCTGTCTCGACTTCTTGGATTTGCGGCACTCCCACTGGGGGTCGCAGAAAATTCGCCGCATCTATGATGGGTTGCGCGTTTGGCTGTACAGCCGCCACGCCTCCCAAGCCACTAATAGCTGGGATATTCATAAAGTTGTCCTCCTGTAAACAGTTCCCATCCTAATATATCGGAAACCACAATGGCAAAAACGTTAAAAGCAGATTATCTGCTAGAAATTTCCAAGGTTCTTTGCATCATATTACGTGATATGCTGATAGATGTGATATTTGCCTCATAAGAGCGGCTAGCAGAAATCATGTTCACCATTTCGCCTATCACATTCACATTTGGTCGCATTAGATAGCCTTCGGCATCAGCATCAGGATGACCAGGGTCGAAAACCCGTGGGCCTGGTGTATCATCCGTTACAATAGAATGAACGCGAACACCGCCTCCGCCATCTGGTCTGCGCTGCATAACGCGGTCAAAAATGTCAGAAAAACTGTTTGCGCCCTCCCTTCTTTCTTCAAAAACAACAACACGACGTTGGTATGGTCCACCTTCAGCCGTTCTTGTAGTATCGATATTAGCGAGGTTTTGTGCGTGTACATCCATCCTAGCCCGCTGTGCCGTTAAGCCCGATGCGGCTACATTCATCGAATTAAAAAAGCTCATATTCAAAACTCCTTTCGGATTAAAAGCAAAATAATACTACATCGCTGCTATTGCCATATTAATCAAGCGATAGTGGTGTATAATGCCACCTGAAAGCACATCAAAGCGCATACTGTTTTGGTACAGTTGCACCATTTCAAATTCTATATCTACATTATTTTCATCTATACGATAGTTCAAAAAGTCATATTCACGGTGAATTTGGGGTCGCAAAGTGGACAAATCAAGTGCGCCTGTGCGGCGAAAGTTCTGCACAGCATCAGCAAGCATATCCTCAAAGCGCACAACGCTACGCTTAAAGCCAGGGGTGTCCACATTGGCAATATTATTAGAGATAACATTATCACGCACAACCGTAGCCTGCATGGCAGACCCCAGAACATTAGTAAAGTTATGCATACCATCTATGCGCATAGCAAGCCTCCAAGTCTAAGTCCATAAAATGACTTAATTTACATAATACCACAAAAACCGCGCTCTAGCAAAGCAACTTTGGATATATCAAGTTTTTTAGCTATAATTTTAACCAAAATATATCAAAGATTATTGGAATACTTGTGCAAATTTACATATTCGACTAAATATGTCCATTCGATTTCTGACATATTCATTTAAGAAATAGCACGATATCCAAATTCTCTGCGCCAAATTATAGAAATTAATTTGGTATTATTGCTCCCAAATCCCCTATATCCTTCCGAAAATGCATATCTTGGAAGCTCACTTTCCTCACAGAATCATATGCAGAGGCTCTTGCAGTTTCTAAATTCTCCGCAGAAACCAATACACAAAGCACCCTGCCGCCCGCTGTCACGAACTTGTCGCCATCTTTTTTTGTGCCGCTATGAAAGATAAGAGCATCTTTGCCGACATCATTCATTCCCCATATAGGCATGCCCGTTTCATAATCGCCAGGATATCCACCAGATGCTAGCATCACACAACATATGGCATTATTTTTCCAAACAATCTCCATATTATCCAAATTTCTGTCTAGGCAAGCCATAATAACATCCACAAGGTCCGTTTCCAAAAGCGGCAAAAGTGCCTGCGTTTCTGGGTCGCCTGGGCGGCAGTTGTACTCAAGCACCTTTGGGCCGCTTTCTGTAAGCATTAGCCCAAAAAACAGCACACCAACAAACTCTCGCCCATCTTTGCGTAACCCCTCTACTGTTGGCAAAAATATCCTTTCCATACATTCTTTAGCAATATCCTCTTTATAGTATGGATTCGGCACAACAACTCCCATGCCGCCCGTATTTGGCCCCATATCATGGTCATAAGCAGCTTTGTGGTCTTTTGCGCCAGGCATAGGAATTATCGTTTTGCCATCACAAAAGGCAAGCACAGAGCATTCCGCACCATCCAAATATTCTTCTACAATAACTTGCTCACCCGACACGCCAAATTTCTTGCTTTCAAAAATATCCTTTAGCGCATGTTCCGCAGATTCTATGTTTTGGCAAATAATAACACCCTTGCCAGCCGCAAGCCCATCCACTTTTACCACAAGCGGAAATTTAGCAGTAGCGCAATACGCCATAGCGGCATTGAAAGTATCAAAAGCACCATATTCCGCAGTTGGAATATTATAGCGGCGCATAAAATCCTTGCTATAAACCTTACTACCCTCAATTTCTGCAGCAGCTTTGGTAGGACCAAAAATAAGCAACCCTGCAGACATAAAGGCATCTACAATACCCGCCACCAGAGGATCATCCATGGGACAAATAGTCAAATCTATTGCTACATTTTTTGCAAAAGCTATTAGTTCATCAAAGTGAGATACTGCAATATCCACATTTTGTGCTATTTGGGCAATGCCTGCATTGCCTGGTGCACAATATATTTTTGTTACGCGCTTGCTTTTTGCTAAAGCCCAACAAATTGCATGTTCGCGACCACCACTACCAACGACCAAAATTTTCATATCTTACAATCTCCCTTCAGCAAACATAGCAATAGCCTGTGGCAAAATTTGCCATTCTGCATCTTCCATCACGCGTTTTTGCAATATCTCAGGTGTATCGTTGGGCAAAACAACTACTTCTTTTTGCAGTATAATTTCACCAGTATCTATGCCTTTGTCAGCAAAATGTATCGTAGCACCCGTTGTGGAAACCCCTGCGGCAAGCACAGCTTCATGCACAGCAAGTCCATGAAAGCCCTTGCCACCAAAATTTGGTAAAAGCGCAGGGTGTACGTTGATAATACGATTTTCAAAGGATTTTACAATATTTTCTCCAATAATCATAAGGCAACCACATAATACCACAAGTTGCACCTGCCTGTCCAGCAAAAGTTGCAACAAGACTGCCTCGCGTGCAACCTCGCTTTCAAAGTCTTTCTTCGCAATTACAGCAGTGTCTATCCCCTGCTTTTTTGCACGCTCAAGGGCATAAGCATTATGATTTGTAGATGCCACTAAGACGATTTCAACGCCTTTCAAGCCACCACTTTCGATAGAATCAATGATAGCCTGCAAATTCGTCCCGCCACCAGAGACAAGCACAGCAATTTTATACATATATAAAGTCCTTATCAGAATCTTCCGCAACTTCGCCAATTATAAAGGCTGTTTCACCAAGCTTATATAGGGACTCCACAACATCGTCAGCATCATCGCGCGAAACCGCAACAACCATGCCAACACCCATGTTAAATATATTGTGCATTTCTATTGTGTCCAATTTTCCGATATTTTCAAGATATTTAAAGATTGGTAATACATCCCAGCTACCCGTCTTTATTTTTGCCGCAAAACCCTTAGGTAACATGCGAGGCACATTCTCCATAAAGCCACCGCCAGTGATGTTTGACACGCCCTTAATTTCGTAATTTTCTATGAGAGAAAGAATGGTCTTAACATATATTTTCGTAGGCGCAAGAAGTTCTTCACCTAATGTGCATCCAAATTCATCAATATATTTGCCCACATTATCTTTACTTGGTTGCAAAAGCTTGCGCACAAGAGAATATCCATTGGAATGCAGCCCGCTGGAGCCAATACCAATAAGTACATCGCCTTGCGCTATTTTCGAGCCATCTATAATATCTTTTCTATCTATTATTCCTACAGCCGTTCCCGCTAGGTCGTATTCGTCTTCTGGATAAAACCCTGGCATCTCCGCCGTTTCGCCGCCTATTAGCGCGCAATTTGCCATTTGGCATCCTAAAGCAACGCCCTCAACAATCTTGCCCACACGTTCAGGAACAACTTTGCCACAAGCTATATAGTCAAGGAAATATAATGGCTCAGCACCTGTACAGATAATATCATTCACAGAGTATGCAACACAATCTATACCAATGGTGTCATGCTTGTCCATCACAAAGGCTATCTTTAGCTTTGTACCCACACCATCCGTGCCGCTTGCCAGCACAGGCTCTTGCATATGCTTAAAATCCGCAAGCGAAAAGAGACCGCCAAAGCCGCCAATCCCCCCAATAACACCTTGGCGCATTGTCTTTGCCACATGATGCTTAATGATATCAACAGATTCGTAGCCAGCGGCTATGTCCACGCCAGAAAATTTGTAGCTATCGGCTTGTATTGAATGTTTATTATCCACAAGAGCCCTCCCATGTTAAAACAGCATTCTCATATTATACTACCCCTAATTCTAACATCTCTCACAAATAATGTCAACAAAATTTCAGAATTATCGACGATATCTTGCATATTCCGCAGGCAGCATCCCCTCGCGCCGCCTAAAAACGGAGCGAAATACGCGCACATCCGTATAGCCCACACGCGCTGAGACCACATCATCCTCCACGCTTTCAGCAAGCAAAATCTCCTTAGCTTTTTTCATGCGCACGCCTGTTAAATAGTCTCGTACTGACATTTTCATCCTCTCTTTGAAAATTTTGTCAAGATACTGCGGCGTTGTTTGATGTTCCATAGCAAAATCCTCTAATGTGATATTTTCGTAATATTTATAGTCTATATACAGAGTAACCTCGCGCACCATTTTATCCGCATTTTGCGCACGTGTGTAGGCTATATGCCCACAAAAGCTCTTTAGCGCGGTATTCATATATGTTTCCGCCTCATCAATTGTTTCAATGCTCAAAATGTCGCTATAGTTAAAAAAGTCGCGAAAGCGTGATTCAACTTCTATATGTTGCTCGCTTGCATAACGATTTATGGCTATCACTATTTTCATCATAATTTTTGGCAATATGCGCGGCGGCAGATTTTCTGAATCTCGCAAGGTGTCCAGAATTTCTTTGAGCAGACGTGCGGCATATTCATATTCCCCTGCAACCGCAGTATATACAAGCAAATCCTCTTTTCGTATGGGATAGCGATATGATGTGTAATTTGCTGGCTCAGCGAAATCAATAGGAATTATTGTGTTATAACCGAGCAAATAGCGGTATCGCAGGGCAGCATCCGCCTCTTTTGCTGATATGCTAACCTCTGCTAAGCTCTTCTTGGGGCGACCAAGCCCTATGGTAGTCGATAGCTCAGTCTTTTTCAGCACTTCCTGCTTTATTTCTGCGCAGATAGCCATAAGCTCTTCTAGCTCATCAATCCCACCCAAAATGCAGGATATAGAGTTAAAGCTATTGATAAACACATGTCCCGCATCTTTTGCCGCAAGAAACTTTTGCACCGCAAGATATACGCGGTATATCAGCAGATGCTTCTGTTTTTCATCCAGATTTTTCATAACTTGCTTGAAATGGTCTATGCGTAGGGTTATGGCAGTATATGGCGAGGCGAATCTCATGTCAAAATATTCCATGGAATCCATAATCTCGTCTTCGCTCGTAAGTACACCTCCGAGCAAATTAGCAAGAAATCTGCCCTTAAAAGCCCCCACATTTTTGCTATATTCCGCTAAAATGAAGCTCTCTTCTTCGCTTCTTTCTTTTGCTTCCTCCGATATTTTTATGATTTTTTTGATGCAAGCCTCAAATTCGCGACCCTTTATGGGCTTGTATAAATAATCCGCCGCACCCTTTTCCATAGCGGCTCTCAGATAGTCATGGTCTTCGTATGTACCCAAAACAAGGGTTTTGATATGCGGATACCGCGCTGTAATGTCGCCAATTATGCGTAATGATGACATGGAAAAAAACCTAATATCCGTGATAATAAGATTGGGGTCTTTATCAGCAATTGCTTCATGTAGCTTTGCCTCCACAGATTCGCTAAGTGTGGCTACCACCTTAATATCAGGGAAAACAGCACGCAAAAAGTTCTTGTAGTAATTTATGATTTCAGGATTATAGTCTATTAGCATTGCCCTCATGGTTTCTCACCTCAAAGTCTCTATAAGAGCCTGCTAAGCAGACTCTAACTTATATAATACTATATCGGCAGATTTTGTGCAAATGTTATTGATTTTTGCGCCATTTAATGGTATATTCAATATATATGATTATGCTATAATTTAGGGAGTGTAAATATATGCTAATAGTTCAAAAATACGGTGGTAGCTCTGTTGCCACTCCAGAACGCATGGCAAATGTGGCGCGGCGTGTAGTTTCTGCGCGGCTTTTAGGGTATAAGGTGGTAGTGGTGGTTTCTGCGCGCGGCGACACCACAGACGAGCTTATAGAGCTTGCTAAAACAACCAATCCAAACCATAGCAAAAGGGAGCTTGATGCCCTTTTGGCTACGGGCGAGCAGCAAAGTTGCGCCCTTTTAGCAATGGCAATACAGGCTTTGGGGCATCACGCCGTATCTCTCGATGCATGGCTGGCAGGCATAAGTACTACATCAACACATTCCAATGCCCGCATAAAATCCATTAATGCCGAGCGTATTAAGCTAGAACTCGATAACAACAATATTGTGGTCGTGGCGGGGTTTCAAGGATTTAACCGCCGAGGGGATTTTACAACTTTAGGGCGCGGCGCATCAGACCTTACCGCCGTAGCTTTGGCGGCTGTTTTACATGCCGATACTTGTGAGATTTATACAGATGTGGAGGGCGTGTACTCTGCCGACCCGCGCATAGTAAAAAATGCTGTGAAATTGCCAGAAATAAGCTATCTTGAGATGCTAGAGCTGGCATCTCTTGGCGCAAATGTGCTAGCAAAACGTTCTGTTGGGTTAGCCAAAAAATATGGCATAAAGCTAGTTGTAAAATCCAGCATGAAAGATAGCCAAGGCACAATTGTGAAGGAGGAGACAAAAGTGGAAGGTATATATATCAGCGGTGTTGCCGTGGACAAAAATATTGTGCGCGTAAATATTTCTAGCATAAAAGATGAGCCTGGTGTGTGGTTTAAGGTGTTTTCTATTATGGACAAAGGCAATATTTCCATCGATTTCATTCAGCAAGCCAAACAGGATGACGGCACAAAGGACATTTCCTTTACCGTTGCTAAGGATGAAGTAGATGGTGTTATGGAGGCATTTAACGGTAGCACACATCGCTTAGGCTTTGAAAGCATAAGCTATCATGGAGGCATCGCCAAGCTCTCTGTAGTTTCTACAGGCATGGCAACAAATCCAGCCGTGCCTTCCATGATGTTTGAGGCTCTTTTTGATGCAGGTATCAACATCGATAGCATATCTACATCCGAAATACGCGCTAGCGTGCTTATTGATATAGATGAGGCAGATGGAGCGGCAAATTTGGTTCATGAAAAGTTTAGGAGCGGGAAATATATCAAAGAATAGGTGAGCTAATGGGTTTGAAGAAGTTTCTAATCTCAGTAGCTATAGTTATTGCCATAACAGCAGGCTTATTTGTAATCATTGGCTTTGATGATTTTGTTGATTTGAACGTAGATTGGCAAAGAGTCGAGGCAACGGTTACCAATTCCGTAAACGAACCTAGGTTCACAAATGTTTCTGATGGTCGGGTGTTCATCATATTTGAAACAGTCGGCATAACAATTAGCACTTATTTTAGGGCAGATAACCTCAGGCAAGTACCTGATGATAACCGTACCGAAAATACTCGAGGTAATCTTTCTATCGGCAATATAGGTAATTCATACTATATTTTTTATAACCCCGATAATCCAAACGATGTAAGACTTACGACACCCACAATATCTACCTCATTTTTTACAGCAATATTTTTTGGGCTTATTGTGGCATTTGCAATTTTCTTGAACCGCAAAGCAATACGAAAGATAAATATTAAACCTGTACGTTAGCCTGCTTTCGTCAGGCTATTGCTAAATTGCTCCAGAACGCCCACAAGGAGCGTGCGGACGTTCTTACGCAAAGAAAGGATGATACCATGCTATCAAACATCAGCACCACAGAAATCTTACAAATCATAGGCGCGCAACTAGCCGACCCACACCGCATACTGGGTATGCATGAGGTGGAGGTAGATGGCGCAGCACAAAAACTATTTGTGCGTGCTTTTGTGCCTACGGCTATGCGTGTGGATGTGCTAGACCCCACTACATACGAGCGTTTTTCGCTTACAAAGATTCATGCCGACGGCTTCTTTGAGGGCGAAATTATGGGGCGTGACAAATGGTTTCGGTATATGCTGGATATGAACTACGAAAATGGCGAATCTTTTCTTGCATATGACCCCTACTCTTTCGCGCCTGTGCTTACCGATTTCGATATGTTTTTATTTGGACAAGGCACACATTATAAAATAGCAGAAAAATTGGGCGCAAATATGATGACAATGGATGGCATAGATGGTGTGTTATTTACTGTATGGGCTCCAAATGCGGCACGCGTAAGCGTCATTGGTAGCTTTAATAATTACGATGGTCGTCGCCATGTTATGCGCTTGCGCCAACCCAACGGCATTTGGGAGCTATTCATCCCTGGGCTAGCACAATACGACCGTTACAAATTTGAGATAAAAACCCGCGATGGCGTGCTTTTACAAAAAAGCGACCCATATGCGAAATTTGCTGAGTTACGCCCTTCTACAAATTCGCTTGTTTATGCCTCTAATTACAAATGGCAAGATGCAAACTGGATGAAAAAGCGTGATAATAACGAACATCCACTTAATGGTCCTATAAATATCTATGAAGTAAATCTAGGAAGTTGGAAGAAAAACCCAGACAATACCCGCGAAGGCGATGATAGTGGCGGCTTTATGACATATATCGAATGCGCCCATGAAATCGTACCATATGCCCTAGAAATGGGTTATACGCATATCGAGCTTATGCCTGTACAGGAGCATCCTTTCGATGGTAGCTGGGGCTATCAGGTTACGGGCTATTATGCCCCTACAAGCCGCTATGGTAATCCTGATGAATTTAAATATTTCGTGGATTATTGCCATCAGCACGGCTTAGGCGTTATTTTGGATTGGGTACCAGCGCATTTTCCTAAGGATGCCCATGGACTTGGTAGATTTGATGGAACAGCTCTTTATGAACACGAAGACCCGCGCCAAGGCGAGCATCCCGATTGGGGTACATTTGTATTTAACTATGGTCGCCAAGAGGTCAAGAATTTCTTGATAGCAAACGCGCTTTGGTGGATTGAGCAATACCATCTGGACGGCTTGCGCGTGGATGCTGTAGCATCCATGCTTCATCTTAATTATAGCAAACGCGAAAATAATTGGATAGCAAATAAATATGGCGGCAATATCAACCTAGATGCCGTGGAGTTCATTAAGCATATGAATAGTGTGGTTTTAGGCGCATATCCGCATGTGCTTATGGTAGCAGAGGAATCCACATCCTACGAAGGTGTTTCGCGCCATGTTGACCACGGCGGCTTGGGGTTTAATCTTAAATGGAATATGGGCTGGATGAACGATTTTCTTGCTTATGTGGAGCGCGACCCTATCTATCGCCGCTATCATCATAATTTCTTGACCTTTGGTTTGATGTATGCCTATAGCGAGAATTTTGTTCTTGTGCTTAGTCATGATGAGGTAGTACATGGTAAAAAATCCCTGCTAAACAAGATGCCAGGCGATATATGGCAAAAGTTCGCTAATCTGCGTGTAGCACTTGGCTTTATGTATGGACATCCTGGGAAAAAGTTGCTCTTTATGGGCGGCGAATTTGGGCAATTTATCGAGTGGGACGAAAAGCGTCCGCTAGATTGGTTTTTGTTAGATTATGACCATCATAGCCAAATACAGATTTTCACAAAAGACCTGAATCATCTATATAAGGCCGAACGAGCCTGCTGGTTTGATGACTTTGCTGAACGCGGCTTTAGCTGGGTGGATGTGCATGACCAAGCCCGCTCCATCATCTCCTTTGCACGCTTCTCTGACAACCTATCCGAAACACTGATTTTCATTTGCAATTTCACGCCAAACCCTGTTGAAGAGCATCGCGTAGGGCTTCATCATGTGGCGGACTATGCAGAGATTCTTAATTCTGATGATGTGAAATATGGCGGCAGCGGCGTTGTAAATACCGAGATGTTAAAGCCCGCCGAGATTTTCTGTAATGACAAGCAGTATTCCATTGGGCTTCGTTTGCCGCCGCTTGGGGTGGTTATTTTGAAGGCGCAGGGGTGATATAATACCAACTTGCAGACAAGTACTCCTAGCCTTACAGCGCATAGCCCTTAAATAGATTGCAAGTTGGTAGTAGTCGCCCGTTGTTGTATAGGCATATTTTCATGATGATATGTATAAATAATATGCACCCTGTATTTGATGCAGGGTTTCTTTATTATATGTACATATGAGCGATAATTTCACAATAAACCTATAGTTGTTTAACTTGAAAATGGGCTTCTGCCCATATCGATGCTTGCATCAACGAGGTTCGCAACGCGCCTGGTGCCGCGCGATATGTTGATGCCTTGCATCAACTAGGACTCGACACAAGACCCTTTTCAAGTAAAAACACTATAACGCAGACTTGCGTAAAAACAGAATTTGATATATAATCTAATTATAACTTAACAAATCGTATGGGAAAGAAGGAAAAAAATGGCATATGCAGATAAAGTATTCATAGAAAATTGCAAGGATATCTTAGAAAATGGCTCATGGGATACAGGTCAGAATGTGCGCACTGTATGGGAAGACGGCACAAAGGCGCATACCATCAAGCAATTTGGCATTGTAAACCGTTATGATTTATCAAAAGAATTTCCTGCGCTTACGCTTCGCCGTCTGTTTTTTAAAAATTGCATAGATGAAATGCTATGGATATGGCAAAAAAAGTCAAACCGCGTGTCAGAGCTTAAATCCCGCATCTGGGATGCTTGGGCGGATGAAGGGGGGACGATAGGCAAGGCATATGGTTACCAGCTAGGCATAAAGCACCGCTACGCCGATGGCGACTATGACCAAGTGGATAGACTGCTACTTGACCTAAAGAACAACCCCGCATCGCGCCGCATGATAACGAGCATTTACAACCATGATGATTTACATGCAATGAGCCTTTACCCATGCGCATATAGCATGACATATAATGTAAAAGATGGTGTGCTAAACGGCATCTTGAACCAACGCTCGGCGGACTTTCTAACTGCTAATAATTGGAATGTATGCGGCTATGCCATATTGCTACATATGTTTGCGCAAGCAAGCGGGCTTGTGGCGGGCGAGCTGGTTCATGTGATATCTGATGCACATATCTATGACCGCCATGTGAATATAGTAAAAGAGCTGATACAAAAAGAGCCAAGACCTGCGCCACGGCTCATTATCAATCCCGATATTAAGAATTTCTATGACTTTAAGGTGGAAGATTTCGCATTAGAAGACTACAAGCCACATCCTTTTAAACAAACAATACCTGTAGCAATATAAAATTCCCTTCCGTGGAGGGGTCGCTTTGCGGTCGTTTTAGAACGCAAAGCGGGGGTGGTTATGCATTTATCCCCACTACCCCTACGGCAACCTATTCCCCACCGCCATATAAACCTCATACCACTCTTCACGCGTAATCATCACATCCACTGCACATGCCACATCGGCTATCCTAGCAGGATTCATAGACCCAATAATAATCTGCATATTAGCAGGGTGGCGCAATATCCATGCCGCCGCTATGGCATCCTTGCTCACATTATATTTTTCTGCCAATCTCGCTAACACTGCATTTAGTTCAGGATAATCTGGGTGGTCAATAAAAACTCCGCTCCAGTCCAATAGCCTAAATGGCGACCATGCTTGTATTGTTATATCTTCTAGACGGCAATATTCAAGCACACCTCCATCATGGTCTACGCTCGCTGCATTTTTCATATTCATATTAAATCCAAAGTCTACCATACCTGTGTTCACTATGCTAAATTGTAATTGATTCACAATCAATCTGTGCTTCGTGTATTTTTGCAGCAATCTCATCTTAGCGGGGCTTTGATTGCTCACACCAAAATGCCGTACAAGTCCGCGGCTATGCAGATTATCAAATGCTGCCGCTACCTCCTCTGGCTCTACCAAAGTATCTGGTCTATGTAGCAACAAAATGTCTATGTAATCTGTTCCAAGCCGCCGCAAACTACCCTCTGTAGCCGAAATTATATATTCCTTGGAAAAATCAAATGCAATAGTCGATTTTTGGTCAACACTACGTACTATGCCGCATTTTGTTTGAATTATCATATCCTCACGCGCCATGCCAAGCTCTATCACAGCCGCCGCAAAAACTTCTTCCGCGCGACCATGCGCACCATATACATCCGCGTGGTCAAAGAAATTAATGCCATTATCCATTGCTGTCTGCACAGCTCTTGCCGCATCCTTTGCATCCATATCACGCATACGCATACAGCCAAAAGCTATCACAGGTGCTATCATGCCGCTCTTGCCCAAATCTATGGTTTTCATGCCACCACTCTCCTTTGCAAACTTGACTTGTCATCCAAAAAATGATAAATTAATCATAACACGATTGACCCTAACTTTCAAGGAGATTAAATATATGATATATGCCCCACTAGCCGCAAAGCTACGTCCAAAAACCCTAGCAGAATATGTAGGTCAGCCCCACCTTGTAGCCGAGGGCGCGCTTTTGCGCCGTCTAATAGATGCTGACAATATCCCATCCATGGTATTTTGGGGGCCGCCAGGCGTAGGCAAGACCACGCTTGCACAAATAATAGCCTCCACAACCCAGTCCGAATTTGTCAATTTCTCTGCCACATCCAGCGGTATAAAAGAGGTGAGAACGGTTATGGATGCGGCAAGCATCCAGCAGCAATGGGGTAAAAAGACCATTGTGTTTGTGGATGAGATACATCGTTTTAACAAAAGTCAGCAGGATGCCTTTTTGCCATATGTAGAAAATGGCTCGGTTATCCTAATCGGCGCGACCACCGAAAACCCATCGTTTGAAGTAAACTCTGCTTTGCTATCCCGCTGCAAAGTGTTTTTGCTCTATGGGCTTACCTCTGATGATATATTGCAATTGCTAAACCGTGCCGTGAGCAGCTTTTGCACGGACACTAGCCTTGTTGCAGATGTGCCAAGCAAACATTTAGAAATACTAGCAGAATTTGCTAATGGTGATGCCCGCATGGCTCTTAACACAATTGAGATGGTGCTAAATAGTGCGCATATATCGAATGGCAAGCTTTCCACATCCGATGAGCTTATACAACAATCGGTCACAAAGCGGCTTGCCTTGTACGATAAATCAGGCGAGGAGCATTATAATCTAATATCTGCCCTGCACAAATCCATGCGCAATAGTGATGCTGATGCTTCTGTATATTGGCTTGCACGCATGTTGGATGGCGGCGAAGACCCGCTATATATTGCCCGCCGCCTGATACGCTTTGCCAGCGAAGATATTGGGCTGGCGGACAGCAACGCCCTCCTGCTTGCCGTTGCCGCCTATCAATCCTGCCACTTTAATGGTATGCCTGAATGTAGCGTAAATTTAGCACACGCCGCAATTTATATGGCAGCAGCTCCCAAATCTAACGCGCTAGACTCCGCTATGCACGCAGCAATGGGGGATGCCCATAAAACCCCTACAGCCCCCGTGCCGCTGGTGATACGCAATGCGCCCACCAAGCTAATGAAGGAGCTAAACTATGGTAAAGGCTATCAATACGCCCATGACCTACCAGATAAAGTGGCGCGGGATATGCAATGCCTGCCAGATGAATTGGCTGACAAGGTGTATTATCATCCGACGAATGAGGGGCGGGAGGGGCGATTTGCGGAGATGTTGAAGAAAAAACATAGCCCAAAATAGCATGACAATTTATTGATGCGACTACTATGGAGAGGACTAAAAGGCTTGACTTTACCATCTGCCTATGCTATACTCTCTTTTTCATAATAGGTATAGAATGCTGAGGGAGGTAGAAGAAATGAAATTAGTTAGACATTCTTTCCCATTCATATTGATAATAGTGCTACTGATGGTCTTTTTTGCTGCTTGCGGTGGCGGTACACAAGGCGGCTCGCAAATATTTCCTACACCGCCTGCACCCACTCTTGGAAGTAACACTGTGACGCAAGTTCAGCCTGATGGTAACGTGACAATGGGCGCAGGAAGCCCTGAAGGTACATACCGATTTGTAGACCAAGGTGACCGGAATCGGCAATTTGTCGAGATTTCTTTTAGCGGCGATACATTTATCATGCGTTCTATAAATCAGGTGACTATCGAAGGAGCATTCGTTATTGATGAAAATGTTAGAAGAATTCTTCTGAAGCCAGAAATTGTGCCTGATGGTTTTGAACACGACCACTTTCGCTGGTCAACCCTTGCATATGAAGATGGTTTTGATGTCCTGTATTCAATTTTCACTGCGCAAGTATTAGCAAATCAGACTTTTTACGAACGAATCCATTGGTTTGATCCGCTTGTCCGTGATGGGCAACCGTCAGGTATCGTAGAGCAGTTTGGTGGAGATGAGTTAAAAGGCTCTTCCGCGTTGATTGGTAGATGGAATTCCCCGTATGGTTCAAGCTATGAATTTCATGCAGATGGAACAATGTACCGATTCAATCCGAGTGGCACTGCTGGCACCTGGGAGTTAAACGGCAATCGTCTCACCATATCATTAGATGGAGGTAGTTCGAATAGGGCTTGGTTTGTTAGAGTAGAGGGTGATGCACTAACTATGCATAATTTGAATATTATACCGCTGAATGTGGAGTCATTCTTTAAAGAACAATAAACAAATTATCCTGAAGAGCAGTGTTTCACGACAACGCCAACGACGGCACAGCATTAAGCACAAGCCCCGCGTGCCGCCCCTTGATATGGTCATAATACCCCGCGGCAGCTATCATCGCGGCGTTATCTGTACAATAAATTGGTTTTGGTATATTTAACGTGATATTGTTCTTTGAACATGCCTGCTCCAGCGCGGCACGCAATGCAGAATTTGCCGCAACGCCGCCCGCTATTGCCAATTGATTGCAACCTGCTATCTCACAAGCCATCATGGCTTTTTTTGTTAGTACCTCAATCACAGCCTGCTGAAAAGAAGCGGCAACATCGGCATGGGATACTTCGCGCTCCGCCATTTTCGCACTATTAAGATAATTAAGCACAGCGGATTTTAGCCCGCTAAAGCTAAAATCAAGGCTGCCAGCCCCAAGCAACACGCGCGGAAAGTCTATAGCCGAGGCATTGCCCTCTTGCGCCAATCTATCTATCTGCACCCCGCCAGGATAGGGCAATCCAAGGCAACGCGCCACTTTATCGTATGCCTCGCCAGCTGCATCATCAAGAGATTTGCCCATAATAACGAAATCATCATAATCCCGCACATGTATTAGCTGCGTATGCCCGCCAGAAACAACAAGGGCGATAAAAGGCGGTTGCCATGCGGCATTGTCAAGATAATTGGATGCGATATGCCCTGCTATATGATGCACACCAACAAGCGGCAAGCCCGCCGCATATGCCATAGCTTTTGCAAAATTAAGCCCGACCAAAAGCGCACCAACAAGCCCTGGTCCATGTGTTACAGCCACAGCGGAAATATCAGATAGTGCAAGCCCTGCCTCATCAAGGGCGGCGGATACCACATCATCAATCTTAACAATATGGCGGCGCGATGCTATTTCAGGCACAACACCGCCATATTTTCTATGCTCCATTATCTGCGAATGTATTACGTTGGAAAGTACCTCGCGCCCATCAGCCACCACGGATGCGCTGGTTTCGTCGCAGGAGGTTTCTATGCCTAGTATGTTGATTTTATTCATTGATATTTACCTCTTCTTGCAAAAATTGTCATATTATGTTATGCTAACTTCATCCCAACTGAAAGAAGGAGGTGGGAAGATGTCTAAGCAACGAGAGTACATAGCCAAAGCTTATAAAATGGCGAAAGCCATTAAAGTAATCTTGGTTATACTTAAAAACTTGAGAGACTTGTTCTTCTAAAGTTCAATACCCTAGGGATAGAGGCCCTAGGGTATTGTTTTCCCATTTGAAATTTTCTGGTGGTTCGATGTCTAAGAATATATCTACATTGTACCATGCATTACAAACAATGTCAAACTATTTCTACATTATCTTCCTGCGTCTTTTCTTAATCTGTGCCGCTACCTGAGCGTATTTTGGCGACATATAGAACTGCACAGCTACCAGCCCAACAAAGATAATTAGGGCAATTATCGCAAAGTCACTAATATTCGTACCAAACCAGCCAGAAGCAATAGATGTGTACCCACCTATTGCGCTACTTATACCAAAGGCAAAATCCACAATGGGTTGCAAAGCTGCAACAATAACGCCCAGACCATTGGCAGTTAGCCATTCAAAAATAGCCTCGTTATAGAGCAAAAGTGCGCTACCCATAACAAATGTAGCCACCAAGAATCCCCAAACAGCCATTATAACGCTATCTAGCACTTTGCCGTCATTGCGTATCTTTGTTGGGAAATAAATGTTTATATCCTCTACCTTTTCCATTACGGCAGCGGCAAAGCCCTCTGGAGCTTCGATTATTTCTTCATTGCTATGGTCAAAGCTAGCCAGCATCTCTTGATACATAGCAAAGTCTTCGCGGCAAGCTTCGCAAGCTTCCATGTGCTTATCCAGATTCATTTGCTCAAAATCATCAAGCCGCCCATCCATGTACTTCATCATCAATTCACCGTATTTCTCACATGCCGACACCATAGCTTTCACCACCTCTCCTTAAATTCATCAAGCTTTCCTTTAGCAGCTTGCGCCCCCTAAATATGCGGTTTTTTACCTTTGACAGCGGCTCGCCCGTTATCTCAGATATTTCTTGATAACTAAGTCCCTGCTCGTGATACAGCACAATGGGTACTCTATAAATATCTGGCAGCCCTGCCACCAAGTCCCTTAACATGCGGCTTTGTTCATCCGCTATGTACTCATCCTCTGGCGATGCACCGCTATTAGCCATCAAGCCGCCCGCAACAGTATTTTCTTCATCATCTATGCTTACAGTTTCATATTTTTTCTTCCTGCGCCAATCTATGACGTGGTTTGTGGCGATTCTTATTGTCCATGTAGAAAATTTATATTCTTCGCTGTATTTCTCCAGATTGCGATAAATCTTGATAAAAACTTCTTGGGCAAGGTCGTTTGCATCCTCTTTATCTGTCACCATACGCAAAACGACAGAATAAACCAAATTTTTATAGCGCGAAACAAGCTCCTCAAAGCTATTTTTCTCGCCCTCAATACAAGCTGCAACCAGCTCATAATCCGTCATTTTAGCATAGTTCAACAAAGTCACCACCTTAAACCACTCATTCACCATATCATTATATCATACGTAATCATTTTTGAAAAGTCTGTTTATTTCATAAATTTTTTTATAATGATATAAGCGATGGCAATAAGATACCTATGGTCAAAATAGCAAGCCCGACAAGACTTTGCTTAGAGAATCTCTCGCCCAAGAAAATCCGCGCAAATGCCATGGTGATAATAATGCTTAGTTGGTCAATAGGAACAACATGGCTTGCATTGCCTAATCTAAGGGCATGATAGAAAAATATCCAGCTTGCGCCCGTAGCAATACCAGATAGTATCAAAAACACCCAACCCTTGGCATTTACTGCCTTTATCTTCTTTTGACCTCCCGTCATAAAAACCATCGCCCAGCTCACAATTGCTACAATCACAGTTCTTATAGCTGTCCAAAGGCTAGCATCCATATCAGAAACGCCAAGGCTACCAAAAATTGCTGTTAAACTGGCAAATATCGCGGCTAAAGCCGCAAATAAAAGCCATGCCATGCCAGTTCCTTTTTCTTTTGCTTTATCTCTGTTTTTCTTTAGTTCAAGCATTAACCATGTGCCAATCCCCATTAGGGTCATGCCTGCCGCCATAGCCCAACCCAAAGGCTCGCTAAGGAATACAAATGCTAGTATCATGGTTAATATGGTGCTGCTTTTTGTTATTGGCGTTACTTTGTTTACATTTTCAAGTTTAAGTGCGCGAAAGCGGCATAGCCATGCACCACCCGTTGCTAGACCAGATAGTACAAGGAATATCCATGTTCTTGTATCCATATAAACTATCTCGCCTTGAGAGCCGAATACAAACACTATAACCCAAGCAAATGCAAGAGCTGCCATTGTGCGTATGGCTGTGGCTAAATGAGAATCTACGCTCTTCAAACCGATTTTGGCTAATATTGTTGTGAGTGCCGCAAATATAGCAGCCATCAAGGCATACAGAAACCATAATTCCATATTCTTCTAACCCTCCATATAATTTATTAACTTGGATTAGCTACAGGTTGCAAAGGGCAAACCCCTCCTTGTGCTACTTTTGCGCACTTTTCTATGCTCATTGTGCATGTCTTGTAAAAATCACCCTCGCATGAATCAATGCCCAAAGCTTCAACATGTCTTTTGTCCATAACTTTTGCCTTTTTACTCCTCAAAAGTCTCAAGCCATTTAGTATAACAAGGATTGTACTACCTTCATGCGCAATAACCGCCAAAGGTATAGGCACAGCCGTTATAAAGTTTGCCACAGCAAATAACATCATAATCGATATGGCAAAGATGATATTTTGCCTTGTAACAACCTTTAAGCGCTTGGATAGACCCACTGCTTTTGATAAAGAACCAAGATTGTTTTTCATAAGCACAACATCGGCTGTTTCAAGGGCTACATCCGTGCCTTCGCCCATGGCTATACCAATATCGGCTGTAGCAAGGGCAGGGGCATCATTTATGCCATCGCCCACCATGGCTACAGTCTGATATTTTTCCTTCAGCTCTTTTACAACATCCACCTTTGTTTCTGGCAGGCATGATGCATAATAATTTGTAAGCCCACTTTCTTCAGCAATAACCTTTGCGGTTTGCTCGTTATCGCCAGTAATCATGGCAGATTCTATGCCAATCTCTTTAAGGCTTGCTATGGCATCTATTGTTTCGGGTCTTATTGTGTCTTTCAAAGCAATTAGACCAACTATGCCTTCATCATCGCCAATAAATACAATGGTCTTGCCTTCTTTTTGCAAGCGACTTGCCGCATTGTCATTAAAATCTTCGGCTGCATCGCTCACAAAATCTGCCTTGCCTATTTTGTAGCTCTTGCCGTCATATTCACCTTTTACGCCAAAGCCAACTACATTTTCTATGAGTGTAGGTGCTGTCACCGTTATATCATATTGCCTCTTTGCGTGGTTAATGATGGCATCAGCAAGCGGATGGGTAGAGTGGCTCTCAATAGAAGATGTTATCTCCATCAGCTCTTTTTCGGTCATTCCCTTTTTAGCATAAATATCTGTAACCACAGGCTTGCCCTTTGTAAGTGTGCCTGTTTTATCAAAAGCAATTACCTTTAGGCTTGCTAATCTCTCTAACTGAACACCACCTTTAAACAGTATGCCGCTGCGTGCGCCATTTGAGATTGCAGATAATGTGGCGGGCGTGATAGATGCCACAAGAGCACAAGGTGATGCAACGACCAAAAGCACCAAGCCGCGGTAAACAGCCGCAGAAAGCTCCATGCCAAAGGCAAAATAGCCCAAAAGGATAACGGCGGTAGAAACAGCAATAACTATTTTTGCGTATGGTCCTTCAAATCTCTCTATAAGCAGTTGGGATGGAGATTTTTCGCTTTGGGCATTTTGCACTAGGCGTATAATTCTTTGAAACAGGGTCTGGTCACTTGGCTTGTTAATCTTCACTTGTATAGAGCCGCGCATATTTACTGTAGATGCAAAAACTTCATCACCAACACCCTTTTCATTTGGTATAGATTCGCCTGTTATCGCGGATTCGTCCACATTGGTTTCGCCTAAGGATATAGAGCCATCGGCAGGGATGCGCTCGCCTGGCTTTACCAAAATGATGTCGCCTATATGTAAATCTCCTACAGCAACCTCTTCTTCTTTGCCATCAACTAGCCTTATTGCGGTTTCTGGCTGCAAATCCATAAGGGCAGATATTTCCTTATGAGATTTGTTGAAAGTATAGGTTTCCATTGCTCCCGCTAAAGAGAAGATAAAGATAAGCATTGCGCCCTCTCCCCAATAGCCAATGATGGCAGCACCAATAGCCGCAAGCATCATCAAAATGTCTACATTCAAGTCCTTTTCCTTAATTGCCTCCAAAAAGCCTTCCCTTGTCTTAACAAAGCCACCAACCAAATAGGCTAAAACATATAGCGCAATGCCACTATACAAGACCCCCCATGTCTGTAACAGCCATGCACAAAGGATGAGCGCGCCGCACAAGAGAGCCAAAACTAGCTCATAATTGGTTTTCATTGCCACAAAAACTTTTTTCATAATTTATCACCTCATGATATTTTATGCTGTATATAAAAAATCGGACAGCCTGCGGGAAGGTGTCCCGCAGGCTGTCCGATTTCTCGTACCGCTGCTGCCCTCAAAGGGCCCGGCTGCATGGCATAGTCCAAGAATACTGACACTTGGACTATGCCATCGCTTGATCACTAGTATTATAACATATATCATTTGAAAATACAACAGTGAATTTTTGTAGCGTAATATCATTGCAACTCATTCAATCACATCTTTCATCTACAGATTTTATATCGTTTTAGGCAACATTGTCTGAATAATCAACAATTGCAACCTCTTTTATTATACTCTCCAGTTTGTCAGCAATATTTTCTAAATTTTCCATAACTTCATCAATAAAATACACCTCTCCGCACTGTCTGCATACAAGAGCAGGCACATTTTTAACTATAATCACACAATCAACAAGAGTAATGGCGTGAGTTTTTTTGCTGATTGCACATTACCTTCGCAACGAAAACAGGTTGTCATTTTATTTTACCTCCTTGTCCTAAAATCATCTTCCCATTTGTCATGGCTAGGATAGTATGCTGTAATCATGCAACACTGGATACCAGCATCCAAGCTGCAAACAGCACGCACAGCTTTCCCTATTGCAGAAGTGCCGAGTGTTAGGCAACTTGGATATGGGGTGTCGTCAATATATTACTCTATTATTTCGCCTTTTAATATGCAATTTATTACATCAGCGCGTTTGATTCCGCGGTCTCTAAGTCGCAAAGCTATGTTTTCTGTCCAAAGGATGCCCTTAGATAAAACCTGTTTTTTCAAATCATCTATGTTAATATTATCCATGGTCAATCTCTCTCAAACCCAATCGTAGCCACCATCCTATCATATCCCACATGGCTATTTTCAAAAATAGCGCGCGCATTTTCAATAAAAATTTCAGGATTTGGCATAGCGGGAGAGAAGTGCGTAAGCCAAAGCTCCTTTACTTCGCCATCTTTGGCGATTTTTGCCGCTTCACTAAAAATCATATGCTTATGGCTTTTGGCTTTGTCCAACTTTTCGTCCTCGCCATAATGTCCCTCACATATAAAGATGTCGCTGTTTTTTACAAAACTTGCCAGCCCTCGTGGCGGGCGCGAATCTGTGCAATACGACACCGCAAGCCCCTTGCGCCCAGCACCAAGCACCATTTCTGGCGTGTAAATGCGCCCATCATGCTCTATCTCGTCGCCTCTTTGCAAAAAACCCCAATATTTACGAGGTATCGGCAATTTTTGGGCAGCAGCGAGGTCGAATTTGCCAGTGCGCTTTATATCTATGCGATATGCAAAGCAAGGGCAGTTGTGGTTGGCAGGTATGGCGGACAGCTTATAGCTGGTCATGGGTATGGGTATGTTAGATTCGCCGCGGTAGGGCAATTCAATAAAGTTTATGGGGTACTGAATTTCAGGGGCAATAACACAAAGGCTGCGTACCACATGTTCTACCCCTTGCGGTCCCACAATGGTGATAGGCTCTTCGCGCCCACTGCTGCCAATGGTCAGTAAAAGCCCAGGTAGCCCTGCCACATGGTCAGCATGAAAATGGGTTATGCAAATGCAGTCGATATTTTTAAATCCCCAGCCCACCTGTTTTACGCTAACCTGCGTGCCTTCGCCACAGTCAATGAGCATCATGCGCCCTTCGTAGCGTAAAAGTGCGGAGCTAAGATATCTATTTGGTAGCGGCATCATGCCGCCGCAGCCCACTAGGGCGATGTCTAGCATAGTATCATCCTTTGTTTTTTGCCCAATTTACAAAAGTCTCCAGCCGCCTTTTTTACAGGCGAACTAATTCCTTTTGGTATATCCTTAATATCAAACCATTTCAACTCTGTTACTTTGCTTGGGTCAGCCGATAATTCGTTTGGCACTTGCATTAGAAAATCTGTTCTTCTCTAAAAAATAAAATATCTTTTGTTTGTGTAGAGGTAATATAACCATTGCCCAGCTTGCCGCAAAAAACCATGCACTGCAATGATAGCTCATAATGCGGCACTCTTGACAGCAAGACATCCATTATAACTTTGTATCAATCAAGACTTTCATATTTCTCCCACAACCTATTCATCTCAAATTCTTTTTCGTCAAAACCATCTGGCAACGAAATAATACCGCTGTATTTTTCTGCCCATGTCAATTTTTTTCAGGGGCAACAGCTATCACGGCTATGCTTTCCCCATTCTTGACCAATGTAATCCCCTCGCTATCAAGCTTCTCAATATATCCATAAACATTCGCCGCAAAATCACTTAAAGTTACTTGTGTCATATATCTTCCTCCTCTTTGAAATCAATGCCTAAAATGCCTCATCCCTGTAAACACCATAGCTATGCCATATTTATTGCAAGCCTCAATAGATGCCGCATCACCATTCGAACCGCCAGGTTGGATGATGGCGGTTATGCCTGCCTTATGCGCCTCTTCCACACAATCAGGGAAGGGAAAGAAGGCATCAGATGCCAGAGCCGCGCCCTGTGCAGCATCTGCACCCAAAAATTCATGAGCATGGTCAATAGCTTGTTTACAAGCCCATATGCGGCTAACCTGTCCCCCCGCAAGCCCGATAGAGCCGCCATCTTTGGCTATTGCTATGCCATTGGACTTTACATGCTTTGCTAACTTCCAAGCAAAAAGCAGGTCGGTCATTTCACTGTCGGTTGGCTTTCTTTCGGTTACGCAGGTCAGGGTGTCTTTGTCGTCGAAGAGAGTATCGTCAGCATTTTGTATTAGCAGACCACCGCTTACTTTTTTGAAATCCTGCGCGGTATTCGGGCGACCACAGGTCGCCCCTACGGTTAGTAATCTTATATTCTTTTTCTTAGTTAGGATTTTTATGGCATCATCGCTAAAGCTAGGCGCAATCACTATTTCTACAAAAATTTTGTCGATTTCCGTGGCGGTTTCCTCATCCACTTCGCAATTTGCAGCTATGATGCCGCCAAAGATGGACACAGGGTCGGCGGCATATGCCTTTTGCCAAGCTTCATACAGGCTTGGTCCGCTGCCAACGCCGCAAGGGGTGGAATGTTTTACAGCAACGATAGTTGGTATATCTCCATCAAATTCGCGCAAAAGCTCCAATGCACCATGGGTATCATTTATATTATTGAAAGATAGCTCCTTGCCATGCAGTTGCTTCGCATTGACTAAAGCATTAGCATTAGCTCCAATCTCACGATAAAAAGCCGCCGCCTGATGCGGGTTTTCGCCATAGCGCAACTCTTGCACCTTTTCGTATGTTAATGTGATTTTATCTGGAAACGGAGGTAGTCCTGCTAGTTTGCCCAGATGCGACGCAATCAAAGCATCATAGGCAGCGGTGTGAGAATATGCCTTAGCCGCAAGAGCAAAGCGTGTTTGCTTAGATATCTCGCCACTCTCATTTAATTCATCAAGTATCATTTCATAGTCAGCCACATCCACAATCACAGCCACAGAATCATTATTCTTAGCCGCAGAGCGCAGCATAGCAGGGCCACCGATATCAATATTCTCTATAGTATCAGTCAATGTGACATCTGGCTTTAATATTGTCTCTTTAAAAGGATACAAATTAACGCACACGATATCTATTGCGGAGATGCCCTGTGAGGCAAGAAAATCCATATGACTAGGCATATCGCGCCGCGCTAAAATACCGCCATGTATGGCAGGGTGAAGGGTTTTTACGCGCCCATCAAGGCATTCAGGAAAGCCCGTGACATTAGTCACCTCTATAGCATCAATGCCAGCATCTATCAGCATTTTTGCTGTAGAACCCGTAGAAATAATCTCATAGCCATGTCCAACAAGTCCTTTTGCAAAATCCACAGCATTCGTCTTATCCCAAACACTTATTAATGCACGTTTTTTCATAACCGCACCCCTTTCTTTGAGATAATTATAGCGAAGATTGGCGGTAATGTCAATTTAAGAATAATAAAAAACAGTCATCTGAAAATGGATGACTGTTTTTTATGATTACCAGGCGTTCATACGTATCTTTTCTTTCGCCGACACACCCTTTTGTTTAGGCATTGCGGCACCTTTTGCGGGATACCCAAGTGCTATATAGCATGGCATAATATAATCTGATGGATGGTCAATCACGCGCTTGATATGACGTGATTCATTTTCCATGGGTATTCTTGTTACGCCAAATATGCCCTCTGCCACCGTCGCAAGCAGGATATTTTCTATACAAAGCCATATGGAGGCAAAGCTATTTAGGGAGCTTAAAGACTTTGGTTGTAATAGCGAGCCTTCTTGCTTAAAAAACGGCAGTATCAAGCAACCTGCATTATATAACATAGCGTGCTGTTTCGGCACGGCATCCAAGTACATATTCCTTTGGTCATTATCCACAGAATCCCATGAATCCAGCCATTCGCTCACCTCAGTTTTTGTGAATGTTTCTGGGATAAGCTTTAAAATCTCTGCTCGTTTGCTCTTATCGCCAATAACCACAAATTCCCAATCTCTCATATGGTCATTTGTGGGTGCTTTTAAGCCTGCAGCAATAATTTTCTCGATTATTGCCATGTCAATTTGCCTATCTTCAAAATCCCGTACAGTTCTACGGGTATTAATTGCTTCGTAAATATCCAATTTAATCGCACCTCTTTTCGTAAATTAGTCCGCCCTCATCTGGCTCTATTTTGCCAGTGTCAGCAAAGCCAAGGGACTTCCAAAAAGCACCATTATCAGCTATATCTGTTAAATAAACACCTTTGACACTCAGTTTGCTAAGGTCTTCGATTGCCTTCTTGGCTAAAACTTTGCCAAGTCCAGTTCCTCGCGATTCTTTAACCGTATAGATTTCGGATATATGCCCCCAACCATCATAGCCATCAGCATAGCCGCTATAGGTCTCGCATCCACATGAAAGCCAACAAAGCCCTTGAATTTGCCATCTATCATACAAATATATGTTGTTAATCCATTAAAATGATCTGTAAAATGCTCATAATTTTCCTGAAACTTATCAGGAGGAAAAATATCTTCTAATTCCTCTTCCGAAATTGTCGCTTCGTAATCTTGATAAAGCGGCAACAGAGCCATCATCATATCTTCATCCTGCATATTTAGCTTCACAAGTTCCATATCATCATCCCTTCAAAACTGCTTTTGCGGCATCCATAGCTACAGGCACTTTTGCGGCATCCTTTATGCCTGCCTGCGCCATATCTGGCCGTCCGCCACCGCCACCGCCAGCTGCTGTAGCTGCGGCTTTTACGATATTGCCGCAATGTATGTCAGGTGTTAGGTCTTTTGTGGCACGCACAAGAATGTTAGCCTTGCCATCTGCTATGCCAGCAAGCAACACAACACCGCTGCCCAGTTTGGATATCAAATCATCAGACAATCCGCGCAAGCCCTCCGCATCAATGTCTTCAAGGGTCGCGCTGGCTACAGCTATGCCGCCAATATCTTCTTTGCCCGCCAAAATGCTATCAACATTGGATTTTGCATCTGCTTGTTTTAATTTTGCCAACTGCTTTTCAGCATCCTTCGCACTGTTTATCAATTGTTCAATACGCGCCATCAAATTATCTGGCTGTGTCTTTAAGAAAGCCGAAATTTCGGCAACCTTAGCGCAAGCATCATTGAAATACGCAAGAGCAGCCTCGCCAACAATGGCTTCAACACGGCGCACGCCTGCCGCAATGCCACTTTCTGATATTATCTTAAATGAACCAATTTGTGCGGTAGATTTTAGATGTGTGCCGCCGCAAAGCTCCGTAGAAATGCCGCCAATATCAACAACGCGTACAATATCGCCATATTTTTCACCAAAAAGAGCCACAGCTCCTCTTGCCTTGGCATCTGCAATTGGCATTTCCTCAATATTTATCGCCAAGTCGCGCAAAATTGTGTTATTTACTATATTTTCAACCTTTGCAAGCTCCTCTGGCGTAACTGGCGCAAAATGTGAAAAGTCAAAGCGCAAGCGATTTGGGAATTTAGCCGCGCCCGCTTGGGTTACATGTGAGCCAAGCACATCGCGCAATGCCATGTGTAGCAAGTGCGTAGCAGAATGATGACGGGTAATGCCATTTCTGCGCGTGCTATCTATAGCTATTTTAGCGGCTTGCCCAATGCTAATTTCCCCAAAAACCACCTTACCTATATGAGCAAACTGTCCGCTGGAAGTCTTAATACAATCAGTTGTGGATATTTCTCCGCTTGGGGTAGTGATGGTTGCGTAATCCGCCATTTGCCCGCCGCTTTCAGCATACGCAGGAGTTTTATCAACAATTACGGCAATTTCTGTACCCTCACTGGCTTTGTCAACCAATACATTATCTGTCGCAATATGCAGAATCTTCGCATTTTCTACGCATTCTTGCGTATATCCTGCAAAGCTCGTAGCTTCGCCGTCTATGCTATCAAAAGCAGAGCCGCCACCCACAGCATAAGCAGAATCCTCACGTGCCGCCCTTGCGCGGTTGCGCTGTTTTTCCATTTCTTCATGAAAGCCAGCCTCATCAACAGCCAAGCCCTCTTCTTCCAAAATTTCTTTTGTAAGCTCCAGCGGGAATCCAAAGGTATCATGCAACTTAAAGGCATCTGCGCCTGCTATATCTTTTTTGCCAGCGGCAACAGCATCCTGTTTTAGCTTAACAAGCAGATTCATACCGCTGTCCAAGTTCTCATAGAATCTTTGCTCTTCTTGGTCAATGACCTTTGCAATAAAATCTTGCTTTTCCACAAGCTCTGGATATGCCGCGCCAAAATTAGCCGTAACAACAGCCGCAAGCCGCGCCAAAAAGCGGTCTGTAAGCCCTAAAAGCCTACCATGACGCGCCGCACGGCGAATAAGGCGGCGCAAAACATAGCCGCGCCCTTCGCCCTCTGGCATAATGCCATCGGAGGCCATAAATACTGCCGAGCGAATATGGTCTGTAATCAGCCTTATGGAAATATCCTTTTTGGCATTATTATCGTAACTCAAGCCGCCAATCTTGCAAATTTCGTCCCTTATAGCTTTCATCACATCCACATCAAACAGCGACTTTTCGCCCTGCATAACCATAGCAATGCGCTCAAGCCCCATGCCCGTATCTATGCTAGGCTTTGGTAGATTGCTGTATTCGCCATCTTCGGATTTATTGAACTGTATGAAAACAAGATTCCAAATCTCGATATAGCGGTCTTCGCCGGCCGCCTCGCTTTCCAAGAAGTCATCTTTGCCATATTCTGGTCCGCGGTCATAGAAAATTTCAGAGCAAGGTCCACAAGGCCCACTTGCCAGCTCCCAAAAATTGGTTTCTTTACCCATGCGATAAATGCGCTCGGCAGATACGCCGACCTTTTCATTCCATATCTTATGCGCCTCGTCATCGTCATTATATATGGTGATGGATAGCTTACTTTCTGGGATTTCCATGTGTTTTGTTAAAAATTCCCATGCCCATGCTATGGTCTCTTCTTTGAAATAGTTGCCAAAGCTAAAGTTGCCAAGCATCTCAAAAAATGTGCCATGGCGGTCTGTTTTGCCTACAGATTCTATATCACCTGTGCGTATGCATTTTTGGCTTGTAGTTACGCGTGGGCTGGGCGGTGTGGCTTGTCCTATGAAATATTGCTTCATGGGTGCCATACCTGCCACTATCAGCAATAATGTTTTGTCATTTTCTGGTATCAAAGAAAAGCTAGGTAAGCGCAAATGCTCCTTGCTCTCAAAAAATGCTAGATATTTTTCGCGTATTTCATTTAATCCGAGTTTTTTCACAATGGTATCCTCCGTGTTATTAGACTTGTCCGCTAACCCATGTTGAACCAATTTTTCCGAGTGTAATTTTCGCGCTCTTTGCGAAAATTTTTCTGGCGGGTGTTTTTCAAGTGCTTTTACTTGAAAAACATCGAGAAGAAAAAGTAAAAGAAAAATTGTGTGAAACAGGTCAGGGGAGATGTCTATTTTACTTTATATACCATTATAACACATCGCCGCCATGAAATACAAGCTCATAAACCTTATCGCCCTTGTAAAATACCTCCTCGACACCTGAGAACCAATGAAAATCACCCTCTACGGCGCAGATGTATAAATAATCCCCGTTTTCATGCCGCAATGGTCCGCGATAAGGGTATTCGGCTGACACAAGCAATAAGGCTTCGTTTAGAAAGTCAAAAATCGAAGAATCTTGGGACAAAAGCCTACCAATATAATTCATTGCCCAAAAAGACTTATCATCACGCCACAAAGCCTCTTCGCCCGCAAATTTTGCACCACCCAAATATGTATCAATATATTGCAAATCGCCCTCCGCAAATCGCAAGTTTTTTGAGTTTGGTCTTGATGGTTCTAGTTTTTCGCCATTTCCCGCAAAGATGGTCTGCTTGGCTTTAACTAGAAACTCAATTACATTTTTATCCATATAACCCTCCGTTTAAAATATCCAATCATCATCTGTCACTATAGCCCAAGAATGCTCTGGCTCCATGCATATCTCAAAATCTAGCCCCTGTCCCTGCACACAAAATGATAAGAATGTATACTGACCAACCTTTTTGCCAGACATCATCGCCCCTGTTTTGTCAGAGAAATCTCCTATGGCACTTGGGGTTAATCCAGCCCCCTCAAGGCGGCTGTAAGCCATGCAATAATCCTCTTTATTGGTGAATCTAGGAAAATGAACCCTTCCTCTTCCTTGGGTATATGGCTTTTCTGATGGCAGACACCATATGTAGCTACCGTTTTCAAAGACTATAACAGTGGCGATGCCGCCCTCCCAGTCCCTTGCAAACCTCACCTTTTCGCCGTAGGCGGCGATAACTACTCTTCTAAGCCAATAAAATTGCTCATGTGAAAGCTCTAAGAAAAAATCCATATCAACTCTCCTTGTTCTTCCATTGCCCCCATTTGCCTTTGGATGTGGGCTGTACGGTGTAATATTCATAGCCAATGGTTAGAGCAGGAGGTGTCTGGCGCACAAAATCCTCCAAATTCCCTTCCCCTATGCCCTCTGGCTTTATTTCATTGCGTATCTTGCAGATAAATACGCTACTATCTTCTTCTAAAGGCATATGATGCTTTACCTCCAGCTCGTATATCAGAGGGCTATCTGATAAAATAGGCACATCAAGCACTTTACCGCGGCGGGTTTTCACATCAATGTCCATTTTATCTACATCATAACCGCTTTTGTTACCAAAGTAGTCCGCAAGTGGCAACATTGCCCCGCTTACGAGATTAGCAGAAAACTTGCCCTCTGCCAGAATGCGGTCTTTTGTAAGCTTGTTCTCGCCTATGCAGACCATGGCGCAAAGCTCGCCATCCCAACATAGTGTAAACCATGTAAATAGCGCGAAATTCGGGTTGCCGCCCTCTTTGTTTGTTCCGTATAAAAACATTGCTTTTGGATGCATTATCTTTCCTCGCTTTCGTTGTTTTTTGGTATCGCAAAATCATCACTCTCAAAATTTGCCAAAATCCTACGCAATTGGCTCTCAAAACCCGCCACTTCCTCATCCGAGAATCCTTTGTAAAAAATATCGTTCATATCATCAGAGAGTTTATCGTATTTCTCCCGATATCCCCTCGCCTTTTCTGTTAAGAGGACAAATATCTGCCTGCGATTTTGCGTATCTGGCACGCGCTCCACAAGCCCTGCTGTCTCCATTCGGTCTAGCATACTTGTAAGGGTTGTTTTTGCTAGCGATGTAAAGCGTGCTATGTCTGTAATAGTGAGCTTTTCATGCTCCCATAGCACATAAAGTATCCTACCCTGCGCACCATTAAAGGCATCCACGCCGCACTCTTTCAGTAACCGCTCCCAAGCGCGTCCGCTTAACTTATTAATTCGTGTCATTAGGAAACCGCCATATTTTTTTATTTGTATCACCCCCCTAGATAGTATTGTACTATATAGAACTAAATATTGCAAGCATATTTTGTAAAAATTCTCTTGACATATATTTCAATTCATGGTATATTATTTTTTGTTAGCACTCACTGGCTTAGAGTGCTAACAAAAATGAAATGTTTCATACACAAAGCGGGGTGATTATATGCTTAACCGCAGGAAAATAAAAATTTTAGAAGCCATAATTAACGATTATATCGAATCAGCAGAGCCTATTGGTTCTCGCACAATAGCAAGAAAATACGACCTCGGCGTGTCCTCCGCTACCATTCGCAACGAAATGAGCGACCTTGAAGAGATGGGCTATATCGTAGCACCTCATGCATCCTCTGGGCGCGTGCCATCTGATAAGGGTTATCGCCTTTATGTGGATGAGGTAATGCCGAAAAGACGGCTAACGAATCAGCAGGCAGAATTTCTCAAGCAATCTATTTTACAAAATTTAAACCAAGTGGACCTTCTGATGCATGAGCTTTCCCGCGCTATATCCTTGCTTACAAACTATACGACCGTTGCCGCGGACATTATGGCGCAAAGGCATAAAATCAAGCATATCCAGCTTGTTCCTGTAGATGACGGCATCTTTGCTCTTATGCTCATCACAGACCAAAATACTGTGAAAAATCGTGTTTTACCTTTGCCAGAGGCAAGCGGAGTAGGACTCACCACAGCCGCGCGTATCTCGGCGGAGCTAACGCGCATTTTGGGCGGAGCTAGTGGAGATGAGCTAAATAATCTATTTATCGGCGTTACCGAACAGCGTTTTATGGACTTGCATATTAACCCTGACATTGCCGCGCCGCTGATAGCCGCTATTTCGGAGGCTTTGTCATCTGCCGATAATGTGCAGATATACACATCAGGCGTAAAGAACATATTAGATTTTCCAGAATTTGCAAATCTTGAAAAGGCTCGCGCCATTGTAGGTGCTTTGGAGGAAAAAGATGGACTTATCACGCTTTTAGCTGATAATTCCGAGGATATACAGGTTGTGATAGGTGCAGAAAACGAAAATACCATGTTGCAAGATTGCTCCATTATAAAGGCAAAAATACGCATCAATGAACATTTTTTCGGCAATATTGCAATCATAGGACCTACGCGCATGGATTATTCGCAGGTGGTTTCGGTTTTGCGCAATATGGCTTTTGAACACAAGGAAGAGGAGGGGTAGAAAATGGCGAAAAAAAAGCGAAGAGATATGGAAGAAGAAATTATTGGCGAGATTATAGATGATATTGTGATTGATAAGGTGGAGGATGGTGACAAGCCGCAGAAAAACAGCTTCAATGGGCTAGAAGGCGAAATTGTGGATGACTTTATTTTAGATAACCACGATGCGGATGCCGAGCCTAAAGAGCATGATGGACTTTTGCTAGAACTAGCCGCCGCAAAAGAGCTAAACGCGCTATATATGGACAAAATACGCCATCAAGCCGCCGAATTTGAGAATTACCGAAACCGCACATCTAAAGAGCTGGGACAGATATTTGATAAAGGCGTGCGCGAGGTAGTTTCGGCACTTTTGCCTATTATTGATAATTTTGCATTGGCTACGAAAAATGCGGATAAATCAAATTCATATGCCGCTGGCATGTTGATGATACAAAGCCAATTGCATACTATGCTAGAGAATCTTGGGATTCAAAAGATACCGTCAGTTGGTGAGACTTTTGATACAAAGTATCATTCGGCTGTGTCGCATATTGAAGACGAGAGCCTAGGCGAAGGCGTTGTGGCGGAGGAGTTGCAGGGCGGATATATGTACAAAGATACTATCATTCGTCATGCTGTGGTTGTTGTGGCGAATTAGGAGGGCTTATGTTTGATGCAAGAGCATTTATGACCGCCGTTGCGGCACAAGATGCCGCTGTGTTGAAGGATTTCTTCGCGGACGATGCTACTATAAACTGGCATGATAGCAATGAGAGCTTTAATGTCAATGAATACATCCGCGCTAATTGCGAATATCCTGGTGACTGGCAGGCAGATGTTGTGCGCATGGAGCTATCTGGCAATACGCCTATCTTTGTGGCAAAAGTATATGATACAGAGGGCTTTGCAGTTTATGTAACATCCTTTGTGACACTTGATGCTGGCAGTAAGATTGTTAGGCTTGATGAGTATTTTGCGGATATAGGCGAGCCGCCGCAGTGGCGTAAGGAGATGCGGATAGGAAGGGCAGTTGGCAAAGATTAAACATGGGGGCGAATTATGACAATATCTGTATTAACAAATTGGACACACAAGTCTGGAACATCGGAACGTGAATGTGATTGTGGTTCATGGTTGAATCACTACATCAATTTTTCAAGAACAGAACCTCTGATTTGTTCTGTTGAAGGGTGCAACAAAAAGGCAGAGCATGGTATGCATATGATAAACTCTGACTCAGGTGTGTCTGGAGAAAAAATCATTCCTGGTTGCATCTCGTGCCATGGCAAAAAGAATACCGCATTCATCTTAAAGAAAGAAACAAAAGATGTTTCCGCAAACAAATTAAAAACTTGCAACAATAATTTGTATCAGGAGCAGCTTCGCAATGAAATGAAAATCAAAATGAATAAACAATGAAAATAGCTATGGACTCGTATTGATAAAAAATCTAGGAGGAAATAAAAAATATGTCTAAAATTATTGGAATCGATTTAGGAACTACAAACTCATGCGTATCTGTTATGGAGGGCGGCAAGCCCGTTGTTATCGCTAATAGCGAGGGCGGGCGCACCACGCCATCCATCGTGGGCTTTACTAAGGGCGGCGAGCGTCTCATAGGCGAGGCAGCAAAACGCCAAGCCATCACAAATCCAGACAACACCGTAATGTCCATAAAACGTGCCATGGGTACGAAACAAAAGACAACTGTTGATGATAAGGCATATACGCCGCAGGAAATTTCTGCTATGATTTTGCAAAAGCTAAAGGCGGATGCGGAGGCATATCTTGGCGGCACTGTAACAGAGGCTGTTATCACTGTTCCTGCTTATTTTGGGGATGATGAACGTCAAGCAACTGTGGATGCGGGCAAGATTGCTGGCTTTGATGTTAAGCGCATCATCAATGAGCCGACATCGGCGGCTCTCGCCTATGGGCTTGACAACGAAAAAGAACAAAAAATCCTTGTGTTTGACCTTGGTGGCGGCACATTTGACGTTTCTGTTATTGACATTGGAGATGGCGTTGTAGAGGTGCTTTCCACTAACGGTATTAACCGCCTTGGCGGCGATGACTTTGATGAACGCATCATCGACTTTTTGGTGAAAGAGTTCAAAAATACCGAGGGTATAGATTTAGCCAAAGACAAGCTGGCTCTGCAACGCGTTAAAGAAGCCGCAGAAAAGGCGAAAAAAGAACTTTCTACCGTTACGCAAACAGATATTAACATACCGTTTATTACGGCGAATCAAGATGGTCCAAAGCATATGGACATGCGCCTAACCCGCGCGAAATTTAATGAGCTAACAGCGGATTTGGTGGAGCAAACCATAGAGCCTGTTAATAATGCCTTGAAAGATGCGGGCATTTCTGCGGCGCAGCTTGGCAAGGTACTTTTGGTGGGCGGCTCTACACGTATCCCTGCCATCCAAGATGCTGTTAAAAATATTACGGGGCATGAGCCGTTTAAGGGTATAAATCCCGATGAATGTGTGGCTATTGGCGCGGCTATTCAAGGGGGCAAGCTAAGCGGAGATGAATCGCTGAAAGATTTGATACTGGTTGACGTTACTCCGCTTTCTTTGGGTATTGAGACCCTTGGTGGCGTGGTATCGCGCCTTATTGAGCGCAATACGGCTATCCCTGCAAATTCTAAGCAAGTTTATTCCACAGCGGCGGATAATCAAAATGCCGTGGATATCGTGGTTGTGCAGGGTGAACGCCAATTCTCCAAGGATAATAAAAAGCTGGGCGAATTTAGGCTAGACGGCATTTTACCAGCACCCCGCGGTGTGCCGAAAATTGAGGTTTCTTTTGATATTGATGCAAACGGTATCGTCAATGTTACCGCAAAAGACCAAGGCACAGGTAAGGAGCAGAAAATCACCATCACGGCGTCTTCTAAGATGAGCGATGAGGACATACAAAAGGCCGTGGACGAAGCAAAGCAATTTGAAGAAGCCGATAAGGCTCGCAAAGAAATCGTGGACACGAAGAATGAGGCGGATAGCCTTATCTTCCAAACAGAAAAGCTAATGGCGGATAATGCCGAAGTGATTGTGGATGAGGACAAAGCATCCCTTGAAGCGGCACTAGGCAAGCTAAAATCAAGTAATGATGCAATGAATATAGACACCATGACAGCGGCTGATGCCGATATCCTAAAATCTGACATCGCCAATCTTGCGGAGATTATGCAGGGCATAGCGGGCAAGGTGTATCAGGCAGCTGGTGAGGCTGGCGGACATGATGGGCATGAGCATCATCATGAGGGCGATGCTAGTGGTAATGATGGGGATACGGTTGAGGGTGATTATAAGGAAGTGTAGAAAATATGGTCAAAAACAAATTGAGCATATATGATATAAAACAGGCTGTTGAACCTATAGCCAAAGAGTATGGGGTCGAGAGGGTTTACCTCTTCGGCTCTTATGCTCGTGGTGATAATACTGCTGATAGCGATATTGACTTGCGTTGCGAGGGCGGCAATATTTACGGCGAGTGGATGTCTAATGATTTTCAAAATGATATGCAGGACAGACTTGGCGTAAAAGTAGATGTTGTAAGTATAAGTAATCCCAACTCGGAGTTTATAAAAAGAATCTCTAGCGACCATGTGCTTTTATATGAGGCGGGTGTTTTTTTAGAAGAGCCAGTGTTTGTGCCTGAAGAGCAGAGGAGGTCATCATTTTTGAGCAAATTGCAAAGAGATGAGATAATTTTAAAAAGGGTTTTGAAATATTGCAGAGAAATTCCTCAGTTTATTGAGCGATTCGGTAACGACTATGAATTATTTTGTAATGACTTTGCATACAAAAATTCTGTTTCTATGAGTGTCTTTCAAATCGGCGAACATACCAACCGCCTCTCTGATGACTTTAGGACGAAATTTGTGAAGATGCCATGGACAAAAATTAAAGCAATGCGCAATGTGATTGCTCATGAATATTACGAAATTGACATTGAAACTTTGTGGAAAATAGCGCAAGAATATGTACCAGAACTACAAGAATATTGCGAAGATGCACTGAAACAACTGCAACAAGAAGGGGATTAAACCAAATGGCAAAGCAAGATTATTACGAACTACTAGGCGTGGCAAAGGGCGCTACCGACGACGAGCTAAAAAAAGCATATCGTGCAGCGGTGAAAAAATATCACCCTGATTCAAACCCTGGTGATACCACAGCCGAAGCAAAGTTTAAGGAGATAAACGAGGCATACACCGTGCTTTCTGATACCGAAAAGCGAGCGCGGTATGACCAATTTGGTCATGCGGCTAGTGGGGCTGGCTTTGGCGGCAGTGGTCATGGCGGCGGGTTCGGTGGCTTTGGCAGTTTTGCTGACTTTGCTGATATTATCAATGAAATGGGTGTTTTTGGGGGCAGACGGCGTACGCGGCGTGGGCTTGCAAGGGGTAGCGATGTAGAGATTACCTTGCAGGTGGACTTTGAAGATGCTATTTTTGGCGTGGAGCGCGAGCTGGAGTTTGATATAAAGGATAATTGCGATGATTGCCGTGGTACGGGTGCTAAAGCGGGTACGACCCCTGAGAGTTGCAAGCCTTGCAATGGCACGGGACAGGTGCAGCAAACTATGCAAACCCCACTTGGCTACATGCAAACCTCCACAACATGTAAAGCATGCCGAGGGGCAGGCAAAGTGATAAAAGAGCCATGCCCTACCTGTAGCGGTGGCGGCAAAGTGAACAAAAGCAAAAAAATCGCCGTTAGTGTGCCAAAAGGCATTGATAATGGGCAGAGCATACGCTACACAGGGCAAGGCGAGGCGGGCGACATTGGCGCGCCTCGGGGTGATATGTATGTGCGTATTTTGGTATCCTCGCACCCAAACTATGTGCGGCGCGGCAATGACCTTTATATGGAAAAGCAAATAAGCTTTACGCAAGCCGCACTCGGCGGCGAAATCAGCATAGATACACCATATGGTGAGGAGTTTCACAGGCTTTCGGCTGGCACCCAGCCCGATGCAATGGTGACATTGCGCGGCAAGGGTATTCCGCATATCAATTCGCCCAATAGGTCTGGCGATATGGTTGTTGTGCTGAAATTGGTTGTGCCTAGAAGCTTGACAGATGGACAAAAAGACCTGTTGCGGCAGTTTGCGGCGGCGGGTGGTGAAAGCGTGGAGGAAGGCAAGAAGGGGTTTTTTAATAAGTTTAAGAAGTAATGCAACTTGCTCAAGTTTTTAAGAGACATACTTGATGAGCAAGTTGTAACAAAGCTGATTATACAGGCGTTTAGTACGACTTGCTCATCAAGCATATGTATTAGAAGCTTGAACAAGTTACCCTTCTATACCCCTTGAGATTGGAGAATCTATAACATGAACGACATAAAACTAACAGTAAATGGTAACGCTAAATATATCCAAATAGACGATGTGGATATGCATGACATAGAGCGTGTATGGGAGAATCTTTCCGCTAACTACTCTGGCTTTTTAGTAGACTTTTGCTTTCACAACACCCTTGCGCCCGAGAAGTATTTGCTTTCAGTTGGGGCAGTCATGTCTGATAACTGCTTGGAGATGCGCCTCGCTCAAAAGGATATGGTGGATTTGCCAACAGCAGGGGATATTGCTCCCGTAACAATTGACAATTTCGCCACTTTCGCCGCTTACCATAACGCGGTCAGCCCTGAGATGTTTTGGAATAGCGAGCTTTTGCTATCCGAACTGCATACAAATCCGCATATCTGGGATATTTTTATAATCAGTCGCGATGGCGGGGTTGTGGGCTATGTAATTATGCGTAGCGGCTGGGAAATATATCGCGTTGCGGCGGATAGTATGGATGATAAAATATCCCTGCTAAGCACCGCTGCGCAAAAGGGCTTTGCCAAACAGCAGGAGCATGAAATCCTCTTTATGGTAGACCGCGATAACTTTACAGAGACGGGCGCGGCTATGCATCTGGGCTTTAGACGTGAGGGATATTATATTTCTTATCGGGCTAGGGTTTAGAGATATTGTGGTTTTTCTATAAGGAAGCTGGCAAGCATTAACATAGAAAGTGGGCGGTCACGACCGCCCTTACAGAATATGACCACCACCCCCGTCTTCGCTTTAAAACAAGCAAAAGACGGGGGTTGTCTCTCATTTCCCAATCGGCAATCCCCCACCTCCTATATCACCGCACAATTGCCACTTGCAAAATCATCCGAAATTCTATAAAATAGTAACTAGAGGTGATTTTTATGAACTTATTTTCAAAATCAAAAGTGTCACAAAATAATACAAGGTTTTCACAGGCAATAATGGATTCTTTGCCTTTGGCATACGCTATTTTTGACGAAAAACAAAATATTGTAGACATAAATGAACGCATGGTCAAGCTTTTTCAGTTTTCGGATGCCACTGAATGTGTTGAGAAGTTTGACAATCTTTCTCCGAAATACCAAGCGGACGGCGAGCTTTCGGAGGTAAAGGCGCATGAGATATTGTGTCAAGCCTTTGAGGTAGGTCATGCGCATAGCCAATGGATGCATTCTGAGCCAGACGGCAACATCATCCCATGCGAAATAACACTAACGCGTGTGATGATTTCAAACAAGCCTTATGTTGTACGCTATATACACGACCTACGCGATTTTACCGCCCTTGCAGAGATGAGAACACAGCTAGAGCGGCTAGCCTCCACGGATGGGCTAACAGGGCTATATAACCGCCATTATTTTATAGATGCGGCAGAGGCAAGTCTGCAATATTGCATGATAAACAGTATTCCTTTTTCTATTGTGATGATAGATGCCGATGGTTTTAAGGGTGTGAGCGACGAGCATGGTCATGACGTAAGCGATGAGGTGCTAAGGATATTGGCAAGGCGCATCAGGCATGTATTGCGCGATGATTCCATAGTTGGGAGATATGGCGGCGACCGATTCATTATTATGCTGCCTGGTATAGATGCAAAATATGCTTCAAAAACAGCACGGCGTATACATGACAATATCGTCAAGCAACAATTTGTAATGACAGGCTTTGACTTATCCCTATCCATTACGGCATCTTTGGGCGTGTCAACCTCAATTGCAGAGCAAAGCGACACCAGTCTTGCAGAGATTATTGAGCGGGCAAATGCCGCTGTACGTAAAGCTAAAGATGCAGAAGGAAATGCGGTGATATCCCATTAATTTTGAATATGGTGAAAAAGAATTAAGTCATTTGCGCGCCAAGGACAAAAAGCTTGCCGCCGCCATTGATAGAATAGGCATGATACAACGCGGGGTAAATCCTGATATTTTTGCATCTCTTATTGAGAGCATTGTGGGGCAACAAATATCTGCAAAAGCCGCAGCAACAGTAACACGTAGGTTACGCGAGCTATATAGCATGGATGCGGCGCGATTACATGCGATTTCTATAGATAGTGTACAAGCTTGCGGAATGTCCATGCGCAAGGCAAGCTACATAAAGGGCGTGGCGAAGGCAGCAATGGATGAGCGCATCGATTTTTACGGGCTAAAAAATATGGATGATGAGGATGTAATCAAGGCTCTTACTGCGCTTGATGGCGTAGGGGTTTGGACAGCAGAGATGTTGTTAATTTTCTCGTTGCAACGCCCAAACATCATGTCTTTTGGCGACCTAGCCATTCGCCGTGGCATGATGAGGCTTTATGGGCATAAAGATATGCCGCGCGAGCGGTTTGAGCGGTATGCTAGGCGGTATGCACCTTATGGGTCGGTTGCGTCACTATATTTGTGGGAGATATATTCAGAGGAGGTATAGGGAAATAAATGATTTCAAGGATGCTATACAAAATGTTTTAAACGACAACACAAGGGGCAATGCCTTAGATTTTGCGGACTTTATTGAATCTAATGCATTTGCATCAAATAAACTCGGCGATACGCTATGGCAAATTAATTACAAAGAAAACTGCATTTGCTATATACATCTTGATGGTGCGGCGACTCTTGCGCACCTGGTTAGGGATGCTATGATTTTTGGTAAAGAGTATAGCAATATTTGTAATTCTGCCATGGCATTTTGTAACCCCGAAGAGGCGGCTTTGGATTGCTTGAAGAAGGTGCTGGAGATGCGGAAAAATATTATTGACAACGAGGTATAAAATGGACATTGGGAGCATTAATAAACTAGCTGAAATCATAAAATCCAGCAAAAACACCGTCTTTTTTGGCGGCGCGGGTGTTTCCACCGAAAGCGGCATGCCTGATTTTCGCTCCGAAAAGGGTCTTTATACCGCGCAAAAAAACTATGGTGCATCACCTGAGGAGCTTATTAGCAATTATTGCTATCGCCGAAACCCTGAGTTGTTTTTTCGGTATTATAAAGAAAACTTGATACATGCAGATGCCAGACCAAATGCGGCGCATATAGCACTTGCACAGCTTGAAGCAAGGGGTCTGCTAAATGCCGTAATAACGCAGAATATTGATGGTTTGCATCAGGCGGCGGGCAGCAAGAATGTGATGGAGCTACATGGAGCGAATGATAGGCATTATTGCGAAAAATGCAAGAAAAAATATGATTTAAAATACGCGCTGGCAGGGGAAAATGTAACCAAATGTGAAAGTTGTGGCGGTACAGTACGCCCTGATGTGGTGCTATACGGCGAATCGCTTGATGATAATGTGATGCGCTCTGCAATAAATTCCATAGGGCGCGCAGATTGTTTGATTATAGGCGGTACGTCGCTTGTGGTGTACCCTGCGGCGGGGCTAATTGAGTATTTTGGCGGTAGCAACCTAGTGTTAATTAACAAAGGTGAAACGACATACGATAGCCGAGCAGATTTGGTTATAAACAAAAGTATTGGCGCGGTGTTTAATGAGGTTATGAAAACTATTGGATAATGGAGACAAGCCTATGAGAATCATTCTAGCATCTAGCTCGCCTAGGCGACAACAACTGATGGAGCAAGCAGGAATCCCCTGCGAAATTATCGTAAGCGATGTGGATGAAAGCGTAGACGGTGAAATTTTGGCGCATGAGCAGGTGGAGCAATTGGCTCTGCGCAAAGCCAGAGCTGTACGAGCGCAGATATCAGGCGAAGCCATCATCATAGCCGCCGACACGCTAGTTTCGCTTGATGACAAGGTATTAACCAAGCCAACGGATGGTGCTACGGCTTTTGCTATGCTTAGGGCATTGCAAGGGCGCAAACACACAGTTTACACAGGTGTCGCCATCATCAAAACAGGCAATGAGGACGAGACGTATAGCTTTGTAGAGGCGACAGATGTGTTTTTTCGCCCACTAACCAATTACGAAATAGGCGGCTACATAGCATCCGATGAATCCTTCGACAAAGCTGGCGCATATGCCGCACAAGGACGCGGAGCGTTGCTTGTAGAGCGCATTGAGGGCGACTTTTTCACTGTAATGGGGCTGCCCATTTCACGGCTATGTGTGGAGCTTGGAAATATAGGCGTGGATGTTTGGGCATTAGAGGATTTGGAGTAATCGAGGTGATTCATATATGAAATGCACAACATATCCACTTGGCACACTTGGCGAATACAAGTATGTAGATATTATCTCGCTGCACAAAGGCAAATGGATTTTTAGCAAACACAAGAATAGAACCACATGGGAAACACAGGGCGGACATATAGAAAAAGGTGAAACACCCCCAGAGGCCGCCAAAAGAGAATTGTTTGAAGAAACAGGGGCGGTTGATTTTGATATAGAGCCATTATGCGACTGCTCGTATAGCGGCAGTTTTAGTGGGATTGATATATCAGGTAATGGGCAGGTGTTCTTTGCGGTGGTTCATGCCTTATCTGATATACCTGCTCATAGTGAAATGGAGAAGGTATGCTTTGCAGATTCTTTGCCAGATGATTTGACTTACCCTACTATTCATGGGTTGTTTCTGATAGCTTTAGATAAACAGTGAGAAATATAAGGATAACTCAACATTACATTTTCATTACAAATACATACTGTCTATTGCCCCCCCCCCCCCCCCCCCCTTTATAAATTTTTTTTT